>NZ_JBVHHB010000009.1:0-296300 GCF_055561295.1 Kitasatospora sp. NPDC022785 | reverse complement strand
CGCTGGCCCGGGTGGCGCGAGGCGTCACGACCTCGGCATTCGAACGGACTGACAGCAGCCCCCTGGCTCCACCGATCCGCTATCAACGAATTAGGAATCCACCAACGTTGGCGGCCGTTCGGGGCAGCAACGTTGGTCGCGGCCGTTACGTGACCGTTGCGGCGCGGGGGGCTGTTCACCAAGGGATCCGCCACGGTGTGCGGGGGTTCGGTTCGGCGACCGCGCGGGGCATCGGGCTCCGCGTCGAGCCGAGAGGGGTACCCCTGCGATGACGACGGGCAGGAAGCGGGCGAGGACCGGGGCGGAGCCGGACGGCGTGACGCGGGAGGTGGAGATCACCTGGGCGGTGGTGGCGTCGCTGTTCCAGTCCCGGATCGCCACCGCCGAGCAGCTGCGCCGGCTGCACGGCGGCGCCGCCGGGATCAAGCAGACCCAGAAGCGGCTGACCCGGCTCCAGGCCGAAGGCCTGGCCGAGTTCGTGACTGACCCTGCCGCAGGCAGGCCGCGCGAAGGCCTGGCACCTCACCGCGGCCGGCTCCGCCGTCACCGTCACCTTCCCCGAGGCCCTGCCCAGGCAAAAAGGGCGTTCATGCCCTTGAGCTCACCCAGCTGGAGCGCCTCGCCCTACGGCTACAGCCACCGCTACGCCGGCCACCCGGTGACCGGCGCCTCGTGGCTTTTTGTCAGGACCGGCGGCGCACGTTCGGCCGGGCGGGCCGGGCCTGCTCGGTGCCGCACAGTGCGAGGGCCGCGGTGCGGGTGCGTTCCCGCCAGCTCATGACCTGGCGCAGCGTGGCGGCGTCGAGATGGCGGGTGAGGTGGCGGGTGAGGTGGCGGGTGAGGTCGCGGACGGCCTGGTGGTCGTCGTCGGTCAGGGGGTAGAGGCCGGCGCGGTCGGGCGCGGTGTAAAGGGGTTGGGCGGCGGTGCCGGCGAGGCTGCGGTGGGCGGCGTCGGTGGTCTGTCGCGCCCGGTGGGCGGCGTCGGTGGTCTGTCGCGCCCGGTGGGCGGCGTCGGTGGTCTTGTCGCGCCCGGTGGGCGGCGTCGGTGGTCTGTCGGGCCCGGTGGGCGGCCTCCCGGGCGCAGTATCAGCGACGTCGCGGCGGTGGCGCTCACGGCGGGCGCAGCGCGTGCTGGAGGGCTGTGTTGTGGTCGGGGTCGTAGCACTCGGCGCGGTTTCGGCGGTGTGGTCGCGGACGCGCTGCCACTGGGCGCAGCCGGCGGCCGCGGTGGCGAAGGCGGTCTCGTCTCCGGCGTCGGCGTACCGGTCGGCGGCGCGCTCGTCGTCCCGGGCCCGGTGCAGGGCCTGCCGGATGTTCTCCGTGGTCATCCCGGCCAGCCGGCGGCGGACCCGGTGAGGGACGTCGCCGAGCAGCGGGTGTTTCTGGTCGTCGTCCTCATCCTGGACGTGGTCGGGACGGTTGGGGTGCTGGGCGAGGGCGGCGTGCAGCGTCGCGCCGGCTTGCCGCGCCTCGGCGTGCACGACGGGCTCCGGCACGCCACCGCCGCGACGGAGCCTGCAGAATCTGTCCATAGGCTCCGCCCGCGGCTGTAGGCCAGGTTGCCGGTCCGGGTCAGGTGTCCGCGGTGGGCTCCTGGTCGTGCTGGGAGCGGCGGAGTTGTTCGTTGAGGCGCAGGGCTTCTTCGAGTTGGTCTTCGAGGATGACGATGCGGCAGGCGGCCTCGATGGGGGTGCCCTGGTCGACGAGGTCGCGGGCACGCATGGCGATGCGCAGTTGGTAGCGGGAGTAGCGGCGGTGGCCGCCGCCGGAGCGCAGCGGGGTGATGAGGCGGTGTTCGCCGAGGGCTCGCAGGAAGCCAGGGGTGGTGCCGGTCATCTCGGCGGCGCGACCCATGGTGTAGGCGGGGTAGTCGTCGTCGTCGAGTTTGTCGGGTGTGTCGGGGCTGGCCGTTGTAGTCACTGCACCTCTCTGGTTCTCGGGGAGAACGCGTCGAGGGGCCCCGGGGCCGTGTCGGCTCCGGGGCCCCGAAGGGGAACAACACCATCTACCGACCTGGGGTCGGTCCTTCTACTTCCGCACTGCCCCGGGGGGTGTGCGGGGATCGCGTATGCGTGACCGGAAACCACCGTCCTTGCGTTGGGGTCTGCGGTGTCCGCCCGGGCGAGTGTTCACGGGCCGGGCGATCCTGATGGCGCTTGCGCCCTCCGTTCATCCTCTGTACTGACCTGTCACTTCGTACTGCTGGTACTGCACCTGCTGAACTGCGTACTACTGGTCGGTGGCCGTGATGGCCCACCCGGTCCGGCAGCCGGCCCCGCCGGCCGTCCTGCGCCTGCGCTGGCCTGGAACCACTGCCCGGACCCCTCGGCACGCGCGCCCGCAGTCTGGGCGCCTTTGCCGAGGTCCTGCCTGTCTTGCGACTGCCGGTACCGCACTCACCGAACTGCGTACTACCGGTACCGCTGGTGGTGGCCCCTGATACCTGCGGGCCGCCCGGTCCGGCAGTCAGTCCCGTCGCCGTCCTGCACCTGCCTGGCTTCGGGACTCCACTGCCGGACCTGTCCAACAATCCGGCCGGTTCGTGTCCGGCCGGTATCGCAGACTGCTGTCTACGAGAGAAACGCTAGACCGACCCGCGGGCAATGTCTACTCCGGCGCGTATAGATTTTGCGGTGCCCGCGAGTGAGGTAGTCTCCCGCTGCGCGGCGGCGGCACCCCCCGGGCCGCCGCCGCGCTCCCGAAGAAACGAGCGGCACCGCGCAGGGAGGCGGCAGTCGAACACCTCGTGCCCGCGACGCCGGAGACGGCCCGGGACGGACAGGCGGACCTGATCGAGGCGATCATCGAGGCCGTGCGGGACGGCGACGACCGCACCGTCCGCCGGCTGCCGACCCCGCTTCGCCGAACTGGCCACCGTCACCGATCCGTACGCCCTGCGCGACGGCCTCGACACCGCCCGCCCGTCCGGCGACCACGGGCAGAGCCGACCCTTGCCGACCAGGATCGCGGACCTGCCCGGCCAGGCGTTCAGGTCGCTCCCGCGCCTGGCGTCGTGGCCGCTGCGCATGCGCAGCTCGCCCCGGCGGCAGGCCGGGGCGACGGGGCGGATGCCCGACCCGCTGGGTGAACTCCCGCACGGTGTCGGTGACGGCCCGTACCCGGTCCCGGGTCACGCCGCGGCGATGAGGTCGGCGCGGCCGAACAGGAGGGCGTAGCCGCGGGGCAGGTCGGCGAGGATCCGGTCGGTGAGCCGGTCACCGGCCAGGTCGGCGAGGGCGGCCAGGACGGAGGAGGTGTCCCAGCGGGCGCCGGTGAGGCTGGTGTTCAGGGCGCGGGCGACGGCTTCGACGAAGGCCGGGGCGGCGACCGGCTCGGGCAGCGGGATCTGCGAGGCGAAGACGGCGCGGGCCCGCTCCGGCAGGGCCGCGGCGAGGTCGCGGCGTTCCTCACCGGTGAGCTGGCTGCCGAGGACGGCCAGAACAGTGTGCAGGACGCGTTCGGCCTCCTCGTCGGTGGTGTAGCGGCCGAGGGTGCGGACCTGCTGGAGAAGGAGGCGGTACCGGGTCATGGCGGTGGCCTTCCGGGGCGGGGCCGGCCGGGCGGGGGCGGCGGCGCGGACAGGTTCAGGGGCGGTGGCCGGGCTGGGGTCGGCCGAACAGGAGGTCGTAGCCGGGCGGCAGCTGGAGCAGGACACGCTCGGTGAGGTCGTCGCCGGCCGCGTCGGCCACCGTGGACAGGACGGCGCCGATGTCCCACAGGGCCGTGGCTTCGGTGGCGCCCTCGATCCAGGCCGCGGTGGCGCGCACGAACCGCTCGGGGCTGAGGGGCTCGGCGGCCTGCAAGGGGTTGAGCAGGATCAGGGCCATGGTCTCCGGCAGGCGGGCGGCCAGGTCGGCGCGCACACCGCCGACCAGGTGGGCACCCAACAGGGCCAGGACGACCCGGGCGGCCCGCTCGGCCTCCTGCGGGGTGGCGTACTCGCCGCGTTCCCGGACCTCCTCCAGGAACGCCTCCCATCGAAGATTCATCGCAGTTCTCCCTCCGTGCAGTTCTCCCTCCGTCCCGGCCTGCCCGGTACACCGCCCAGGCGACGGGTCAGGGCCCGACGGCCAGGCGCCGGTGCAGACCGGTGAGCTTGAGCAGCCGCACCACGCAGCGCCCGGCCCCGCGCAGGACCAGACGCCTGCCGCTGCGGTCGGCCTGGTTGCGGGCCCGGACCAGGGCACCCAGACCCGCGCAGTCCATGAACGTCACTTCCGACAAATCCAGCACCACCTCCCGATGCGACGCGAGCGCGGCGGACAGGGCACCGCGCAGCGAGGGCGCGGTGTGAAGGTCGATCTCACCGCGCGCCCGCACCACGAAGGGTTCGTTGCCCCGGCCGTTCATGGCGTTGCCCCGTGTCCGCGGTCGGGGCGGCCCGGGGAGGGCGGCCGGCGGGTGGGGGTGTTCCGGCCGCCCCTTCGAGGGGGAGAGATCAGGGGCGGCGCGGAACGGTTCATGGGGAGAAGAGGGGTCAGGCCTGGATCTGCTTGCGGTCGCCGCTGTGGCTGATCGCGACCTTGCGGGGCTTGGCCTTCTCGGCGACCGGGATCTTCAGGGTCAGCACGCCGGCGTCGTAGTCGGCGGTGATCCCGGCAGGGTCGAGGGTGTCGGACAGCATGACCTGGCGGGAGAACACGCCGAGCGGGCGCTCGGACAGCTCCCACTTCACGCCCTCGCCTTCCTGGCGCGGGCGGCGCTCGGCCTTGACGGTCACCATGTTCCGCTCGACGTCGATGTCGATCGCCTCCGGGTCCACCCCCGGCAGGTCGAAACAGATGACGTACTCGTCACCGGTGCGGTAGGCGTCCAGCGGCATCGGCGTCGGACGCGACCAGGTACCGGTCGTGTTGAGGAACTGCTGGGTCAGCCGGTCCAGTTCACGGAACGGGTCAGTGCGCAGCAGCATCGCGAAACACCTCCAGGTGGTTGGGCTATGGGAGCCAGTGCGCTTCACCTGAATCCGTTCTAACATGTCATCCATCCGATGACAAACCCTTTAGTCGCCAAAGGAGTGACACCTGTGGGAAAGCGGCCCGACCCGCCCGCCACCGGCAGCGGCCCGCCGACGGGGCCGGCGTCCTTCCTCGCCGCAGCCGCCGCGCTCGCCGCCATCGACGACGCCGTCCGCACCGCCCAGAGCGCCGGCTCCGACGCACCGCCCGGCGCACCGCCCGGTGTCGGTGCGCCGGACGAGGGACCGGAGCCGGCGCTGGCCGCGCTGGTTCTCCTGCGCGAGCTGCGCACCGAGCTCGCGGGCTGGGAAGCGGGCCTGGTCGATGCCGCCCGCGCCGGCGGTGCCACCTGGGCGGACCTCGCCCAGCCCATGGGCGTCGCGAGCCGCCAGGCCGCCGAGAACCGCTACCTGCGCCTGAAGCCCACCAGCGGAACCACCCGCCGGACCGCCGGGACCGGCGCGCAGCGGGTCAAAGCGGTGCGCGACCGGCGGGCCGCCGAACGCGCGGTCACCGCCTGGGCCCGGAACAACGCCGCCGACCTGCGCGTGCTGGCCGCCCAGGTCACCGCCACGCCCGGCCTGGCCCCCCGGGCCCGGCCCGCGCTGACCGCGCTCACCACCGCCCTCGGCGCCCCCGACCCGGCCGACCTGATAGCGCCCCTCACCGCCATGCGACCCCACCTCGGCGCCGCCCATCCGGACCTCGCCGCCCGCCTCGACGACCTCACCGACCACACCGAACGCCTCCGCCATGACAGCGACCAACGACGCACCTGACCCCCACACCACGGCCGAGGAGCGCTGGCAGCACATCGAAGACCGGCTCGCCACCATCGAACGCCGCATCCGCGAACACGGCAGCGCCGCCATCGCCACCATCGACACCTGCCTCGCCAGACTCGACGCCCTCCGCCACCACCTCGCCCACAGGCCCTGGCCCCCACAGGCCTTCCCCACACCCGCGGACCCTCCGGCCATCCCACCGCCACCGGGGCAAGCCCCGGCCCAGAGCCCACCCGAAACGGCCGGCCACCCGCACACGGCAGCCGTCCCCGACCTTCCACGACACGGCTCGGCCAGCCGACACGACACCGCCGTCCGAACCTCGGCGTGACGAAACAGGAGCCACCCGCCCAGCCGGCGGGACGCCGGCGGGACGGGTGGCGGGACGGGTGGCGGGGCGCCGGCGGGACGCCGGCGGCGGATCAGGCAGAGACGGCCGTCCTGGAAGAGAACCACGGCCACCCGTACCCGGGCCGACCCTGTGCCCGCCGTCGCCGCCTGGCGGCCACCGCCGGGTCCAGGCCGGGCAAGCGGGCTCGTGCCAGGTCGTTCGGACGACGACCCCCGGGGTGAGGTCCTCGCTCGACCAGCTCCGGCAGCACCCGCCACCAAACCGGCCGGGGCCGACGGCCCCGGCCGGACGCTCAACCGGGCATTCGTCGAGGTCGACCGCGCCACCATGAGCGGCACCCGGCCGGCCACCAAACTGAACGCCTACCCCCGCTACTGGGCCACCGCCCCCCTGCCGCCCGGCGTCCGGCACAACACCACGGAAGCCCAGGGCAGCGGCGATCCACTCTGCGACCACCGCTACCCACGGTTCCCGACACCGCTGTCCGTCCTCACCGGCACCGACCAGGCCGGCTACGCCAACCGCGCCGACGCCCTCGAACACACCGCCCGCACCCCACACCCCGCCACCATGCTGCGCACCGTCCCGGCCGGCGCCGCCAAGCCGGAAGACCTGGAGACCGAAGACCCCAGCTCCGACCTCTGGTGGCCGACCGCCGACCTCGAAGCCGAACCCGCCCCCTGGTGGGAACTGACCCACACCGCGCGACCCCCACCTTGATACCCGCCCCCGAACCCGGCACGGGCATCAAGGCAACCGGAACCGATAGTCGGCCACCGGCCCGACGGCCTTGTACAGGTAACGCCCCGGGTCGGAGGTGGTAGTTGGCCAGTCTCGGCAGCGATGGTCGGCCCCCCTGCGCCCGCGCCGGACGGCACCGGATCGACGACCGGGTACGCCGAAATCCGGTTGACCCGGAGTGAAGGATGGGACCGTGATTTCCAAGGAACGAGCGGTCGAGCTGGTCGAATCCCTGCTGGCGCGGGAGCGGCCGACCTGGGGATGGGCGAGGCTGATCCCGGAGCTGGCCGTCTACGCCGTCGAGGAACGGTCGGTCGGGTGGCTCTGCTACTGGACCTCGGCGGAGGGGGCCCGTAACCCTGCTCTGCGCGGGAACCTCCTCGGTGGCCCTCTTCTGGTCGACCGGGAGGACGGGAGCATCCACTTCGTCCCCGGCAGCCGCTGGACCGATGACTGGGAGGAGGACTACCTCTGGCAGGTTAAGGGCATCAGGGTGCCCGACCCCCTCGCCGCAGACGTCCGGCACCTCGCGGACTCCGTCGGGACCGCTGCCGCCATGCAGCACCTGCGCAAGCAGGCCCCGCGGATGAGCGTGGAGGAGGCCAAGGGCTACGTGACGGTCGTCAGGGACGGGAGTGAACCGCCCGAGAAGCTGGCGAGCCTCACCCGCAAGCCCGATCCGGACCTGGGCCCGATCGAGACGCTGGCCGGACCGGCCCGGTAGCGCGGCCTTGTCGGAGGCCAGGAGGGACGTCAGCGTGTTGATGGGGTTATGCAGGGCAGGCGGGGGACCCGGTGGACTGTTCGGGCAGGTATATCGCTTTCTCCTCGGGGGTGAGGTCGCGGGCAACGGCCGCGCAGATAATTCTGATCGCGGTATCCGGCGCGGTGTAGGACCACAGCCGCGCAGCGGTGTCGCCGCTGGCGGTGGCGAGGGTGTGGCCGTCGGGGCTGAACGCCACCGATTCCACGGCGCGGCTGTGGCCGGTGAGGATGGTGACAGTCTTGCCGGTGGCCGCCTCCCACAACCGCACGCTGCCGTCGCCGCCGGCGGTGGCGATGGTGTGGCCGTCGGGACTGGACGCCACCGAGTGCGTGGGTGCGGCGTTGCTCCGTTGGCTGGTTTGCGTCGCTCCTATGTCACACCAGTGCCGCGCCGCCGTCTATCGCGAGCGTGGTGCCGGTGACGTAGGCGTTGGACAAGACGAAGAGATAGGCCGCCGCGGCTTCCTCGGCAGTGCCGACACGCCGCGTGAGCAGCTCGGACCCGGCGCCCTGGAGGAAAGCCTCCGGGTCCGGGACACTGCCGTCCCACAGCTCGGTGCGGATCACACCGGGCTGGATCACGTTGACGCGCAAAGGGGCGAGTTCGACGGCGAGTGCCCGGGACAGGGCCTCGATGCCGCCGGTGATACCTGCCGTGAGCGCGGTTCCGGACAGGGGGCGGATCGCGAGGACGCCGGAGCTGAAAGTGATCGAGCCGCCGTCGCGCAGTCGCGGTGCAGCGTACTTGGCGGAGAGGAACGCGCCCCAGAACCGGCGCTCGAAGACGGCCTTGGCCTCCTGCGGGGTGGTGTCGACCAGCGGCTTGATCAGCAGAGATTCGCCCGCGGTGTAGACGAGGTGGTCGAACTCCCCGATCTGCTCGAAGAACGCGGCGATGGCGTTGCCGTCGGCGACGTCCAGGCGGCGGCCTTCGGCCGGCCCGCCCAACCGCTTCGTCGCGGCGTCCACGCGGTCCTGATTGCTGGAGGCGACCACGACGTCCGCGCCGGCCGAAGCAGCCTGTCGGGCTACCGCGAAGCCGATGCCGGAGGTTCCACCGATGATCACGATCTTCTTGCCAGCCAGAGACATGGAATCCATTCCTTCGTCGATCCAGTGCCGGGCTCGGCACCGCCATGGCAAGAACGTACGCCTCCACATCGAGACGGTGAATGACTTGAAATCTCGATTCCATGCCATATCGTCTCGCCATGCAGGCATTAGAGTGGCGCTATGGACATCCTGAGCGACACCCTCGAAGTCCTGCGCACGGGACGCCCGATGGTGACTCGCACCGACGCGCACGCCCCGTGGGCCCTGAAGTTCCAACCCATCTCAGGAGCCGGATTCCACGTGGTCGTGGAAGGACACTGCCACCTGCTGCCACCGCACGGCCAACCGCTCGCGCTCGGCCCCGGCGACATCGTGTTCCTGCAGCGCGGCAGCGGACACACCCTGTGCGATGTGCCGGGCCGCGATCCGGTGGACTTCGTACCGGAGCGCGTGGACCGTTCCTCGCCGATCGGCCAGGTCACCGTGGACGGACCGGGGCCGCACACGGTGCTGGTGTGCGGCGCGTACGCGATCGACGTTGATCGCCCGCATCCGCTGTTCAGCGATCTACCGGAGGTCATCCACCTCCCCGCGGTTCCGGGCCGCCACCCGGTGCTGCGCTCGGCGGTCGATCAGCTGTGCGCCGAGTTCCACGCGCCGCAGCCGGGCTCGGACGCGGTCGTCACGGCGCTCATCGATCTGCTGCTGCTGTACATCCTCCGGTCGTGGTACGCCGAGCTGCCTAAGGAGCGGACCCGGGGTTGGACGGCCGCGCTGACCGACCCGGCAGTCGCCCCGGCCCTGAAAGCGATCCACGACGATCCCGGCCATCCCTGGACCGTGGAATCGCTGGGCACCCGCGCCGGGCTGTCCCGTGCGGCGTTCGCCCGCCGCTTCGCCTCGGTGGTCGGCGAGCCGCCGTTGACCTACCTGGCCAACTGGCGGATGGCCACCGCGGCGCGGTTGCTGCACCACTCGGCGGCCCCACTGAGCACAATCGCGCAGCACATGGGATACACGTCGGAGTTCGCCTTCGCCAGAGCTTTCAAACGACACTTCGGATCACCGCCGGGGGCCTACCGCAAGCAGGTCAAGGCGGCAGGCGACGAACCACGCGGATACAACTGGCGGTGAGGGCCAGGACATCACCACAGCGGGCTGGGAAGCGGTGGTCGCTGCCGATCCCGGCCTCGCGGTGGCCCCCTGTGGTGGAGCTCCGGGCGGATCGTGTGTCCAAGGAGCTAATGGGCCGCCGAGGTGTGCTCGGTGTTCCACCAGTGCACCCAGTCCAGCAGCAGCTGAACGAACGCGGTGAACGCCAGAGGCGCCGTGTCGTCCTTGGCCCGGTCGCGGCGTCGGACGGAGGCGGTGGGGGCGTGGGTGTAGCGGGGCAGCGAGGCGAAGAACATCCGCTCGGCGCACCGGTTGAGGTTCTCCACCGTGCCCTTCAGGTGCGGGGTGTAGGCGGGCAGGTCATGTACGGGGACCGCGAACGCGCCGAGCGCGGAGGCGACGGTGCGGGAGAGGAAGTCCTTGCCACCGTCGATCCGCACCAAGGGGGCAGTCCGCCGACCGGCCCGTAGGGGCCGTCTGGTTCATCACGGGAGATCGCGGTACGCAGCGCCGCGAGGATCGCGTCCCGGGACGGGGTGTGCGGAGTGACCGCGACTCCGGGGATGGCATCGTGGGCGCAGTCGATGAACCACGTCACCCACGGGCACACCAGCTCGCCGCGCGGGTCGACCTCGACCGGGACGTGCTTGTGGTCGCCTTCCCAGCAGGTGTTGCGCCACTCGCGGCGCCGGCGCAGGCGCACGTCGTGGCCGCGCCGGGCCCTCTCCCCGCCCGTCAGCGCGGCGCGCTGGCCCTGATTCAGGTCCCGGCGGATCGCCCGGTGCAGCGTCGCCAACGACGGCACCGCCACCGGAGAAAGACCGCCCTCGTTGTCCTGTTCCCCCGCATCGTCGGTGGCGGCTTCGGCTACGGCGCGGGCCTCGGAGAGGAGGCCGCGGTGCACCGCGGCCTCGTTCCCGCACCACAGAACGAGGCGGGCGTGCAGCTGCGGGGTGACCGTGAACCGCTCTCGCTGCTTCGCGTTGGTCCTTCCTTCGGTGCGCGCGGCGGCCAGCCAGCGCCACACCGTGCGCAGCGACACCCCGACCGCGTCCGCGACCAGCCGCACATGGCCGGTCGTCAACGCACCGCGCGCCTCCAGGGTCAGCAGCCGGTCCACCGCCTGCTGCCGCGCCAGCGCCACCGGCGCCGCCCGCCCTGGGTCGGCCTGTCCGTCGTCCTTCGGCATGAGCACCGCCCCCACTCCCCTGGCCCGCCATGCATCGAGCTATGACGAAAGGACGTCTGCGATCCGGGAAGACGGGCTCTACGGACAGGCGTCAGCGCAATCGGCATTCCGCTGACACCAGGGCGGAATGTGCGGTATACGCGCGATGTGGCGTGGTAGATGGGCTCGGACCGGGGCTGAAGGATGCGCGGCGGCCCGGTCAAGGGGCAGGGGCGTCCACTGCGATTGGGTGCGATTGGGGCGGTCCGATGCAGCAAGTGTCACCGTCGGCCGCCGCCGGATACCGACATCAGCGCCGAAATCCACGAGCCGTTCGATCATGCATCAGGCAGGATGCTCACCTGTGAACCACGTCCTGTACGGGCTGGCTGCCAACCCGGCTCTGCCTTCCGAACTGCTCGATCGGCTGATCGCGACTGCAGACGCCGATCTCGCCGAGGCCCTAGCCGACCGCCCGGACCTCAGCCGTGCACAGGTGACGACGCTGGCCTCGCGCTTCGAGGAGGCCGCGGTGCGGCTCGCGTACGAGGGCCGGCTCAGCGCTGCCGACGTCGACCCGGCCGTACAGCCGCGCGCGGCGCTCGCCCTGCTCGAAGAAGGCACAGGAGCACCGGAGTGGACGCAGGTCTTCGCCTCCGGTCCCCTGGTGGAGCACCGGGAGAAGCTGGCCTCCTGCCCCGGCCTGCCGCCGGACGTGGCGCTGACGCTCGCCGATGACCCACAGTCGCGAGTCGTCGAGGAACTCGCGCTGTGGACGACGACGCCGGACCTCGCCGCCCGCCTCGCACAGCACCCGCACACCGAGGTCCGCCGCGCAGCGGCGGCCAACGAGGCAACCCCGCCGGCCGTGCTGGCGGCGCTGCTCACCGGCGAAGGCCTGCCCGCGGCCGGGTCCTGCCCGGTCTGCGATCGCAGGAGGCCGCCTTTCGTCCACGACCCGCACTGTCCGGAGCCCGACTGCCAGCTTGCACCGGGCGCCTCCTGCGACGGCTCGCACGAGTCCGCTGTGCACAACATCCAGCAGGCTGCCCTGCGCAACCCGGCCACCCCCGCAGTCGCCGCCATGGTCTTCGCCGACCACCCCTCGGTGCTGCTGCGCCAGGAGTTGGCCGCCCGCCCCGACCTGCCGGCGCAGGTGTACGCGCGGCTCGCCGACGATCCCGTCCCCTGGGTGAGGGCCCAGCTCTCGGACAATCCCGCGATCGACGAAGCCCTGATCCGTACCCTGGCCACCGACTGCTGCCACGACGTCCAGCGCCGGCTCGCGCACCACCCTCGCCTGCCACTCGACGTCCTCGCCCACCTCGCCGGCGCCACCCGGCTCGGCTCACCCCTGCTACCGCGCATCGCCGCGGCCTGTCCGGCCGAGGTCGAAGAGCTGGCCGCGTCACCCGAAGCGACCGTACGGATGCTCCTGGCCCGACGGCGTGACCTGCCGGCCGAAATCCGCGACACGCTGGCCCGCGACTTCGACGCGAAGGTACTCAAGGCCATCGCACCGCACCCAGGACTTTCCGAGGCCCAGCTACGGGCGATGGTCGAAAGACACGGGGCACGAGTCGTCGCGAACGTGGCAGCCAATCCCGATGCGACGCCGGCCCTGCTGGAAGACCTGGCCCGAGGGCAGCCTCCGGTCCAGAAGGCGTTCCGCGAGATCGCCCGCCACCGCCACACGACAGCCCCGGCCCTGCTCGCCTGCCTGACGGACCGGCAAGCCCGCCCCATAGCCGCCGGCCATAAGGCCCTGGCGCCTGCGGTCATCGTCGAACTGCTCGCCGACGACAACCGGCAGGTGGTGGAAGCGGCGGCCGCCAACCCGTCACTGCCGCTCGCCTCGATGCTGGAACTGGTGCCCCGACCGGCCAAGACACTGCCCCGCCGAGCGAAAACCCATGGCCTGTCAGCCTGCCAGGACGATTGACTTTGACTGGCACCGGGCACAACGCCGACCGACGAGAGGCATCCATGGAGGACCCGGATTTCGCAGTTCTGCTGACCCCTGGCCCTCCTCACGGCCCGACGGCCCTCAAAGCGGTCCGCACGGTCACCGGACTGAGCCTGTGGCGCAGCCGGCAGCTGTTGGACAGCGCGCCCGCCACCGTCAGGTCGGACATCCCGTTCGACGACGCCGCTCGCGCAGCGCAGCACCTGCGCCAGGCAGGCGTACCAACCGTGATCCGGTGCGGCTGGTGCCAGCGCACCCTGACCAGCGACACACCGATCGACCCCGGCCCCTGCGCATCACCGTACTGGCCCACCGCCCACTGCCCGGCCAACTCCATGACCAGCTGCGACTGCGCATTCTGCGCCGTACACGGTGCCCTGCCCGGACACACCACCCACCCCGGCCCCTGAACCCCGTATCAACGACCCCGAGCCCGGCCCCGATCCGGAAACCATGACCGCAGGCCCAACACCACCCAGCATCGAGCCGGCCACCCGCTGGGGGATCTGCATCAAACCGTCACCGCGCAAAGTCTCCTCATGTCACCACACATCCGCCCCCGGACGACACCCCGCACCCCCGCCCCCTACGCCACCGCCAGCAGGAGCTGTGACTCCAACTGCTCCCCCAGTGACAACAAACCGCAGATTCGCACGCGCGGTTCGAGGCCGGGCTCGACTGGGCGCGGGTCTGGGCGAAGGGCCCCGGCGGGTCGCTGGCGGCGCCGGCGCCGGCGCGGGCCTCGGTCGGCGGATACGCGATCGGGACGTGGCTCTCCGAGCTGCGGGCTGCGGGCTGCGGCCCAGGTACCCGCCGGGGAGTCGGGCGCGCTGGTGCCGGAGCGGCGTCGGGCGTTGGAGGAGATCGACCCGTGGTGGTGCCCGGCCTGGCCGATCGTCTGGCAGCGAACGTACGCGGTCGCCAGGTCGTGGTGGCTGGAGTTGGATGGCATCGTCGACTGGACGGTGCTGCCACTGGACACGGTGTACGAGGGCGAGCAACTCGGCCCCTGGGTGCACGCCCAGCGGGCCGGGTGGCCGGCGTCGGAGGCCGATCAGCGGGACCTGCTGGCGGCGATCGGCGTTGAGGCCGACCCCGGGCTGGTGGCCGCCAAGGCCGCGGCCGAGGCGAAACCGACGCTGTCCCGCACCGACCGCTTCGCGCAGGTCTGGCCGCCCTCGCCGCCTTCGAGGACCTGGACGAAGACGTCCTCGCCGAAGGCCGGCGCCGAAGCGCGGGCCTTCGGCGCCGGCCCGGCGGCCGCCGTCGACGAGCTGGTGCGCGGCCTGCTCGGGCAGTTGGCCGACTGGTAGCGGTCGATCGGCGAGCTGCGCCGCGCGCTCACCACGGCAACCGCGCACCGAGAACGTCCGCTGGCGCCAGGCCCGCACCGCGCTGCTCGAGGCCGTCGCACGCCACCACCACGCTCACCTGCTCGGCGGTGAGCTGGAGCTCCCAGCCACCCGCAACGGGCGCTACAGGGGCGCGGTCATCCCAAAGGGCTGCGCGGTCAGCGCCGGCGGCCGCCGATGCGGCGGTCGTCGGCCAGTGCGGTCAGCGGGCCGTACTCGCAGGCAAGCTGGTTCCACGTCAGAACCTCGCCACAGCGAGCCGGGAACTCCTTCGGGTCGAACTCGGGCATGGTCCAGGTGCCAGTACCCCGGTCCCTCAGCCACAGGTCCCCGTCACCATCGACCACGGTCGGCGGGACCGGTACGGGCTCGGCCTGATCGGTGGGCTCCCAGGTGACCCGGCCAGGGTGGGAAACGCGGCGCAGCTCGGTGGTGGCCAGCCGCGCGGCCAAGTCACGGGTGGACTCTTCGGCGTCCTTGACCGACGCGAGTCGGAATGCGTCGTCAAGTACGGGCAGGGCTGGATTCTTGCTGCGCTTTGAACTCATACGCTGGCTACCTCCGGTGGGGGGCGTCACATCCGTTATGGCACCCCGTAGAGGAACACGGTATCCGAGGCGGGAGCCGGGCCGGCTACGACCACCAGGTAGAAGCGCTCGAAGACACTGAACGGTGGGCTTGATGGCGAGCTGGTCCTGGACGTGGCGCGACCCGTGGTGGTAGCGCTCAGATCTGGCGGTCCGGGTCGGAGAAGGTCAGGCCGCCAGCCGCGAGCGGACGCCGGGCCGGCGTGGGCGCGGCCGCGGTCTCGCCGGGCGGCTGGCGGAAGTCGGCGCCCGCCGGACTGAGCGGGCGCGGGAGCGTCGACGGCGGCCTCGGAGAAGCGCAGGGAGAGCCTGCGGCGGTCAGTCATGTTATGGGGGCCTTTCATTCGTGTCCGTTGTCCGCTGATGCTCGGTGTTGGCGACGGCGCTCGTCGAGGCTGGTTACCCCATCCCTGCTCTGGAGTTTGTCTTCCAGTGCGGCCTTGTCCAGGGTTAGCTGGCGGATCGCCTCGGCGTAGATCCTGACCTGCTTGCGCAGGTCGGGGTTCTCGCGCCGGAGCCGGTCCAGGTCGTCCTCGCGCTTGGTGGTGTCCTTCTCGGCGACTGCCGCAGTGCGCCGGGCGGCGAGCTGAGCCTTGAATCACTCGATCAGGTCAGGGTAGTTCCGGTAGAACGTCGTGTGCGTGATGCCGAGCTGCTTCTCGACGTTGCTGACCGTGGCGCGACGGCCGTTGGCCTTGCTCTCGTCGAGTTCGGCCTCCATCTCGCTGCGGACCTGCTCCTCGTTGGGCAGCGGGCGGTTCATGATGCCTCCGACGTGACGTCCTGGCCGGAGTCGGGGGTCTCAGCGAGGAAGTCAGCGATCTCTTGTCGGCGGGCTTGCAGGCGATGGCGGACGAGCGGGGCGAGTTGGTCGCCCCGGACGAGTTCACGCTCGTAGGCCGCCAGGGCGTACGTCACCCTTGCACCTGCAGGGGTCTGCCGACTGCCGCAGCTCGCCGGTACAACCGGACCTCGCCTTTCCTGGACGACCAGCGGCATGTCCCGACTGCACGGGACGGGGCGTGCTGACCTTCGGCCTGGTCACTTCTCTGAACCCTGGTTCGTGCACAGCTGGGGTCAGCTGCGCATAGGTGGTTGTGCCGCTTTGCACCCCCAGACGCCAGCAGGGGTGCGCCGTACGCACGAAGGACGCGGCTCGTCCTGTTGGGGGTTGGCCCGCTGTCAGAGGGTGTTGGCAAGATCATCGCCATGAATGACATACGTACCACCCCACCACGGCCGGTCGACATCGCCGCGGTCTTCCCCGCGCTGGCCCCGCTGGCCCGCCCAGCGGTCCGGTTGCACCCGCGTCCGGGCTCTCCCACGGTGCACGACAGCTCGATCGGCGGGCCCCTGCTGTGGCCCGCACAGGAACCCTGGCGGTACTGCCTCATCGGGCACGAAGGCCTCCACCCCCTGGTGCCCGTGGCCCAGTTGTACGCGCGGGACATACCCCTGCTGCAGCCACCCGGGCGGACCGACCTGTTGCAGGTCCTGTGGTGCCCTTCGGAGCACGATCCGGACTCAAGCATTCCGATCGAGTTGTCCTGGAGGACCGCCGCGGACGTCACCGACGTGCTGGCCGCGCCGCCCGAGCCGTTCGACGCGGACGAGGACTTCTACGTGCCTGATCCCTGCGTGCTCGCGCCGGAGCAGGTCACCGAGTACCCCGATTTCCTGGAACTCCCCAAGGAGCTGAAGCAGCAGATCACGGACCCCGCGCCCTGGCGGGCGGCGGGCATCTCGGTCGACGATGCCTACCCGCAGGAGCTCTATAGCCACGCCCTGTCCCACGCCCCCGGCTGGAAGATCGGTGGCTGGGCCCCCTGGGGACTCACCGACCCCGTGCCGCGGTTCTGCGTGGCCTGCGGTACGGCGATGACGCCTCTGCTGACCATCGCCTCGTCCGAATGGCACCGAAACAGCACGAGCTGGATCCCGAACGAGGACCGGGTCCCCGGCGCATCCGACGACAGTTGGTCCAATCCTCCGGACATCACGGTGCTGGACGCCAACCACCTTCAGCTGTACGCCTGCCCGGCGAGCGGAGGCCACCCGCACACCGTCCTGGTCCAGTGAGGAGCTGCGGGAGGCCCGAAACCGGGTGAAGTCCGCACACCTCCGCCCGGCCGGGGCTGTCGGGTACATCGCAGCAGTGGGACTAGCGATCCCCCGCGGCCACGCCTGGCCCGGCTCCACGCTCCGCGGCAGCCGGGCCAGGAACTCACGGTGCAGCTGGCCTACGTCTTGCGTCGGCGGCCGCCGGTGTGGGCGAGGGCGTCGGCGAGCTGGTCGCAGGCTACATCTGGCAGACTTCCTCACCCGCCGGCTCTGGTAGGGGCTTCAAGCGCCGCGACCGATCAATTACTCTTCGTGACTGTCATGCTTGGCCGCTCTCAATATGCAACTCCGCAACACGCGAGCCCACCAGTCAGCCGTCGCAGGTCGGCACTCGCCGGTGATGGCCCGTGAGTGCGCGTCTCGGGTCCGGCGGGCGCCTGTCCGCAGGCTACCGGGCCGCGGTCGGCGGGCTGGGGATTTGTACCCGCCGCAGGACAATCGCGCTACCCGTGGTGGTAGCGATCAGATCTGCCGGTCCGGATCGGAGAAGATGAGGCCGCCGGGCGAGAGGCGGCAGCGGGCCGGGGCGGGTGCGGGCGCGGTCTCGCCGGGCGGCTGGCGGAAGTCGGCAGCCTGCTCGACCGGCAGCAGACGACGCCCGCCGGACGGGGCAGGCAGGGGCGCGTCTGTCACGGACGCGGAGAAGGCGAGCATCGCGAGAGGGCGGCGGTCGGTCATGTTATGGGGCCTTTCATTCGTGTCCATTGTCCGCTGATGCCCGGTGTTGGCGACGGCGCTCGTCGAGGCTGGTGGCCCTCGATGCTCTGGAGTCTGTCCTCCAAGGCGGCCTTGTCCAGGGTTAGCTGGCGGATCGCCTCGGCATAGATTCTGACCTGCTTGCGCAGGTCGGTGTTCTCGCGCCGGAGCCGGTCCAGGTCGTCCTCGCGCTTGGTGGTGTCCTTCTCGGCGACTGCCGCAGTGCGCCGGGTGGCGAGCTGAGCCTTGAACCACTCGATCAGGTCAGGGTAGTTCCGGTAGAACGTCGTGTGCGTGATGCCGAGCTGCTTCTCGACGTTGCTGACCGTGGCGCGACGGCCGTTGGCCTTGCTCTCGTCGAGTTCGGCCTCCATCTCGCTGCGGACCTGCTCCTCGTTGGGCAGCGGGCGGTTCATGATGCCTCCGACGTGACGTCCTGGCCGGAGTCGGGGGTCTCAGCGAGGAAGTCAGCGATCTCTTGTCGGCGGGCTTGCAGGCGATGGCGGACGAGCGGGGCGAGTTGGTCGCCCCGGACGAGTTCACGCTCGTAGGCCGCCAGGGCGTCCTTCATGTGGGCGATGTTTCCGCTGGTGAGTGCCACGTTGCGGCAGCGCAGGGGTTGGCAGTCGGGCAGTGACGGGCCTTCCTTCCCGTCGGTCCGGCGGCAGAGCGCCCGGTCCGGGTGGTGGACGCAGGTGACGTACTGACCTGGGTAGATGTGCGGATCGTGGCGGTTCATGTGCCGTCTGAGCCGCTTCTCGTCGTTGATGACCTTGCCGTCGAACTGGACGTGTTTCTCGAACGTCGCGAGTCGGCTCTCCGCCTCGGCTGCGGCAGGGCCACTCAGGTGGTGGAACTCATGGCTGGCGATCAGGTCTCCGAGCTTCTCCCCGCGGGCGATGGCGTCCTCGGACTCGACCTCGTCTCGGAACCCCGAGTCCGAGGTCCCGGCATACCCCTCGAACATCTGAACCCCCAGATGCCGGTATTGCAGAGCGCCGGCGATGGCGCCTCCGGGCCGACGGGCGATGAACCACGCCAACGTGCGGCGGAACTGACGAGTAGTCACCTTCCAGTCCTGCTTGTTGACCAGCGGGACGCTGTCGGGCCGACCAGTGCGGCGGCAGTAGCCGTTAATCCACTCCCGGAAGGCGACGAGGTCCTCGTTGGTCGCGGTCGTCGTCCGGGCCTCGTTCCGGCCGCCTTGGGCGTGGTAGTTGGGCGAGGACGGCAGGAGCGCGAACAGGAAGCTCTGCCGGGCCGGCTGGAGCCGCTCCAGGATCTCCACCGCCCGTTGCGCAGGGCCGCTGACCACCCAGGTGGCCTTGACCTCGGCGGGGTCGTCCTCGCCCTTGAACGCCAGACTCGTCAGCCGCCGGCGAACGACCCGCCCGTCCTCGTCGCGCCAGACCTTCACGCATCCGCGCTTGATGTGTTTGAGTACTGGCGGGAGGGGGTTATTCCGACTGTGCACTATTCCCACCTCTCCGACATGATCCTGGCCAGAGTCCGCCCGGCTCAGCCCGGTTCCAGCGAGTCGGCCCGCCGCCGCAGGTCTGCCGCGATGTCGTCCCAGTCCGGTCCATGCAGCCAGAGGTTTTCGGCGGCCTCTCGCAGCAACACCGGCTCGTCCGGCCGCTGCAGGAGCACCAGACGGTAGGCCAGGTTGCGAACCCAGACCGGAAGATGGCCGTCGACGACGTGCGGGCTCAGCTCACGCAGCATGGCGAGGATCGAATCTGCATCAGCGAAGGTCAGCTCTTCGACGAAGTAGTGCTCCTGGTGGTCGCCGTCGCACTTCGGTGTAGGTCGGTACTCGTCTCCGTAGAGACACCGGGCGTGCTCCGTCAGGGTGCTGTGCATGCCCTGGAGCCTATGCCGCCTTGATCCGCCGGGCAGAGCCTGCCCGGACCGCTCAGCGGGGAATCGGCGTCGCCCCCACGGCGCCCCGCTCCAGGCCGTCTGTTCACAAGGAGATTGTCAGCCGTGTCCTGAGCACAGTCGTCGGGTGCTCCGATGGCCGTGAGAGCGGCGTTCACCCGTGCTGGCGCATCCGGCGGCAACTCGTCGTCGGCGAGCAACGGCAGCAGGAGCAGGAGTCGGGCCGCGGTGTCGTGCACGCCGACGGCGGCCAGGTCGGGCGTCTCGGCGATGTGCATGATGTCGCGCCAGGACAAGCCCGGCCCGTACCAGTCGCCGTCAAAGCTGGCCAGCTCCTCTGCCCGAGACCAGCCCGCTCCGGTCATCAGGTAGTCGATCCCGAAGTCACCTACGAGGTTCCGGTACACGACGACGGCGCTGTGACCGCCTTCGAACGGGATGCGGAACGTCGGCCAGGCCTGGTCGTCCAGAAGAACCTCGGCCAGGGCGTCGGTGTCCGCGCCGTCGTCACCGAACCACTCGGGTGCCGGCCGGGCCTCGCCCGAGACGAACCGGCACATGGCCAGAAGGTGATTGGACCAGAACCCGGCGCGTTCAAGCAGCCGCTCACCCTCGACCAACGGCCCGAAGTCGTATCCCTCGATCAGCACGGACCAGAGTCTCTCAGGTCCCACCGACCTTCCCTCGCGCCCGGTCCGTCCGCGGTAGCGGGACAGCCCTTAGTCAACGCGAGCCGCGAGGCAGCTGGCCCGGTCGCGTCGGGCGGTTCCCTCCGGCGTGAAGGTGAAGCCGTCCGTGAACAGGGTGCCGCCGTCCCGGAATGCCCAGAGGACGGGTTCGGCATGGACGGAAGCCGACGATGAGCTTGGACCCGGGGCGAAGCTGTTCCACAAGTGGAAGCAGAGCAGGGTGTCGTCACGTTGGTCGGTCGCGTAGGCCAGCGTCTTGGGGTAGTTGGGGTTGTTCCCTCCGAAGAGGACCGAGGGCGGGCCGAACGCCGTGACGACGTCGCTGAGGAGGCGGTCATCGCGGCACCAGGTCTCGCTGACGCGACGGATCTCGTCGTACTCAGCCGAGGTGAGGGTCCGGTCGAGTTGCAGCCATCCCTGACGGTGTGCGATTTCGGCGTAGACCGAGGCCACGGCGCCCTCGTGTGCATCACCCCAGAGATCTTGGAAGGCTCCGCGCACGCCGGTGGAGGAGGATCCTCGGCGGGTTTGCAGGTCCTTCAGTTCCTGCTGCCGTGCCTGCTCGGAGGCGTCCGCGAACGCCACCGCGTCGAGGTAGAGCCTGATCGCGGTCTCACCGCCGTACATTCCCGGGCGGCGCAGGGCGCCGTTCAGGTTCGTGACCAGGTAGTCGAGCACTTCTTGGGCTGTGCGCCCGTCGTTGCGTCCGGTCGGGTCGGTCATCGTCTGCCTTCCTGTTGGTCCTCGGCGCGTGCTGCGAGGTACTCGGCCCAGTCGCGTCGGGCGTAGGTGACCCAGCGGATCGCGGTGTGGCGGTGCATGCCGGTCAGGTCGGCGAGGATGGGGCTTGGGAGGTCGGCGGCGAGCGGGGCGAGGGCTGAGTTGCGGGCCGCTCGGACCGAGATTCCGTGGCGGTTGAGCTTCTGCGTCATGGCGTGGGTCGAGACGGGCTTCCCTGGGACCAGGCCCGGGAACAGCAGCCGTGGGCCTGGGGTGGCCTGGGCGAACAGGGATCGTGAGCCAGGCCGGGGCTCTTCCGCCAGCTGGTGCAGCAGCCCGGCCAGTCGTGGGGGCAGCAGCACGGGGTGGCGGCCGAGCATCAGGTGGGTGTGCTTGCTGGCGCGCTGCAGGCGGTCAGGCGTCAGATTGCAGAGCCGTTCTGTGGACGGACCGAAGAGCAGGGTGATCGCGCCGGCTGCTCGGACGTCCAGGGGCAGGGCATCGTCGGTGAGGCAGCGCTGGAGGAGGCTCCAGCGGTCGTCCTCGTCGAGCAGGGCCTGGGGTTCTTGCTGCGGGATGGAGGGAACGGTGAGCTTGAGGGTGAGCCGGCGGCTCGCGGTCCAGCTCAGGAAGTAGCGGATCAAGTAGCGCCGTTGGCTCGCGCCATCGGTGATCCAGTCGTCGACATGCTCTTGAGTGAGGCCTTCGAGTGCCAGTTGCTGCTGGTCGAGCCAAGCCAGCAGTTCCAGGGCGACGCTGACGCGACGTCGGAGATCGCGGTCTGCGGAGGCCGGGTAGTGGCGGACGGCAGCGCGTTGGCGCGCGCGTCGGAGCAGGAACCAGTGCAGGAACGGGCGGGCGAGGTTCGCATGGGCCGCCGGCTTGTCGGCCAGTTCGTGCTCCAGCCATACAGGGATCCGTTCCAGGTCTTCGTTGCGAGCATCCAAAACGCCTGTATGCACCAGGAGTTGGCGGATGTAGCGCTGGTTCCGGCTGGGTGGCAGCTCGTCGAGCAACTCGTGGCTGAGCGGACGGTCCTCGGTGACGAGGCGGGCGAGGAGCTTGCTGTTCGGACTCTCGCGGATCCACTGGATCGCCTGGAAGGGAGCCGGAGCGGCCGTCAGTGCCGTCGCGAGCGGCTGCAACTGCTCGGGGACCAGGCCGTCGGCCCCGGCGAGCAGGAGGTTGACCCGCTCGGCGAGAACGCAGAACGCGCACCGGCCCCGGCTGTGGGGGTTGCCGGCCCGGCCGCACTGGCGGCAGGTGTAGTCGGCGGCGAAGCCAACGCAGGGTCCGCAGACGCCGGTGCCGTCGGCGTCCCGCGCGATGAGCGGCTGGACCGTGCCGCAGCGTGAGCACTCGGCCGGCGACCGGAGGACGGTGTTGTAGCAGGTCATGCAGACCGGCCCGATGGGCCATCGGGTGTTGACCGGCTTGGTCCGGCGGCAGCGGGCGCATGGCTCGCCTTGTCGATTGCGCCGGTAGCAGTTGCCGCAGACGGGCTGGCCCTGGAGCTTGCTGCTGCAGGGGCGGATGCGACCGCAGGCGGAGCAGGTCAGTTCGGGGCCGCGGTAGCAGCCGTCACACAGGTCGGGCTCACCGTCGTGCGCGTTGCGTGCGATGCGCTTGAGTTGCCCGCACCGGCCGCAGGGCCGTCGTGGTCGACGATGGCGGTTGTAGCAGAGGTGGCAGAAGGCGCCGTCGGCGTCGACCAGGGCCGCGATCGCGGTCTTGCCGCAGGTCACGCAGGTGTGGGTGGGGCGCTTCCAGCACCTGACGCACAGGCTCCGGCCGTCGTCTCGGCGGACGACCGGGTTCTGGTGCTCGCCGCATCCGGCGCACTCCTCCAGGCGGGCGGGGTCCTTGTGGTAGCAGGCCGTGCAGATGCCGCCCTCGGGCCGTCGGGCGGAGATCCGCATGCCGTCGCGGTGGCAGCGCGCGCAGGTAGCGCGGCGGCTGTTGGCGTCGCAGGTCGCGCAGAGTCTTCCGTCGGGCCGTAGCTGGCGAAGGTCGGTCCGCACTGTGCCGCAGTGCGCGCAACCTGGGCGGACCACCGGGTGACCGCCCTCGTGTAGCACCTGGGTCAGCCGCAGCAGGACCGGCGGGCAGAGAGAACTCCCGGAGGTCAGAGCCTCGGGGTGGCCGGCCAGGTGTTCGGCGAGCTCTTCCAGGTAGCGGGCCGCCCCGCGGACGGGGATCGGCACCGCGACTACCAGTGCGGCTGCGGCCTCCTCGGCGTCGAGGCCGGGCAGGGCTGCGGTGAGCCTGGTGGTGACGGCGGAGGTGGCGGCCTCCAGTCGAGCGGCCTGGGCGGCGAGGCGGGCGACGACCGACGGTGCGGTCGGCGAGGGCGCGGTCACAGGCCCTCCGGGCGCCGGATGGAGGTCCGGCGCACGGCCGGAAGCGGTCCGGGCGTTTCGCCGCTGGCGGTCTTGCGGACTTCCTCGTTGACGACCTGGACCTCGATCAGATCGTTCGGCTGGCAGGCGAGGATGTCGCACAGAGCCGCCAGGACGTCCATCGACAGCCGCTGCGGGGGCTGGGTGACCAGCCGGAAGACCTGCTCTCGGGAGAGGGTGATGCCCCGCTCGGCCAGCAGCGGGACCAGGTCGGTGGTCTGGAACATCTCGCGGTCGGCCATGAGCTTGCGCAGGTTCCAGCGGTAGCCCATCTTCTTGATCACTTGGGGTCCTCCCAGATGCCGGGGTAGCGATGGGTCAACTTCCGCTGCAGCAGCCGGTTGCGGTACTCGTCCGAGACGCCGGTGTAGATGGCCGTGGTGCTGGCGTAGCCGTGTCCGGCCTGGTCCTGGACGAACCGCTCCGGGTAGTCGAACTCGACGAGATGCGTGATGTACGAGTGTCTCAGGCAGTGCAATTTCAGCTCTTCTGGCAGGTCAGCGGCCTGCCGTGCGGCGTCGAAGGCTTCGTTCGCCGACCGGCTGGACAGGCGCCCACTGCGTTCGGTGACCCAGATCGCCGGGTGCTTCCCGGCGCCGAACCGGGGGCGGACCTCGGTCAGGTAGTGGTCCAGGACGTCGACAATCCAGTCCATCTCCGGGACGGTGAAGATGGTGCGGCGCTTGGGCGGGCTGCCCTTCGAGGACTTCCCGTACCGGACGAAGATCGCCCCGTGGCGCCCGTACTGCGGTGCCTTCGGGTTGCGCCGCAGGTCAGCGACGTCGAGGTGGACGCTCTCCCGACGGCGCATGCCGTACGCGTAGTAGCTCTTGAGCAGGGCGGAGTCCCGCATCGCGGCCAACGCGCCCTTGCGGCCGCGCTTCCGGATCTCCTCGACCCGGCCGTCGGCGGCGTCGAACAGGGCCTGGATCTCGTCGTAGGTCAGCGGGCGACGGCTCGGGTCGCCCTCGTACTCGCTGACGTGGTTGACGGTGTTCCACTCGTGCAGGATCTGCACCGGCACCTGGCCGAAGCGCTCCTGACAGACGTTCATCCAGCCGTAGCGCGCGTCCGTGATGTACTCGCAGAACAGCCGCAGGTGGTTCTGGTAGCCGCGGCCGCTCGACACTGTGAACGTGGGTGTCTTCGCCCGCAGATGGTCGATGAACGCCTCGACCTCGGCTGGCTGCCACTGCCACGGGTACTGGTTGGTGAACTCGGCGAACCGGCGGACGAGCGACAGCCTCGGCTTGATGGTCGAGTCCCAGTTGAGGAAGCGGCTTCGTTGCTGCTTGGTCCAGCCCTCCAGCATCGCCTCGAACACTGCCGGCTCAGGGTCCAGGTACGAGACCCCGTCCACGAGCATCAGGTGGGCCGCCCCCGCCAGATCAGCCGCTCTAGCCACTCCAACCTCCGTTGCGTTAGATGCAACATTGTTGGGATGGCACGCGTCGAGCGCAAGAGCCGCTGGCAGATCGGTCGCACTCGGCCGGACCACTCCGACACCGACCTCTCCCACCTGCGGTTATGCGCTTCGCCCGCCCTGCTGGATGTTGCATCAAACGCAATTCCGCCCCTTTCTCGCCGTCGCGCATGCCCGAGAGGAAGGCGATGACGACGTAGCAGGCGGTCTGCAACATCCGTGTCAGGTGGGCAACGTCGCCGTACTCGATCGGCCCTCGCCAGGGCTGACCGTCCAGCAGCCCTCTGACCGGCACCCTCAGGTAAGTGGCGTCGGAAATACCGAGCTCAGCGGCGGCCTCGCGGATCAGCTTCCCGGACGCGTACGCGTCGACCAGGCTTCCCCGATCGACCTTCGCTTCGCGGGCGAGGTGGCTGCGGTTGGGCTCGCCCTGCCAGCCGGGCAGCGGGCGGCCCTCGGCCCGGTAGCGGCTCAGCACTCGGGCCAGGGCCTTACTGACTTCGGCTCGTCAGGGTGACGTCGGGGTGTCGAGGGTCAGCCCGGTGCCGGTTATGAAGCCGTCGAGGATCTCGGGCCGGTACTGCAGTCGCTTGAGCCGGTTGCGGACGAGGGCTTCGAGCCGGTCGAGGGCCATGACGGCGAGGTTGGCCAGGCTGCGCTTGACGTGTGCCCAGACCCACTCGACCGGGTTGAGGTCGGGTGAGTAGGCGGGGAGGAGGAAAACCGTCAGCCAGGCGCGCTCGGCGACCAACTCGCGCATGGCGTGGGAGACGTGGGTGTTCAGGCGGTCCCAGACCAGCACGATCGGCGCCTTCACGAGCTGGTGCACGCCGTCGACCAGGGCAATGAAGTCGCGCACGAGGCGGCGGCTTCGCATCAGGTGGGCGAAGAACCGTTCCACGATCCACCGCTTGGGAAGCACGACGAAGCCGCGCATGTCGTCACTGCGCTTGACGATGGCGAGGACCAGGGCGAGGGCCATCTGCGCGACTCGGTCGCGCAGGGTCGGGATCCCCAGATAACGGACCTTGCCGTTCTTCTTGGGGATCACCGCCTGCTTGACCGGCAACGCGGTGAACGACCCGTCCCTGCCCATTGCCGTCTTACGACGGGCGCGGATAGCCGCGGGTGCGGGCGTAGACCACGCTGAGCCCCAATGAGGTGGTGGTCAGGAGCCAGAGGAGGCCGTGGGCGACCGGGCGCCATGGGAGTTCATCGGTGAATCCGGCGGCCAAGGCCGCCTGCATCGGCCCGAAAAGGGGGAGCAGGGGCACCCCGCCCACCTCGCGCGCCATGATCGGGTTCTGCAGACCGAGGTCGACCAGGCTCATCATGATGACGACGAGTACGCCCTCCAGCTCGCGGCGCAGCACCGAACCCAGCATGATGCCCGCTCCGCCGTACACCAGGGCTGCCATGAACATCGCGACCGTCATCATCCCTGCCTGGCGCACAGCCCACGCCCGGCACAGCAGCCAGGCCGCGTACCCGGCCACGACGGTCGCCACCAGCACCAGAACCGTCGTCTTGGCCGTCATCAACGCCGTGCGGGGAAACCCGCACAGGATCAGCCTCCGGTCCAGTTCTGTGGTTGCGAAGGTGATCATCAGCATGATGAAGCCGGTGATCAGGGTGACGGCGTTCAGCGCCCCGACGATCTGGCCGACGTGGTTGCCGTTGGCGGCGACGCCGTCGGCGACCACGGGGAGTCCGTGAAGACGGAAGCGTACGTCGGTCTCCCGCACCACCCTGCGAACCGCCCAGATCCACGCGGGAATGAAGAGCACCACCATGCACAGTGCGAGGCGGTCGCGGCCGACCGCCGTCAGGGTCAGCTGGCAGGCCGTGCCCAGCGCCCGGGCCCAGCGCCTCACTGGACGCCACCGGGGAGGCCGGCTTGGGAGTCGGAACGGATGTCGACGCGGCCCCCGTCCAGCTGCCCCAACCGGTCGAAACGGTCCGCGTCGTGCGCGAGATGGGAGACCACCACGACCGAGCGGCCCCGGTCACGCAGCCGTTCGGCAAGCTGCCAGAACCTCAGGTACGTCTCCCAGTCGAAGCCTTGATACGGCTCGTCCAGCACCACTGTGGGCGGGTCGTGCATCAGCGCCAGGGTCAGGTTGAGCTTCTGTCGGGTGCCACCGCTGAGCTCCGCCACCCGGCGCCGCCGTGATGCGCCGAATCCCAGCGTTTCGAGGAGTTCGTCGGCGGGTTTGAGCGTGGACAGGTCGTAGGCCACCTGGAAGTAACGCAGATGCTGATCGACGGTCAGTACGTCGTTCAGCACCGGGTGCTGCGGGCAGTACCCCACCCGGCCGTACCGGTGCACCGACCCGGCGTCCGGCCGCAACTGCCCACTGATGATGCGCAGGAGCGTGCTCTTGCCCGCTCCGTTCTCCCCCACTACGCCCGTCAGGGTCCCGGCCGGCACGTCCAGGCAGACGCCCCGCAGCACTTCACGTTTCCCGTAGGACTTCCGGACGTCCACGACGCGCAGGTTCATGCGCTCCACGACGTCACCCGGCCCGATGCAGGCGCATGGAGAGCCGGTGCGGGGCGAGGACGGCCTGGCGGGCGGCGCGGACGGGTCGTCGGCCGGGGGTCGGATGGAGTTGCCAGAGAGCGGCGACGGTGGCCAGGGTGAGGGTGGCCTGGGTGAGTGCGAAGGTGTCGGCGATGCATTTGCGGGCTCCGCCCCCGAAGGGCACCCAGGTGCCGGGCGGGGGTTTGCCGATGGTGCGCCAGCGGTCGGGGTCGAAGCGGTCGGGGGCCGGGTACAGGTCGGCGCGTCGGTGGAGTTGGTACGGGCTGTAGATCATGGTGGTGCCGACTGCCAGCCGGTGGCCGCCCAGCACCGTGTCGGTTGTGGTGGTCCGGCTCAGGACGGAGTCCGGTGGGTAGAGGCGCAACGTCTCGGTGATGATCCGGCCGGTGAGTTCCAGGGCGGGCAGATCGGCGGGGAGCGCAGGGCGCCCGTCGAGTACGGTGTCGACCTCGTCGCGTAGCCGCTGCTGGATGTCGGGGTGGGTACCGATCAGGTGCCAGGCCCAGGAGAGTGTGACGGCGGTGCTCTCCACTCCGGCGAGGAGGAAGGAGATGACCTGGTCGTGGATCTCGGCGTCGCTCAGACCGGTCCCGTCGACATCAGGGGCGAGCAGCAGGTCCAGCAGGTTGCCTCGGTCGGCGCCGGCCGAGCGATGGCCGGCGACGAGTGTGTCGGTGACCTGTCGCAGATGGCGCCGGGCCCGGTGGAAGCGACGGTTGCCGGGAAGGGGAAGCCGGTGAATCAGCGGAATCGGCAGCAGCACGCGCCTGGTGGCGCCGCTGATGAGAGCGTCGATGCTCGCATGCACTTCGGGGATGTCTGAGGTGTCGGCGTCGGCGTCGAACAGGCACCGGACCGTGACCTCCGTGGTGAGGCGGTGCATCGCGGCGGGTACGTCGAGGATCTGGCCGTCGTGCCATGACGCCGTGAGCGCGGCGACCCCCTGGCTCATCACCTCGGCGTACGCGGACAGCCGGTCGCGGTGGAAGAGGGGCTGGATCATCCGGCGCTGACGGCGGTGGGCGGCTGCCGGGCAGGTGCCCAGGCCGTCGCCTGCGATCTCCCGGAGTCTGTCGTAGACGGGACCGCCCTTGTCGAAGGTACGGTCCTCGGCCAGGAACCGCTGGACCAGCTCGGGATGGCATACCGCGTACGCCGTCTGCGAGCCCACCTTGATCCGCACGAGGTCGCCGTGGTCGGAGAGCCCGGCCAGGAACGCGAGTGGATCGCGGGCGAGGGCCGGCATGTGGCCGAGCAGGGGCAACGCCCCGGGGAGGTCCGCCATCGTGTACGTCGGCGACGCGGTGGCGGTCGCCTGCTGTGCGGCGCCGGAGTACGGGCCGTCGTGGGGGGCGCGTGGCATACGGACCTGCTTCCGCTGAGAGGTTCGAGAGATCTGCCGAGGGGTGGCGGTGTGTGCCGGGGGGAGCGGGTGGATGTGCGATGGGCGTACGCACCTGATCAACGCGGCGGCATCCCTGCATGTCACGCCCGAGCCTGACGGCGGTGAGCTCCGCTACGTGACCTTTTCGCCACGCCTCCGGTTAGCGACTGTGCGCGCGGCCCGTCCGCGACGGAGAAACCTTCGTGACGATGACCAGGATGGGTTCGGTGATGGCCCCGTGACCACGACAGTCCCCGGCCCGAACCCGGTCGACGGCTGCTTCCTCACCTACGAGAGGGAACAGCCCCGGTTCCGGCCCTATGTGGGCGTGGTCATGCATGCGACCGGCTCGCACCCGAGTCTGAGCCAGGTACGGGAGCAGATCGCCGGCCGCCTCGGCCGCATGCCGACCCTTGCATGCAAGGTCGTCAAGCAGGGGCGCCGGACGGTCTGGGAACTCGACCCCGGCTTCGACCCGCGTCGCCATGTGCACGAGATCCGCACCGAGGACGGCCTCGACTCTCTCGACCGGACCGTGGACACGCTGCTGAGTGAGCCGATCCCCGCCGACGCCCCGCGCTGGGGGGTCTGGCTCATCCACGGCTACTCCAGTGACACGTACGCGCTCTTCTACCGCGCCCACCACGCCGCCCAGGACGGGCAGGCAGTGCTGGACGCGCTGACGGCTCTCTTCGGGGTGGGTCCGGCCCTCTCTCCCCGGCAGCCTCGCGCCGAGGCACCGGCCGGCCGTCGTACACGGGCGAAACGGATCCCGCGCACGTGGTCGGAGAGGATCCCGGCGCGGGCGCTGGCCCAGAACGCGGTCGATTCCGTCCGTGGCCTTCGGTCCACCTTGACCTGGTCGCCGCACCGCCCCCTGACCGGCCGAGCGCGGCTGCTGTCGGCGGCCGTGCCGGTGTCCTGGCCGCGCGAGGTCGCGGAAGCCCTGGGGGCCACACCAAACGATGTCTGCCTCGCCGCACTGGCGGAGGCGGTGCGCAGGTGGGTGCCCGAGGACTGGCCGGCTCGCCCCGCACACGGGCGTGAGCTCCACGTGGGTATGCCCATCAGCCTCCGCTACCCGGAGGAACGGTATGCGGTGGGCAACAGGATCTCGGCCG
Source organism: Kitasatospora sp. NPDC022785 (assembly GCF_055561295.1). Taxonomy (NCBI): domain Bacteria; kingdom Bacillati; phylum Actinomycetota; class Actinomycetes; order Kitasatosporales; family Streptomycetaceae; genus Kitasatospora; species Kitasatospora sp. NPDC022785. Next base: position 266,481 of record NZ_JBVHHB010000009.1, on the reverse strand, counting down.
TCCGCATTCCGCTGTCTTTCTGGGCGGAGTCCCCCGTCGACCGGGTGATCGCCGTGGCGAACGCGACCAGCCGCGTCAGGACCGAGGGGATGCGCCGGGTACTCCGAGCGCAGTTGGAGCTCTTTCCGGAGTGGCTCGTCTACCGCTTCGTCCGGCAGTCCTGCGCCGCGAGCAGCGCGGTGGACAGTTCCGGACTGCTGCGTGTGCCACGCCGCCTGGCGGTGGGCGCGGATCCCATCGAGAAGGTGGTGCCCACGCTGTTCCTGCACGGCGAACACCTCTTCGCGGTGTCGTTCGTCGCCTACCAAAAACAGGTAGTCGTGAGCTTCACCCTCGACAGTGCGCTGGTTGACGTCGGTGACCTCGCCGAGTTGTGGGCGGACGCCGTCGAGCGGCTGTGGCGAGAGATGACGACACCGGTGAAGGGCCGCAAATGAAAGGCGCGGAGGGGTCGACGGCCCTGGTCACCGGTGCCAGTTACGGCATCGGCGCGGACATCGCCCGCGCCCTCGCCGCCCGCGGCCATCATCTCGTCCTGGTCGCCCGCAGCGCCGAACCCCTGGACCGCCTCGCGGCCACCCTGGAAGCCGCCCACGGGATCAGGGCACGTCCGCTGCCCGCCGACCTGACCACGACGGCCGGCCTGGAGCGCGCGGCAGCGGCGGCGCGCACGGCCGACATCCTGGTCAACAACGCCGGTGCGGGCCTGGGCATGTCCTTCGAACGCACGACGTGGGCGGAGGAGCAGCGCATGCTCGACCTCAACGTCGTCGCACCGTCCCGGCTCCTTCACGCCGCGCTCCCCGGAATGCTCCGGCGCGGCCACGGGCGGATCCTGAACGTGTCCTCGGTGGCCGCCACCGGGCCTGTCTGGCAGGGCACTTCGTACGGCGCGTCGAAGGCGTACGGCGTGGCACTGACCGAGTCGCTGGCCTACTCGCGGCGTATCCGCACCTCGCCGGTCGCGCTGACCGCCCTGGTACTGGGGCACACCACCTCGGAGTTCCATACGCGCGCCGGCATCCCGCCGTCCCCTCCGTCGCTCACCCTTGCGTCGCCGTACGTGGCCGAGCTGGCGGTGCGGGCCATCCACCGGCGCCGCCCGCCAGTCGTCTGCGTACCGAGCGTCCGCTACAAGCTGGTGGCGGCCCTGCTTCGACATCTTCCGCACCGGCTCTTGGCCTTGCCCCACCTGGCCGACGACTTCACCGTCACGTCGTACGGAGCCGACCGGCTCTGTTCCGGGCAGCGGGCATCAGTCGGGGGTGACGGCGAGGACGGCATTCTGCCCGCCGAAGCCCATGGACAAGGAGAGTGCCAGTCGTAGGCTCCCCGCCCGGCACTCGGTGGGGATGTCGAGGTCGATCTCCGGATCGGGGTCTTCCAGATTGGCGGTGGGCGGAATGAGGCCGTGCTCGACGGTGAGGACGGTGAGCGCCGCCTCCACCGCCCCCGCCGCGCCCAGCAGATGCCCGGTCACCGGCTTGGTGGACGTCACCGGCGGGCGGTGCGGGAAGAGGCTGGTCAATACGGCGGCTTCCGCCCGGTCGCCGGCCGGGGTGCCGGTGCCATGGGCGTTGACGTGCGCGACGTCCTGGGCGGTGGCGTCGGCCTGCGCGAGTGCTTCGCGGACGGCCGCCGCGAGGCCGGAGCCGTCCGGGTGGGGCTTCACCACGTGGTGCGCGTCCGAGGACGCTCCGAAGCCCCTGATCCGGGCGCGGGCCCGCGCCCCACGGGCTCGGGCGTCGGCGGTGCGCTCCAGGACGAGCATCCCGGCTCCTTCGCCGATGACGAATCCGTCCCGCTGTCTGTCGAAGGCGCGCAGTGCTCCGGTGGGATCCTCGAAGCGGTGGGACAGGGCGCCGATCCGGTCGAATCCCGCGACGTGGAACGGGGTGATGGCCGCCTCGGCGCCGCCGGTCAGGGCGATGTCGCAGCGGTCCAGGGCCAGCAGGTCCAGCGCCGTGCCGATGGCGGTCGCGCCCGAGGCGCAGGCGGTGTTGACCGTGCAGCTGGCTCCCCTGGCCCCGAACTCGATGGTCAGCTGGGCAGCCACGGTGTTGCTCAGGGAGGCCGGCACGGCGAACGGCGACATGTTCTGCGGGCCGGCTGCCAGCAGCGCGCGGTGCTCGGTCTCCAGGGTCTGGGCTCCGCCTGTACTCGAACCCACGATCACGGCGACGCGCGCGCCGTCCCACCGCGCCGGGTCCAGTCCGGCGTCGGCCAGCGCCTCACGTGCGGCGAGCAGCGCCAGTTGTGCGCAGCGGTCGGGCTTGCGGGCCCGTGCCCGACCGAGCCGGGCCGGGTCGAAGCCGCCCACGCGGCAGACCAGATGAGTCGGAACCGTCTCCTGTTCGAGCTCCAGTACGGCGGTCGGCAGGCCCTTGCAGACCCGCTCCCACCCGGAGGCCCGGCCATCGCCGGCCGGGGTCACCAGGCCGAGGCCCGTGACGCATGCATCCTGTCGAGCGGTCACGCGGAGGTCACCGGGCTCCGACGAGGGCGGCGACGTCCGCGACGGTGCGGGTGGCGCTGATCTCCTCCTCGGTCACCGCCACCCCTTTCTCGCGGCGGAGAACCAGAGCCAGCTCGACGACGGCGATGGAATCCAGGCCGACTTCCTCGCGCGTGGCATCCGGGCTGATGTCATCCTCGGAAATCCCGAGAGAAACAAGAACGATTTTCAGTTCATCGTATGACACTTTTTCTCCGTCGCATAGATGGCACAGAAGACGCCCCAAAGTACCATCCTCAAGGGGAACGAATTCCTCAAAGAGAATAATGCAACACACGAGCGACCGGAGAAAGTGAAGATGGACATTCTGGAAAAGTGCCGACCGTGGACCGAGGAGCATCTGCGGCGGACCGGGCGGGACTGCTACTTCCGGGCGATCGGCGACACGTTCGACGGCACGGAGGCGGAATTCGAGGGCCGCCGGGTGATCGTCGCCGCCTCCCACGACTACCTGGGGCTTTCCGCCGATCCCCGGGTGCGCGAGGCCGCTGTCGCGGCGGTGCGGCGCTTCGGCACCTCGCTGGGCGGGTCACGCGCTGGGAGCGGCACGCTGGAACTGCACGAGGAGCTGGAGAGCCGACTGGCGGAGTTCATGGGCCAGGAAGCGGCCACCGTCCTTCCGTCCGGTTATCAGGCAAATTTGATGCTGGCTCCGCTGCTCACGGACGGCGACGTGGTCTTCAGCGATTTCTTCAACCATGTCTCACTGGGCGAGGCCGTCGCTCTCGGCAGAGCCAAGGAACGGAAATTTCTGCACGGCAACCTGGATCATCTGGAGGAATTGCTTCAGGTCACCGACGACACCGGCACTGACGTCGGAAAGATTATCCTCACGGACGGGGTTTTCTCTGCGGAGGGGGACCTCTGCGACCTGCCCGGGCTGATGAAGCTGGCGGACTCCTACCGGGCACGGGTCGTCGTCGACAGTTCGCACGACCTGGGGGTGCTCGGCCGGACCGGCGCCGGCGCGGGGGAACACTTCGGGCTCCGCCCCGATCTCGTCACCAGCGCCTTGTCCAAGAGCCTGGCCTCGGTGGGCGGGGTGATCGCCGGGCCCGCCGACGTGATCCGCTACCTGCGGTTCCACGCGCGTACGGCAATGTTCACCGCGGCCGCGTCACCGGCCAACGTCGCCGCCGCGCTCGCCGCGCTGAAGATCCTTCAGGCCGAGCCCCAGCGACGTATCCGCGTGCTGGATCTCGCCGAGCGGCTGCACAACGGCTTGCGGGCGCTCGGCTTCGACACCGGTGCGTCCGTCACTCCAGTGGTGCCGGTTCTCGTGACGGGCCGCGAGCGGTGCCTGCGCATGTGGCAGGAGTTGTGCGGGGCAGGGGTGTTCACCGCGCCCATGGTCCACCCGATCGTCAGGGCCGGCCGCGAAGTACTGCGAATCACCCTGACCGCCGCGCACACCGATGCGCAACTGGAGCATGTCCTGATCGCGTTCGAACAAGTGGGCAGGAACGCCGGAGTCATCCCCCGCTCCGCACCGGGTTCGCACACCCCGGTACGGATCGCCCACCCAGGCGAGGCTCCACTTTCCGGCCCGGACAACGTTCGACTCACCCCCTGAGCACCGAGGAGGCATGGATCAACCGGGTCTGCGACATGCGGCAGGCCACCCAGGACGGTTTCCCCGAACGCTTCCTCTGTGTCGAGACGTGGCCGCGGTCCACGAGCACGAAGAGGGAGAGGGGCAACAACGCCAGGCGCGAGGTGTCGGCACTCCCATCGCCGACGACAAGCCCCGGCCGCACCCCAGCAGCGTCGACCTGCCCTGGGATCCTCGGCAGCCAATGGCCACAGCTCGCGCGTAGAGGGCTCGCAATTCGGGTTCCGAACGCCAGGTCGTACCACTGGTCCCCAAGGCCGGATCCTCGGCGCAACGAGCGGCACCGTCCGCGTTCGAAGTATGCGCGAATCCGACGCGAGAGGCTCCGGAAGGGCAACACCGCTGTTGCAACACCGCTACCGGGTCACCGCCGCGAACCGTGAGTTCGCCGGCCGAGTGCTCACGAGTGAGCGGCAGACCCGCGGCCTCGTGGGCAACCCACTCCTGCAGATCCATCACGGCCAAGGCGTGACCTGCGTCTTCGATCCCAGCACCGCTGCCTGCCGACTTCGCGGAGCGATCGACGATCCGATGGTCACCCCGGACACGGACGACTGCCGTCCCCGATACCCCGACCCGGTCCGAACCGACCGGGACATCGAACATGTCAAGCAGCAGGCAGCAGAGCTCACCCAGGCCGTGGACGACCCTCTCGCCCCACCCATCCGTCACGAGCGCGAGCGCCACGAACTGGCCCGGCTCAAGAAGATCACCGGGGCCTACCAGCGGGTTACAGTAGTTGCTCCCCGAGCGCGCGGCGCAGCAGGGTGAGGGCCGCGTCGGCGCCGGGGCGGAGCAGGGGCAGAGCAGGGGCAGAGCAGGGGTTCGCCGCTGGCGGCGTCGGCGACGATGCTGCTGTCGATCAGGCGGTCCAGGTGCCGCGCTGGACGTCGTACTCCTCGATCCAGCCGACCGGATGGCCGTCACGCTGCAGTTCCTGGACGCCCGGGTGGTCGGGCCAGATGAGGTGGACCGGGCCGGCGGGCGGCGACGGTCTGATCGGGCGCCGGCTGCACTCGCTACTGACGGCGGCGGGGTTCGACGACGTCGCGCTCTGCCCGCGCACCGTCTACGCGCACCGTCTACGCGGACGGGAGGCGCCCGGCGCTGGTGGAGGGCTTCACCCGCCGCACCTTCGTCGCGATGGTCGAGTCGGTGCGCGACGACGCGGTCGCGGCCGGCCTCACCACGGCGGCCGCGTTCGACCGGGCGTCGTCGACCTGCGCCGCACGGCGGAGGAGGGCGGGACGTTCCACTACACCTTCTTCCAGGCGGTGGCGGTCAACCCCTGAGGCGTTCCCGGCGATCCGCGCCGTGCGCCGCCCGGCGGGGAACGTCGGACACGCTGCGGCGGGCTGTCCGGTCACCCGGCCTCGTCGCCCTCCCCCAAGGTCGCGAGCATCGTCCGCAGGGCGTCGATCAGGGCCTCGGTCTGCTGCGGGTCGAGGTCGGCCAGGATGCGCCGTTCGGTGGCGAGGTGGTCGGGGAGGGCGCGGTCGACCAGGGCGTGGCCCTCGGGGGTGAGGGCCACGTCGCGGCTGCGGCCGTCGGAGCCGCTGGGGGTGCGGGTGACCAGGCCCCGGGCCTCCAGCCGGTCGAGGCGCTGGCTGATCGCCCCGGAGGTGACCATCGCGGACTGCATCAGCCCGGTGGGGGTGAGCCGGTAGGGCGGGCCGCTGCGGCGCAGGGTGGCGAGGACGTCGAAGGAGGCGGCGTCCAGGTCGTGTTCGGCGAAGTTGCGTTTCAGCTCGGCGTCCACCAGGCGGGAGACCCGCTTGAGCCGGCCGATCACCTCCATCGGGGAGACGTCGAGGTCGGGGCGCTCCGCGCCCCACTGCCGCACCAGTCGGTCCACATGATCTGCCACGGGTCCAGCCTATGCGATGCCTTAGCGGTGAGATACCTCACATCGCCTGATTCGCCCGGCCGGACCCAATCTACCTTAGCGCTGAGATACATTGGCTTAGTGCTAAGGAATCGCCTCGGAATCGTGCTGCTGACCGCCCTCGCCCCCGCCATCTGGGGGTCGACCTACCTCGTCACCACCGAACTGCTCCCGCCCAACCGCCCGCTGCTCGCCGCGGTGCTCCGCGCCCTGCCCGCCGGAATCCTCCTCCTCGCCGTCACCCGCCGCCTGCCGACGGGCAGTTGGTGGTGGCGCTCACTGGTGCTGGGCGCGCTCAACATCGGCGCGTTCATGGCCCTCCTCTTCATCGCCGCCTACCGCCTGCCCGGCGGGGTCGCCGCCACCGTCGGCGCCGTCCAGCCACTGATCGCCGCCGGACTCTCCGCCGGACTGCTCGGCGACCGGCTCTCGCTGCGCACCCTGATCTCCGGCATCGCCGGCGTGGCCGGCGTCAGCCTGCTGGTGCTGCGGGCCAACGCCCAGCTCGACGCCCTCGGCGTCGCGGCCGCGCTCGGCGGCGCCGTCGTGATGGCCACCGGAGTCGTCCTGTCCAAGCGGTGGACCTCACCCGCCCCACTGCTCGCCACCACCGGCTGGCAACTCACCGCCGGCGGCCTGATGCTCGTCCCCGTGGCGCTCCTGGTGGAGGGCGCACCGCCGTCCCACCTCACCGGCGCCAACCTGCTCGGCTACGGCTACCTCGGCCTGATCGGCGCCGCCGTCTCGTACGCGCTCTGGTTCCGCGGGATCCGGGCCCTACCGCCGACCTCCGTCACCTTCCTCGGACTGCTCAGCCCCGTGGTCGCCACCGCCCTCGGCTGGCTCGCCCTCGGACAGGACCTCTCGCCCGTCCAGGCGGTCGGCGCAGTCATCGTGCTCGGCTCACTGGTCGCCGCCCAGACCCAGCGGCCGCGCGCGGCCGACCCGGCGCCGCTCCCCCCGGCCGGGCAGCCCGCGTCGGCCGAGGCCGCCGCGACGCAGCAGCCCGTCCCCGAACCCACCCGCTGAGCACGCACACCGCCCGACCGCACACGCCGCCCGAGCGCGTACACCGCCCGAGACCGTACGTCCCCCCTTCCGGAACTGGAGAACCCCATGCGACTCACCGTGTTCGGCGCCACCGGCAACGTCGGCAGCCGCGTCATCGCCGAGGCCCTCGCCCGCGGCCACCAGGTCACCGCCGTCCTCCGCGACCCCGCCAGGCCGCACAGCCTGCCCAAAGCCGCCACCATCGCCACCGGCGACGCCCGCACCGCCGAGGACGTCACCCGGCTCGCCACCGGCCAGGACGTGGTGATCAGCGCCACCCGCCCGGCCCCCGGCAGCGAGGGCGAACTCGCCACCGCCACCAAGGGCCTGCTGGCCGGCCTGGCCGGAACGGGCGTGCGCCTGCTGCTCGTCGGCGGCGCCGGCAGCCTCACCCTGCCGGGCGGCGACGGCGCCACCGTCGTCGACGACCCCGACTTCCCGCCCTCCTGGCTGCCCATCGCCCAGGCCTGCGGCGAGCAACTCGCCCTCTGCCGCGCCGACACCGCGGTCGACTGGGCCTACCTCAGCCCCGCCGCCCTCCTCTCCCCGGGCGAGCGCACCGGCCGCTACCGCCTCGGCCGGGACGAACTGCTGGTCGACGCCGCGGGCACCTCCGCCATCTCCATGGAGGACCTAGCCGTCGCCCTGCTCGACGAGGCCGAGCAGGGCGCCCACCACCGCACACGCTTCACCGTCGCGTACTGAGGCGGGCGGCCCGGCCGCCGAACGGTCCGGTCGTCGGCAGAGCGTGCATCGCCGCCGGCGGGAGGACCGGGTTCCTGTCACACCGTGAACATCTGGAGGTTTCGTGAAATCGTGCAGTGCAACGGCTGCTGCCGTGGCGTCGGCGGACAGGTTCACCCGGTCCGGTGAGACGGGGCCGGGTGAGACGGCGTCCGGTGAGCTGATGCTCGTCGCGCCCGGCACGGAACACCTGGCCGGCTTCCGTGCCGAGATCACGAACCTGGGACTGGGGCCCGTGCAGGTGTCGACGTTCGCCTTCTCGCGGGTCCGGTCACACCACACCCCGGTCCGTGTCCCACGGGGCGGTCCCGAGCAGTACCAGCTGGTGCTGACGACGAAACGCGCCCTGCGGGTGCCCCGGTCCGGCCAAGGGACGGTGATCGCGTGGGACACGTTATGGACGGACACCTCACGTGCTGTGGAGAGCCACGGCAGCTGCGACGGCGGGGAAGTCCGGGCGATCGTGCTGCAGATACCCCGGTCCGTCCTGCCACTGCGGCCGAACAGGGTGGACCGCCTCCTCGCACAGCCCATCCCCGTGACCGGAGGAACAGGAGCGATACTCGCCGATTTCCTAGGCGCACTCGTCGCGCACGGTCCGGACTGCCAGGCCGAGGAGACCATCCGCCTGGGATCCATTGCCGTCGACCTGGCCGCCGCTTGCCTGGCCCAGCACCTCGGAGCCCTGGGCGAGGCACCGGCCGAGGCCCGCGCCCAGGCCATGCGGCAGCGGATCACCGGCTTCATCGAGCACAACCTCGGCGACCCGGACCTCACGCCCCTGGCCATCGCCGACCGGCACAACATCTCCCTACGCGGCCTCTACGCACTCTTCGAGGGGCAACCCCTCAGCGTCGCGGCCTCCATCCGCCGACGCCGGCTCGAACGCTGCCACGCCGACCTCGCACGCCAAGAGCTGAGGAACCACCCCGTCCAAGCGATCGCGGGCCGCTGGGGCTTCTCCAACGCCACCGCCTTCAGCCGCGCCTTCCGCGAGGCGTACGGCCTCACCCCGACCGATCACCGCGAGAACGCCCTCCGGCCCAAACTGCATGCAGCGTCAGGAGACCCTGCACGGCACGCACACCAGAGCATGCCGATCGAGCCTAGATTTCACAGCGCTGGAGACAACAGGCCGACGTAAGCGCCGGTCAGGGGTGAGAAGTTGACGGCCTGCCGCCGGACCGGGCGGCCAGGGCACGGTCGTACCCCTTCACGCCGCGCCGCCGTCGCCGTCCACCGGAAGAAGAAGAGGAACAGTCCGTGACCATCCGCCTCAAGCTCGCCGCCGTTCTCGCGGCTGTCGCCGCCACCACCACGCTCGGCACCCTCGCCGCCCCGGCGAACGCCGCCTCCCCCGTCCAGGCCGCCGCCGGCCGCCACGGCTACAACCCGCAGGCACCGCTCGGATCGTTCGACAACCCGGTCATCACCGGCGGCAACCAGCAGCTCGCCGTTCTCACCCCGGCGCAGCGCACGGCCATGGACCAGGCGAAGATCACGCTCGCCGCCGACGCCAAGAGCCGCGAGGAGGGCACCCAGCTCAACACCGGGATGCAAGCCACCACCCAGAACAACTGCGTCATCGGCGTGTACTGGTCCCAGTGCGACAGCGCCGGCTGGGGCTGGTGGACCCTCGCCACCACCCTGGACAAGAACCACCACGAGTGGGCGACGCAGCAGGGCTACGCCCCCAGCAACAACTTCGACACCTATATGGACCGGTCCTACGACGGCGGCAGCACCTGGGACGGCATCATCAGCACGGTGGTGAACAGCTCCGCCTGGGGCGAGAACATCTACGACGGCCCCGGCAACTGGGTCCGAGCCTGCATCTACAACATGGACACCCACATCGTCGCCTGCGACGCATGGCACTGACCGGCAGCACGCCACGCTCCTGAGCGAACACCACTGATCCGCAGAACCCCTCACCCCGGTCCGGCCTGGGGTGAGGGGTCTCGACCGTCCCCCGAGACCCGGTATCGGCAACCCGGACACGGCGAACGCGGCCGCGCAGACGCCAGCCGAACCGGCCCACCCCGCGATGACGGGTGCGACCCGGAGCCGTAGCGGACACCATCGAGGCCAACACGACCGAGGTCACCGCCCGGTCGGGCATCCAGGAGCACTCCACCTGGCAGCACGTCGACGCGGCCGCGCCCACCGCCGCGATCGAGCGAGAGCACGACGAATTCGCATGAACGTCTCCTTGGGTGGTCTCTCGATTTCGGGCGACCTTCCGGCCGGGGGAACCACCTGTGTCTCGCGGTTCCCGTCCCGTCGCCCTCGGGATCCATCCTGACGGTGCCGGTGGACGTGGTCCTCGTTTCACCCGTTGCTGACACCTGTGGTGAGGCCCACTTGAAGCAGCTGTGCACGACCAGAGACGATGGGGCCCGGGAAGGCGGGCGTCCGAACAGAGCCCGGAGTCGCAGGTCAACCACCTGATCTGGGGTATTCGAGGCTTCTGCCGTGGTCAACTTCCTCTTGGGGACTCCTGACCACGGCCTGGCCCATTCCGTGACCACGAAGCCCCAGAAGTAGGGGAAATCGCTGACCGTTCACGCCTCAGAAACTGAGCCGTTGATGCTCAGCAGGGTGTGGCCGAGATGGGTCAGCGTATGAAGGGCTGTCGTCCGCTGCCGGGTTGTGGCGGTCAGTCCGGCATTACGCAGGGTGGTGGCGTGCTCGCTGGCGCTGGCCGGCGATATGCCGGCTCGCTGTGCCAGCTGCGTCGTCGTGCATGCGGGATGGTCGGCTATGACGCCTAGCACGATCGCCCTGCTACGGCCGAGGAGCGCGATCAGAGCCGGCGGTACCGGGGCACCGCCTCGGCGGACATCGGCGGGGGCGGCCCACAGGGCAGCCGCATCGACCGGGCTGTGCAGTGCCTGGTAGGCCATCACGACCGTGTCGGCCTGAGGGCTGGCGAACAGCTGGGGAACCGGCCCGCAGAACACCGACGGAGCCAGAACGAACGAGCGGCCCGACAGGTGGAAGTCGACTTCCGGGTGGACCAGCGGCCGATAACTGGGGATCTCCAGCACCGGTGGGTTCCACACGGCCATCGGGCGCAGGCTGTCCAGCAGCGCCCCCACCCCACCCTGCGCCACGAGCCGGCCCCGCCGCGCCACCTCCCCCTGAAGGTGCTGGTCGATACGCGGCCAGTAGGGGGCCACCGCCACGCGGTGGCAGTGCCGCAGGACGACGCCCAGCCGTCGCACCGCCTGCGGGGCTGCATCCACCACCTCGGCCAGCCACGGCGCCGGACACCCAGCCGTGCGCGGCTTGACGGAGAACTCCGCGCGCAGCCGCAGGGCCGGCGCACTGATCAGCCGCTCTACCCCCTCGTCCACACAGCCCACCGCGCCCACCAGGGTGAACAGGTCCACCATCCCCCCGCAGGCAGCCCCGCTGAGGAACCGCGCCGCCTCCCTCCCCTCGGCACTGATCCGCGGACCGGTCCGCGCACGCCACCCGCCGAACAGCACCGCACTGTCACGCCGCTGCACCGTCCGCAGGCTCAGCTGCGTCTCCGCGAGCGGCCCCAACACCATGACCCGCACCCGTACCAGGTCCTCGGCAGTGAAGTGAACCCGTAGCACAACATCCTCCTCACCCGCGCCCGCGCCCGCGGATGAGCCTTCCGGCCGCACTCGTTTCGGGGCAGGCCAAAACGAGCCGAATCCCCGGTCTGTCATCGGCACACGCACTCGGGCTACCGGCGCAGCGCCGCCGGGTCGATGTCGAGGGGGGAACGGCTCGTTCAGGTCGGTGGCCTAGCCGACCTGAACGAGCCGGTCGACGTAGAGGCCGCGCTCGAGGTGTCCGAGGTGGAGGCGCGGGGCGGGTTCGAGTTCGAGGCGCCAGTAGTGCGGGATGCCGGCCGCGGCGGCGGCGACGACCAGGTCCGGGATCAGCAGGCCGTCGGGCACGATAATCTTGACGGCCCCAAGCACCTCGAACGGGGAGAACATCATCGACAGCGCAACGCGGACCGGTGGCCAGGACCTGGGCTTGGGGAAGAGGTAGCCATGCTCATCGCATCCTTCGACACCTTCGGCCTGGTCGCCCAGTTCGACCCCGCGACTGGCGAGACAGGTACCGAGCGGACCGCCGGCCCCTCGGACGCGCCCCACGGTCACTACGGCGAGCTCGCCGGCACAACCCTTGTGCTCTACCGTCAGGCCGAAGGACTCCGACTTCGGGTGGGTGAGGAAGTCATCCCGCTCGACGGATCCGTTGGCATCCAGCACCATGTCGTCGGATCCGACTGTGTCCTGACCGTCGGCCAGTACATCGAGGTACGCTACCCGGTTCCGCAAGAGTGGTCCGGTCTGACGGACGACCTGACACCGTTCACCGAAGCCGAGGACTTCGACCTCGGCCTCTTCACAGCAAACGTGGTTCGTGACCCGGAACGGTCAGCACAGATCTACCGCTGATCCGTGCAGCGAGCACCGGGCTGGCGGCCCATCCTCTCCGGGGGTAGGCCGCCAGCCCGGTCGCCTTCACTCGGAGCTGGGGTCAGGCGTTCAACCCACTTCTCCATCACGTCGGGCTTGCCAGGGCGCAGCGCAGCGAGGGCGGCTCGGCGGGGTCGGAGAGGAAGACGTGCAGCGGGGCTGGCGGCTGCTGGTCGGTCACTGGTTGCCGTCGGCGGCGCGTGCCCGGGCGAAGGCCTCGCTGGCCGGGGTCCACATTTGCTCACCGATCGGGGCGGCGAGGGTGGTGCCGGCCTCGGCGGTAGGCGGGGCGGTCGGCACAGGGGCCGGGTCGGTCGTTGGCCGGACGGGTGCGGCCGGCTCGGTGTCGAAGTGCCAGGGCGCCTGGCCAACATGGATGTCGATGGCGCGGACGGTGTCGGGGCGGGTGGCGTTGAGGTTGCCGAGGATCTGGCGCTGTTCGAGGCGCAGCTGGGTGGCCCAGGCCGGGGTGTCGGCGAGGACGCGCAGGGTGCGGGTGTCGGGGTCGAAGCCGGCCGAAGCCCGGTGGGCGACGTTCTCGGTGCCAGCGGTTGCGGGTGCTGCCACGACACCGCCGGGACCAGCCCCCCGTATCCTCCTGGGCTGGGCGCTGCCGAAGCAGGCGGACCGAACGAGAAAGGCATCCTGTGACCGACCCTTACCAGCGTGCGTTCGACCTACTCCTTGAGGCGCAACGCGCCCTGACCGAAGTCATCGACCAGGTCTCGCCGCACGATCGACAGGCGCTTGGCCTGCCCTCTTTCGCAGAGGGAGGTTTCCCGGGCGGGGCACGTGTGGAAGCGGCCCTGTACGCGACAATCTCGGCCCGGCACCTGGTCGGCTCGGCGATGGGAGCCGAGCTTCCCGGACAGCCGATCCTCCAGCGCACCCAGAAGTTCCTCGCTATTGCTGGCGGGTACGTAGCGCTTGCCTCGGAGATCGAGTTGCAGGAGCGACACGCTGATCGGGGCGAGGATGCCTGAGAGGGTCAACGGCCCTTCGCGAGCTCCTGCCTGTGTCCGTTAACAGGCCTCTGCGGCCAGCCTGTCCGCCTGTTGGCGGGTCAGTCGCCAGACCTGATCCTCGCCGGTCTCGGCCGGGGCGAGGCGCTCAGCGGGGCGACGAAGGCGTTCGGTGAAGCCGAGTCGGGCCGGGACAGCACCGCTGGCCCGGTTGGCTGGATCGTGGACGACCTCGACGTAGTCGACGCCGGGGAGGCGGAAGGCCTGGTCGACCAGGGCGCGCGCGGCCCGGGTGGCCACGCCGCGGCCGGTGGCTGCCGGGTGCAGCCAGTAGCCGATCTCGCGGCCGTTGCCCGGGCAGTCGTCACGTTGGAACAGCTGACAGGCACCGACGATGGCCCTGCTCAGCACGATCGCGTAGGTGAATCCCCGGCCGCTCTCCCAAGCCTCCTGGCGGCCGGCCAGGAAATCTGCGGTCTTGGCCAGGCTGTGCTCGGCAACCCACGGCATCCACGGGCGCAGGTGCTCCAACGACTCCTCGATGACCTCGAACAACTCCGGAAGGTCCGCCTCGCGGTCGAAGCGGCGAAGTGTCACATCACCCAGTTCCATCACTTGCTGTGGAAAGTCCATACACGGAGGATCGTCCCCGATCGCCGTCAGTGGCAACGGGGTTTCGAGCTCCGAGGTCCAACGGCAATGGCGCCCTGCGACGTACAGTCCACTGGGCCCGTGGCCGTGTACCGAGCCTGGCACTTTCACGCGAACGCCGACAGCAGCCGCCGCCCAGACAGGCTGCGCGGTTGCCCAGGCCTGCCCATTCTTGGGCAGACCGACCGCACGGCCCCCTGCTCCACCGCGCTCGCCGGTCTCCGGCAGCCACAACTCTGCACCGCGCCGGTGCGTGGCCGAACCCCGCCCCGACGCCGTCACCGCGCCCGCGCCCGCCGGCCGGTCGGTCTCAGGGGTGGTGCGTCGTCGGTACCCACGACGCACCGCCCCTGAGGTCAGATCGCCGGCGGAGCAGGTGTCCTGCCGGGCGATGCGATGTCAGCTGGCCTGTTCAGCTTGCGTCGCGCCCCTGGGTCAGCTTGTGGTCGAACTGCCAGAACATGGTGGCGGTGCCGGTACCGACCTTCACCCACGTGGGCTTGCTGCCCGGAACGCAGCGAGGGCCGGGCAGCTTCCCTGTCCAGAACACCGTGCCGCGCTTCTCGTAGACGTCGAAGCGGTATTCCTTGTACACCTCCCCGACGCGCAGTGTGTAGTGCGCCTTCTTCGGCAGAGGCGCCGTGAAGGAGAAGCTGCGGCTGCGGCTCTCGGTGACGTCGAAGCCGACCGCGGCGCTGATCACTCCGTCGGACAGGCCGAAGGTGCTGCTGACCTTGTGGGAGATCTCTGCCCTGTCCTCGACCTTCAGCTCGCCCGGGCCCCACGCCGAGTCCAGGTAGCCGGCTTTGTCGGGCCAGCTCTTGACGGTCCTGACGAACTTCACGTTCCTGACCTCCCTGCCCAGGGAGCAGGGCTCGCCCGCCTTGCTCTTGGCGGCCGCGGGCTGCACCGCCGCATCGGCCGGCGGCCCGGCGTGTTCGGCCGCACCCGGCCCGGTGACGGGCGCGGTGGTCGCGGTCTGGGACGTGGCCGTGGCCGACGTCGGCGGGCGGTGGGGATCGCCGGACAGCGCCGAGGCCCCGGCGAGCGCCGTGCCGCCGATGGCGAGCGCGGTGGCCGTGGCGATCAGGGCTCTGATGGTGGTGCGTTTCGCGTTCATGGACGTGGTGCCTTCCTGGAATGTCATCGGATGGAGATGCGGGACGGGGGTGCGGGTCCGGGACGGACGGACCCGCACCGCAGGTGAAAGAGGGGTCGCCCGAGCCGGAACTGTCCGGGCAGGTCAGCGGGTGTCCGGCAGCGTCCGGTCGTGGGACGGCGGTGCGTCCTGCCTGATGCCGCACCGCCGGGCGGACGGGCGGCGGCAGGGGCCGCGGGGGCGGTCAGCTGGTGCGGACGGTGGCCTTCAGCAGCTGGTGGTCGCTGAGCTGGGTGATGGCGCTGGAGGAGTCGACGGCCGCGCCCTCGAGCTTCCAGCCGCGGTCGGAGAAGAACAGGTAGTCCAGCTTGTGGTTCCCCCACGCGAAGCCGTCGTGGGTGTCCCGGTTGCGCTGGTCCCCCTCGAAGTTCCCCCCGTCGTACAGGGCCTTGAGGTAGGTGCGGTCGCTGTCCTCGGCCAGGTTCAGATCGCCGCCCAGGATCGTGCGCCAGCCCTTGGCCTGCCAGGTCCGCCCCAACGCGCCGTAGCGCTCCGCGCAGGCCTGACGGGAGTCGTACTCCCCGCCGGTCTTCTTGTCGTCGTCCTTGTTGGGGAAGTGCGAGGAGCAGGCCATGAGCTTGTACGTGGCATCGCGCAGGCACGCGGCGCCCTGGGTGGGCCGGCCGCTGCGGTCAGCGCCCCCCGGTACGCCCGTGAACGTCTCGTCCGCGTCCGTGATCCGGGAACCCGGCAGCCGCTTGAGCGCCACCAGCACGCCGGCTTCCTGCTTCCCCGCGCCCGGCACGGTGCACTGGTGGATCTCCCCCGCCGCGCCGCCCATCACGGGGGCGGGGCGGAAATTGACGGCCCAGCCACTGCCGAGCCGGGTTTGCAAAGCGTCGGCGTGCGCGCCCTTGCACACCTCCTGCAGCATGATCACCATCAGGGACGGGTCGGCATTGGCGCGGTTCACGACGACGTCGAGTTCCCGGGGGGCCTGGTTCTCCTTCCCGCACGCGGAGGAGGACGCCCCGCAGACGTTCCACGTCAGCGCGTTGACCTTGCCCGGCAGCTTCGCGGCCGCGCTCCTGGCGCCCACGGGCGTGAGCGACAGGTCCGCGCCCGCGGGCTGCACGGCTTCCGGCCCTGCCTCCGCCACCGGCAGGCTCGAGCCCGCCGAGGGTCCGGCGTGCGAGCCGGAGGCCACGGCCGATGCGGCCAGGACCGCCGCGGCCGCCAGCAGCGCGCCCGCGCGCCGTGGGGTGAAGGGAATACGCATGAAGCACTCTCCTTGGATCTGGCGGCCCATCGGGCCGCAGTAGGGTGATGGACTGGTAATTCGGTTGTTGATGGCCCGCCCGTTCCCGGGCGGCCCGGTCGCGCCGCCGGGCCAGTGGTGCCGCCCGGTGGTGCCGCCGGGCCCTGGTGCCGCCGGCGTCAGGCGGACCACGGGACCGTTGCCGGGATCGGCCGGACGAACGGAACCGCTGCCCCGGGGGCCCGATCGCGCGGCGCCGTCCCAGGTGCCGAGCGACCCGGCACCGCGCTGAGCAGGACCGGTGGACGGTGCCGCGGCTCTGGGACCTCACGTCGTCCACGCCTGGCTCGCCCCGCGTCGACACCGTGCTTGCCACGCCGACTCCCGTCAGGAGCGCGGACCGATATGGCGGTAGGCGACGACGCTCGACGCCGGTGCGAGCGGTGCGACGGTGACTGACTTGCCGCGGCCGGGGGCGTGGACGACCTTGCCGTCCCCGATGTAGAGCTGGACGTGGCCGCCGCCGTTGGTGATGACCAGGTCGCCGGGTACCAGGGCCTTGCGGGTGGTCGCCCTGCCCGCCGTGGCCATGTCCCACGTGGTGCGGGGAAGCCTCACCCCACCCGCCTGCCAGGCCCGCACGACCAGCCCCGAGCAGTCGAAGGACCGCGGCCCCACGGCGCCCCACGCGTACGGCTTGCCGAGCTGCGCGCGGGCGTAGGCCACCGCCGCCGCGGAACCCCGCGCCGTGTCCTTCCCGCGGGCCGCGTCCTTCGTCGCGCCGGTCCTCGGCTCGGCGACGGGCGCCTTGTCCTCCTGCGGCAGCTCCCGGACACCGAGGGCGCCCGGCTCCGTCGTGCCCGGCATCACCAGGGACCCGGGCAGACCTGAAGAGCCGGACAACCCGGACTCGACATCGATGCCCGGCTGGTTCCCGGCCGCGGCCAGCTGCAGACGAGCACCCGAGCCGCCGTCCGCGGCCGGCACCGCCGGCGCCACCCCAGCAGGCGAGGAGCCGGGCCCGGCCACCCGCTCCGGGACGCGCAGGGTGGCTCCGGCGTAGATCAGCGCCGAGCCGCCCAGGCCGTTCAGCTCCTGCAGCGCTCGTACCGTCGTGTGGTGACGCTCCGCCAGTTCGGACAGCGTGTCACCCCACCGCAGCACGACCTCCCTCGTCGCCACGGGAGCGGGAACGCCGGCGACAGGACCGGACGTCGGGTCGGGCTCCCCGGGGGCAACGGCAGCACCGGGCGCGGGTTCGCCGGCGGCGGGGCCACCCGGCGACACCGGGTCCGAGGAGAGCTCCGTCCCGCCGGACACGGCGGGCGACACCGCCACAGCCGTGCCCGTCCTGCCCCCGGCCATCCGGTGCAACCCCGCACCCGCCAGCACGGCGCACAGCACCACGAGCACGAGCGGCATCACACCCCGCCACACCCGCCTCCGTGCCACGGCCGCCCCGCCTCGCACCGGCCCGCCGTCCGCGTCCTCGCCCCCGCCGTCCGGGGCCGTCACCCCCGCGGCGCCGGGCACCGCATCCGTCGCGGCCCAAGCGGCCACACCGGCCGTACGTGCCGCCGCGCTCACCCGCAGGCCGGCCTCCGTGACCGGCCCCAGCCACACGCTCCGCTCGGGCACCGGGACCTGGCCCGCCGCCATACCCACGACCCGTACCCGGGGCAGCCGCTGCGTCTGCAGTGTCATCACGACCTCTCTCACCGGCCGCACCCGCGGCGGCCCGTGAGGAAGCCTTTTCGAGTGCCGGCATGTCCGGCCAGACCTTTCGGCGTCCGGGACAGTCTCGGCCTGTCCGGGCAGGTGAGACGGGGTCCGCGCGAGGTGCGCAGGGCCGACGGCCCACACGCCGCACCCCGTGTACCGCAGCTCGTGAACACCCCGTGTGAGGTGGCCGGACAGGCCCAGACTGTCCCGGACGCCTCACCTCATTGCCCCGCCCGTGACCCGCTGGGCAAGCTCACCGGGATCCGTGACCGCAGACGAGAAAAGGGGAACTGACATGCGACGGGGAACATGGCTCACCGCCGGTGCCGGCCGGCACCGTAAGACCACCAACAGGCGCCGCAGCCCCGGCCGGTGGCTCGGCGCCGGCCTGCTCCTGGGCGCCGCCCTCGCCATCCCCGCCCTCGCCGCCACCGGCAGCCAGGCCACCCCGGTCCAGGGCGCCCCCCGGGCCGTCCCCGCCCTGTTCCACACCACCCCGTCCCAGACCCCCACCCCCTCCCGGCCCGGCCCCAGCACCACCACGCCACCCCCCGCCTGCACCTGCCCCGGCACCACGGACGACACCGACAGCCCCCAGGAACCCGCCCCCGCCACCCCCACGCCGAACACCCCGCCCACCGAGCGGCCCAACCACGGCCGGCAGAGCGAAGACGACCCGTCCGACAGCAGCAACGACGACCAGACCGACACGCAGACACCCCAACAACCGCCCGCCGACGGCACCGACACCCCGCAGGACCCGCCCACCGACAACACCCCGGACAGCCAGGACGATCACCAGGTGCCCGAGAGCGGCGGCCAGGACAGCGAGGTCCAGGACAGCGAGGTCCAGGAGCCCAACACCGGTGACCAGCCCACACCCGGCGGCGGCTGCACCTGCCCCCAGGACACACCCACCGACAAACCCGCACCCGGCGACAAGGACGCCACCCCGAAGAAGGACAACCCCAAGGACAAGAAGTCGAAGAACACACCCCACAAGCCCAAGGGCAAGGACAAGGCGGACAAGCCGAAGGACACGTCCAAGGACAAAAGCAAGAAGAAGCCGAAGGACAAGGCCAAGAAGAAGGTGGAGGGAAAGCCGGAGGCCCGGGTGCCGGACAACTGCCCCGCCCAGAACGACCAGCCCGGGCAGGTCGAACCCCACAACCCGACCACCGACCGCAAGCCGTTCATCATCTGACGCACCCCATCTGGGGGACGCGTCGCCGGCGCTCGCCTCGCTGGCGGCGTCTCAGCACCGGGAGCGCTCCCTAGACAGCTTGGCGCTCAAGACCTCCCTGGTCACGTTCGCTGCTAGCTGTCACTGTGCATCCAACTCTTCCGGCTCTTGACTGCCGCAGGCTTCTTCCGGTGTGGTCCGCAGCCAGTTCTACACAACGCTGAGTTGGTCTCCTGGAAGGTTCGCCATGACGAGACGAACGTCCTATGGGTAACGTGCGAGCTGGATGGCCATCGCCCTCACTCCGCCGCGTTCCAGGAAGCGCATGTAGAACTCAATCTTGCCCGCCTGGATCTCGGCGTCGACGTTTCCGATGTCGGCCATCGTCCTCCCAGGCACCGCGTCTTCGAGGTTCCCGGGCCGCTCGCGCAGTCCGCAAAGTAGAACTTCGGACGACAACCGAGCGCTTCCACTTGGCGCCCCACCGGTCCGGTCGGCGGCGGGTGATCAACGGCATCCGCCACGTCACCCGCAGGTCCGACCTGTCGTTGGTCATCGGCCTGGTCTCGGTGATCCCCTGTTCGGCCTGAGCTTCCACCTGACCATGCCCATGATGGCCAAGACCGCCTTCCACACCAGCGCCACCGCCTTCGGGCTGCTGACCGTCGCCTTCGCGGCGGGCTCGCTGCTGGCCGCGCTGGCAACCACGGCCCGGCACAGCCGACCCTCCGTCCTCATGGTGATTCTCAGCGCGCTGGCCTCCGGGCCGCTCGCCGCCGCGGCCGGCTGGTCCCCCGGGCTGGTCTCAGCCACCCTGCTGCTGGCTGGCACCGGGTTCGCGGCCAGCTTCTTCGCGCAGGCCGCGCACCACCGCGTCCCGCTCGGCAGCGACCTGCCGTACCGGGGGCCGGGTCATGACCCTGTAAACCCTGGTCCTGCAGGGCTCCACGCCCTTCGGGGCGGTGCTGGTCGGCTGGCTGACCGAGAAGTTCGGCGCTTGTTCGGGCCTGTGGGCGGGGACCGCCGCACCCCCGGCCACAATGAACCGGGGGGCGGGGCGCCCGTCAGACGGGCTGGGTGGCGAAGACGAAGAGGCTCCCGGCGCTGCGGACGGCGGCGTACCCGTTCGTCGTGAACTGCGGCATCTCCTGGATCCCGGAGGTCAGCAGCTTCTTGTCGCGGGCGTCGAGCGCGGCTCCGGTGCCGTTCAGGTACGCGTAGAGGACGCCGTTGCCCGGGAGGGCGCGCGGCGTGATGTTCACCTCGTCCGCGGCCTGGCGCCACAGCTCCTTGCCGGTCTCCGTGTTCCAGGCGACCGCGCCCTTGCCGTACTGCACCACGGCGGTCTTGCCGTCCGGGGAGATGGCGAGGCCGTCGTCATCGGTGGTGCCGTTGGTGTCGATGCCCGGCCCCTCGGCGAGCCGGCGGCCGCTCGTGACGTCGATCAGCGTCATGACCGCTTCGGAATCGCCGTACGAGGACCATTCGAGCAGGGCCTTGTCGCCCTGATACGGCATCAGCCGCGCACTGGTCGCCTTGGCCGAGGTGATCAGCTTGGCGACGGCGGCCGGCGGCGCGAGGTCCTTGGTGTTCCACGCCTTCTTGCCCGTGCGGATGTCCGTGGCGGTCAGCCACTCGGCGTACGGCTGGAAGGAGACGTCCTTCTGCGAGTAGTAGCCGAGACCGGAACCGACCGCCCCCTTGAGATCGATGGACGAGGCTTCGGTGGTCAGGGTCTCCCCGTCACCGATCGGGATGAACTTGGCGCCGCCGGAGCCGCTGGTGTCCACGAGGTAGCCATGCCTGACCGGGGTGGACATGTGGGTGTCGCCGTCGAAGGAGGAGCTCCCCAGCTTCTCGCCGGACGGCGCGTACATGGTCAGCACGGTCTGGGTCGAGGCCTTCTTCAGGGCGTCCCCCGGGGTATCGACGCGGTTGCGGATCAGCAGGGCCGGCGAACCGTCCCGCCACTCGCCCACCTGCGCGAGGGCCAGCGTCGGGGTGGACCCGCCGCTCTTCTCGGGGAGGGCGAAGTCGAACTTCTTGCGCAGCGTGCCTGTCTTGGCGTCGAGGAGCCGGGCGGTGAAGGTGCTCGTGCCCGACTGCCCGTCGCGGTAGCCGGTGACGATGACGGCGTCCCCGACCGTGCAGACGTCGCGCTGCGACGAGTCCTTCTCGGACGCCTTGCCCGCGCAGTTCCCCGCCTCATCGTCCGTCAGACTCCAGGCCGGCTGCGCTGCCAGCCCGGGCACCGGCTTGCCCTGGTAGACCGGGCCCTTCGGCGTCGCGGGCGCGGAGTCCGCTGCCTTTCCCGTCTCCCCGCCGCCGGCCTTGGCACCGGCGTCCGCCCCTCCGGAGCACCCGGTCACGAGACCCGCGGACAGCACCAGTCCGAGCGCCACCGTCATTCGTATACGATTCAACTTCCGTGCCTGTCTTCCCTCTTGAGTGATCACGCCCAATGGACCACCTTACTTCGATCATGACCCGCCCCTGCCCCGCAGCGCCCGCATGCCGGAGGCGTGGGTGGCGGGCTTGGGGTGTGTCAGGACGCGGTCCCAGCAGGCGCCGAGTTCGACGAAGGCTTCGGTGACGAGGTTCTGGGCGAGGGCGGCGCCGTCGAGGCAGGCGTAGGCGTAGTCGAAGTGGGCGTCGGCGTGGAGCTCCTGGAAGGCCCGGAAGGTTATGGGCAGGTCCACCCGGGGGGTTCCGTGAAAGCCGCTGTGGTGATCTTCACGACGCGAGGAGCACGCGCTTGCGGAGGAGGTCGAAGTTGGCGCGGCCGAACATCTGGCGCTTCAGCATTTTAAAAGTTACGTGGAATCTGCCGGGGTGATCATGTCTCTCCGGTGCAACCACGGACTTGGGAGATGTGTTGAGCGGCACGACGGTGCTGATGGAGAAGTGGCCGGTGCTCGGCCGGCAAGAGCAGGCGGCGACCTGGCTGACGATCTGGACGGACCTCGGCCGTGCGCCCCGCACGAGCGGTGCCTACGCCCGCGGGCTGGCCGAGTACCTACTGATGTGCGAACGGGAGACCGTCGACCCGGTCACCGCGAACCGCGCACATATAGCCTTCTACGTACGGGAATTGACCTCACGGCCTCATCGTCGAGGGGCCAATGTGGTCTCGACCGACTCGGGGGCGGGGCTGGCGAACGCCACGATCCAGCAGCGCCTGGTGCCGGTCCGCTTGTTCTACGACTTCCTCATGGAGGAGGGCCTGCGGGAGTCGAACCCGGTCGGCCGGGGCCGCTACACCCCGGGGCGCCAGAGGGGCGGGCAGCAGCGCGGGCTGGTGCCACGGCTGACGAAGCTGCCGTGGATCCCCAGTGAACAGCAGTGGCTGGGGATCCTGCAGGTCGCGCGGGAGGAGCCGGTCCGCAACCGGGTGATGCTGGCCCTGGCCTACGATGCCGCGCTGCGGCGAGAGGAGCTGTGCTCGCTGCGGCCCGACGACCTCGATCCGGCCCACCGGACGCTGAGGGTGCGGGCGGAGACGACGAAGAAAGTGGGACACCGACAAGCGCCCCGTTCTGATCCAGACCGTCGAGCTCGACGGCCACTTCGACCACAGCATGCACGGTTGGCGGGCCTGGTCCTCCAACGTGGTCCGGGGCATCGACTGGAGCGACCCGGGCCAGCCGCGGCTGTTCGTACCGGAGGCGGCCGACCGCTGACCCGGGTCGGTCGCGCTCCCACCCCGCCCTGACGGGTGGCCGAGCGGTCAGCCCCTCGTGTCGGCCTGTGCCCGGATCTTCCGAATGAGCTCGGCGTCCCCGCGCAGGACCCCGACCACTCTGGCATCGGTGAGGCTCTGCCCGTGCTCCTCGCCGCACGGGCACACGCTCCAGCCATCCGCCTCGACGTGTCCGGCGACCTGCTCGATCAGGGCAGCTGCTTCGTCGAGCAGCCCGATCGGGAGTCCTGCGCTGTCGCTCGCGGAGTCGGCGCCGATCGCCAGCCCGATCTCGAAGACCAGATCGGTGGCGTGCTGCACGGTGCGGGTGTCGCCGTTGCCGGAGGCGTACTTGATGACCTGGGCGAGGGCCATGAGCGGGCGGGAGCAGATCCAGCGCGGGAGGAACGCGGTGCGCTGATCGACCCGAACCGGCCGCACGCCATGCCCGGCGTCCGCGCCGGGGGTACCCAGCGCGCTGGCGTCCGCAATCTGGTCGGCGACGGCGGCCGGCTCGATGTACCGCAGGGCGGACTTCGGCTGGATGCCGAGCCGCTGCGCGACCACGGTCACGTTGTGGGCGAGCACGTTCGTCACCGCGATGGGGACGACGTCCAGCCCGCGGGTGAGGAGCTCGGCCTCGGTCTGGGTCGCGAGTTCCTTGAACGCCTTGGAGTCCTTGATGTCGGGCACGGCGACAAGCCTAGGACCCCCGGCGGGCCGCCGCCTTACCAGCTGCGCCAGCAGCCGCACTGGCCCATCTCGGTGTCGGTGGTGAGCTCGCCGCACCGCTCGCAGTCGGTCACCGAATCCGTGTCGAACTCCGCAGTACAGACGAGGCAGAGCCAGGCCGCGCGGAGTCGGGGCACCGACAGCTCTGGGCACAGCCGGCTGGACTCCGCGAGCACTGCCTCGATGGCATCCTGATCCCCGCTGCTCAACGCCTTCTCCATGGCCGCCCGAAGCGGCTCGCGC
This sequence comes from Kitasatospora sp. NPDC022785, assembly GCF_055561295.1. Taxonomy (NCBI): domain Bacteria; kingdom Bacillati; phylum Actinomycetota; class Actinomycetes; order Kitasatosporales; family Streptomycetaceae; genus Kitasatospora; species Kitasatospora sp. NPDC022785. The sequence goes on along the minus strand of NZ_JBVHHB010000009.1, from coordinate 242,677 downwards.
CGCTCCTCCGGCATGCGCCGGTACATGGTCGGGATGTTCACCAGGTGGACCACCGCCTCGATCGAGCACTCCGGGCAATCCCACAGCGCCCGGTAGTCGCCCTTGCGGTGATCGCGAGAGATCGCGGAGGAGTACTCATGGCTCAGGCCCGGGACGGCCTGGCACTTCGCGATCGCATTCAGGGCCTTCTGGTAGGTCTCACCGGTGATGAGCGCCCGGATCCGGACGATCCGCTGCAGCTTGGTGCCTGCCATGACGGTCTCTCTTCGGGCACGCCGCCGACCTCGCCGCGCCGGAGAAGAGGGGACCGACGGGATGGAGCTGCTGCCGACGAAGCTGCGCTTCTTCTGCCCGGCGTCCCAGCCACGGGTCGCTGCTGGGCGCCCATGCGGGCAACGAACTCGGAACGTCCGCCGCTCATCCTAGCGGTGTGCTGCCGGATCCGGGCCGGACCTGGGGCACGGCCGGACGGAGACGACGTTGACACCCACAACCCGTTGCTCGCCCGCCAGACTTGGCGGATGGATCTCTTCCACGCCGACCACTACGAGCCAGACGAGATGCTGGCGCACCCACGGCACCAGGCAATGCAGCCCGTCCTGACCTCACTCATCCAGCAACTTCGCGAGTGCGAGACAGCCGAGGCCGGCTACGCCTTCCAGCAGGACCTCCTCGCCCGGCTGCTGGATGTCGAGCGGGACCGCGCAGATTTCAAGCGCGCCGCCGACCGGGCGCGCAAAGGCAAGCCCGCCCACGCCAGCGCCCCGGAACCGCAGTCCGGCCGCGACCCGGCAGACCATGGAACGTGGGCGTTCGAGCAGGCCCTGTGCGAACGCCTGGCCCGACAGCTGCGCACCGTGGCCGACGCCCTGGCCTGGCGGGTCTTCGGCTTCCACCGCCCGTTCATCCTTGCCCTGTCCCGCAACGACGCACCAGGGCCGATGTACGGCAAGGCCGGGCTCCAGGCCGAGCGCGACGCGGTCGAGCGGGCGTGGAGAGAGGACAGCGCCTTCGCGCTCCTGCACGATCTGACGAACTGCCTGCGCATCGGCGACCTCACCGTGTTCGGCGAGGCGAAGTCACCGCTCACCCTTGAGATCAAGACCAACCCGAAGAGTCTGAAGCGGGCACGGGCACAGCTGGATCGGATCAACGCTGCCCGTGCCGCCGTACTGAACGGCGCGTCCCTCCCCGGCGGGAAGCCGTCCGAGGCGTTGCACGATCTCGACCTGCCGCTACGGACCCACCTCGACCTGCTGCGGGCCGCCGCCGACCGCGCGCTGACCGACGGCATCGTGGCCACAGACGTGCCTGGAAGCCGGGTGCTGTTCATCATGGACCAGACCGCATGCTCGCGCCTGGGCATGACAGGAGAGCAGTTCAGCGAGCGAGCGGGTGAGGCAGTACGCACCGCTCTCGACCGTGCGGGGATCGGCGGCAATCGCGCGAACAACGTGCACTCGACGAGCTTGGACTTCACCGCCCGCGACCCGATCAGAGTCCCGTGGGCGGCATACCCGCTCCACCCAGCTCTGTGCGCCCGCATCATCGGCGACTACACGGTGCTGACCGTGGAGACCTCCGGGCCGGCGCTCGCAAGGCTGCTGCAGGCGGCCGGCATGGACGCCCGGTGGGTGCGTCCGCCCGGGAGCGGCGACCTGCAGCCCGGCGAAGTCGTGATGGAGATCCACCGCAGTCAACCGCTTCGGGCAGTTGACCTCCCCGGCGGCCTCCGGGCGGTACCAGGGCGCACGCTGCAACTGCGCCGCTCCGAGCTCGATCGGTACCTCATCGAGCTGGTCAGGCCCGGTACCTGGGCTGCGGGAATCACCCACCTGCTGAACAGCGAAGTGATCGGGCAGCCGTGGCCGCACTACCGCGACGAGGGCCGGATCTGGTGCTGATCCCGAGACCGGCACCGGCGTCCACGGGGCCCTTGAGCGGCATCACGGAGCTCGCGCTTACCGACCGGGCCACTGTCCCTGGAGCGGCGCGGCCGACCACGGTGTGGCGACGCCGCCGGCTCGGCCGGGTTGCAGACCCTCGCGATGTGGCGCTTGTACATCGCACCCGGGTCGGGGCGGCCACGCTCCCAGCAGGTACTTCGTACAGGTGTCACAAAACCACGCCTTGCCGAGCATCTCCATTTGCAGTCAACTGACCTGCGAAAAAACGCCTTTGACGCCCGCCCAGGCCATGTGGAAGCATGTTCCCAACCGGGCAGCAGTGTGCCCGTGACGAAGCCCCGGCCAGTTGGCGCGGGGCTCTTTCGTTTCCAGGCCCCCGCCGATGGCGGGGGCCTTCGGCGTTTCTGGAGAGACAGTGGACTTCCTCGCGGTGATCGTGGTGTTGGCGGGGCTCGTGGGTGCCGCCTTCACGCTGGTCGGCTTCGTGGTGTGGGTGAGTGTGCGCAAGGCACCGGCGAAGGACGTGCCGAAGGTCTTGGCGGAGGTGCGGGGCCTGATCAACGCGCTGCGCCTGCTCTTGCCGGGGTGGCACAGGGGGAACCTGCCCGTACAGGCCGACCCGGGCACGCCGGGGGCAGCAACGGTGGACCGGAGTGCGCCGTGACGCGGCGTTCAGGCCGGCAGTCGGACCCGACGGCGCAGTCGGCAGTTCGGCGGGCTGTTTCGGTCGACGGCGAGTGGCTTGAGGAGCTGCAGTGGATGCTGTTCGACCGTAGCGGTGCGCATCCGGGCCGCGTTGAGGCTAAGGATGAGCTCTCCCGGTCCATGCGGGAGAAGTTTCCCCAGTTGCAGGACCTGCTGTCGGACGGCGTCGTCCCGAAGGCGCTGGTCGACCGGCTGATCACTCTGGCTCTGGCCCAGCCATGCCTTAATCCGACCTGCACCACGACCGTGCTGTATGCCAGGGGTCCGAAGGGTGGACGGCGAAGGCGGACCTGTTCCGACCGGTGCCGCCAAGCTCGAAAGCGGTCAGTGGATCGCCATCAAGACCTCCAGCACCTCTATCAATGGCACCTGCTGGCCCGGCCGCCGTCCGGCGCCGTCGCGCCCACCCCTCCGGTACCGCCGGGTGGAGCAGGGTGTCACGGTGCGTCTACCTGGGGTAATAAATCGAACACATAATCGAACAAGGTCTACCCTGGCACCACCGGAGGGGAGCCGGACCGACAACGAGAAGGGGCTGACCGAAGGACCGGAGGTGATGTGCGGTGGTCGCGCAGCTGCACGTCGCCTCCGGCTACTCGGTCCGCTATGGCGCCTCGCTCCCGTCCGCGCTGGCCGAGCGGGCCGCCGAGCGCCGCGTCGCCGAGCTCGCGCTTACCGACCGGGACACCGTCTCCGGGGTGGTCCGGCACGCGAAGGCGTGCGCGGCCGCCGGTGTGCGGCCGTTGTTCGGCGCGGACCTGGCGGTCGGCCTGGTCGAGCCAGACGCCTCGGGCGGGCGGCGACGAACCCCCGCGCGCGGAGGCGCGTTTGTGGACGAGTCGGCGCCCCGGATCACGCTGCTCGCTCGCGACAAGGAGGGCTGGGCCAACCTGTGCGCGTTGATCAGCGCGGCCTGGGCAGCGCGGTCCGAGCGTGGTGGCGGACAGCCGGTGGTGCCGCTGAAGGTGCTGGCCGCCCACACGGAAGGGCTCACCGTGCTGCTCGGCCCCGGCTCCGAGCCGCTCCGGGCGTTGGCGGTCGGCCGGCCGGACCGCGCCGCACAGCTGCTGGCCCCGTGGCGGCAGTGGTTCGGCCCGGCTCTGCGCCTGGAGGCGGTGAACCTGCGCCGTCCGGGCACTGGGCCCGGCTCGTTGCGGTTGGCCGCCCGCACGGTGGGCTTGGCCGCGGACCTTGATCTGGAGGCGGTGATCACCAACGCCGTCCGCTACGCCAACCCCGGCCAAGGCACGGTCGCCGACGTCCTGGACTCCGCGCGCCTGCTGCGCCCCGTCCAGCCAGGTGCGGTGTGCAACGGCGAGCGGTGGCTGAAGCCTCCGGCCGCGATGGCACCCCTGGCCGACGAGGTCGCCGAGGCGGCCGGGCAGGGTCCGGGCGGTGGCCGGCGGCTGCTGGCGGTGACGGCCCGGACGGCGGCCGAGTGCCGTCTGGACTCGAAGTCGGATCTGGGGATCGGTGGCGTGCGGTTCCCGGAGGAGGACCGGCTCGGCCTGGTGCCGGGGTCGTCGGCCCGGGTGCTGCGAGAGCGGTGTGAGTCGGCGCTGGCCGAGCGCGGCATGGACCGCAACCCGGAGGCCGTCCGCAGGCTGGCCGAAGAGCTGGAGGGGGCAACCGGCTTGGGCTGGTCGACGTTCTACCTGACGGTCGGGAGGATCGTCGCCGACTTCAAGGACGCCGGGGTGCGGGTGTCGGCGCGCGGCTCCGGCGCCGGGTCGCTGATCGTGCATCTGCTCGGCATCTCGGCGGTCAACCCGCTCGAATACGGCCTCATGATCATGGAGAGGTTCCTGTCCTTCCGGCGCCGCTCGCTGCCCGACATCGACGTCGACGTCCCTGCGGACCGCCGGATCGACTGCTACCACCTCGTGCTGGAACGGTTCGGCACCTCACGGGTCGCTGCGGGCGCGATGCCGGAGACGTACCGGGTCCGCTGGGCAATCCGCGACGTCGCGCTGGCCACCGACCTGGCCCCGGAGGAAGCGGGACGGCTCGCCAAGGCCTGATCGGGTGTGTGTTCACCGGTGTTCATCATCGTTCGGCTGAACCACGGCGAACACCATTTCCGCGAATTTGGTTACGCCAACCCCCCGCTGTACAGGAGGAGATCACCGTGACCCATCTCGCCGTCGTTCTGCTTGCCACCGCTGTGGTCGTGGTGTTCGCTCTCATGGCTGCCGCTGCCGCAGGCACGCTGGCTCGCCTCGACGGCGCCACCTACCCGGCCGCAGTGATGCGCGCCGCCACCACCTTCGCTGCCGTCCTAACCCTCGCCGCCGCCGTGACCGGCGCAGTCGCCCAGTTCCTCTGATCAGCCCTCGACGGCGAGGGCCGGGATGAGCGCGGTCGTCCCGGACAGGCTGCTGCACTACACCGCCGTCGCGGGCGGTCAGGCGTTGCACCGGACGTTCGTCGAGGTCGACCGCGACACCATGAGCAGCGAGAAGCTCGCGTCGAAGCTGTTCGGCAACGCCCTTTCCACGAGCACCGCCCCATCCCGGCGCACCTACGACCCGGCTCCGCCTCCCGGGACATCCGGCTGACCTTGCAGCACCCCCGCGGCTGGAGCTCCTCGACCGTGAAAGCGGACCCGTCCAAATCCAGCTGCAGGCCCGGCGCGAGGACCAGGACACCACGGCGCCGCAGCTGGCGGCCTGCGCTCGGTTGCGGGACCAGGAGGGCCCGGGCGGCCGGGGCCCGGCGTGGGAACGGCGGTGGAGGGCGTTCCCGAGCGTGCTGGTGGTCTTGGTCGCCACCCCGGCCGCCGCCGTCGATGCGGCGGTGGCGGACCTGCGCCTGGCCGTCGAGGAGAACCCGGCCGTCGCCGAGCTGCTCGCCGCCGTCCCCACCGGCGCGGCCCGCCTCGAGGACCTGGTCCAGCACGGACCCGCCGCCCCGGTGCGGCACCCGCTCGGCACCGAAGGTCGGCGCCCGTGCGGCTGGACCCAGCTGCAGGCCTGACCGGCGCCCGTACCTTGATGCCCCGTCCGGGCCCGGGGCGGGCATCAAGGTATCCGGACCCGCCCTCACCAATGCTTTGACCTGCGACGTTATCCAGCCATGACCAGGCCGCCAAGGTATCCAATCCAAACCTTGGTGACCCATCAATGTGGGCGACCGAGCACCGGGGCGGCCATCAAGGTTGACAGCCGGATCCTCCCGGGAAGGACCGCGTCGGGCTCCAGGACGACCAGGTGGTCGCCGGCGTACGCGGTGCGCAGCCGCGTGGTCGAGGTACGCCGAGTGGGCCAGCCCGATGGCCCCGATGGTGGCGAAGCTGACGAGGTATGGTAGCTCGAAGCCCGGCGCACCGCCGCCGGCGGAGCACCCAACCGGGCGGCGCGGCCCGCAGCGGGCAGCGCCCGCTGATGCCGAACCCGCGAAGAGGTCCCGCGCTGGAGCTCGTGGAACTTCGGCCTCCGCGCTTCGGTGGCCGTGTACAGCGATACGGGCAGACTGACCAGGCCCACGGACAGGACTCCCGACCACGTGCTGCGGGTTATGGGCTGACACCTCCTAGCCTCCTGTCCCATTCTCCCTGGGTCCGCGGTCGACCGACGGACCACGCACTGGTGGACGAGTGAATCGGATCTAGCCTCGGCCTGCCTTGCGGGACTGCACGCCGCTCGGAACCTACGGTGACCGCCATGACGGCACTGACGACCCTGGCGGACGGTGTCCATATGGCGCTCACCGCGAGCCCGTCGCCTCAGGCTTCCGGCCTGGGGGCGGCGTCGAGCAGCCCGTGGTGGGTGCCTCTTGCCAGCGCTTTCGTGGGCGCGCTGATCGGTGGCGGGATCGCAGGGTTTGCGGCCTGGTTCTCGGCCAAGCAACTCCGCAAGAGCGCTCAGGAACAACTGGGACATGAGCGGGTGCGGCTGCTCAACGAGCGGTTCGCTACGGCCGCCGAACTGCTCGGCCACGAGGAACCCGCCTGCCAGCTGGCCGGGGTGCATGCAATGGTCGGACTGGCCGACGACTGGGCCGAACGTCGACAGACCTGCATCGACGTACTCTGCGCCTACCTGCGTATGCCTTACCCGGCGGAGCCAGCCGAGACGGCACCGCCAGAGGAAGGCATGGCTTGGCGGGCCAACCGCGAAGTCCGTCACACGGTGATCCGCTGCATCCGCGCCCATCTGCAGAAAAAGGGCAGCAGGCCTGGCGCCTCCTGGCAGGGGTACGACTTCGACTTCACCGGCACGGTCTTCGACGGAGGGAACTTCTCCGGCGCGCGTTTCAAAGGCGGGGTGGTGAGCTTCGCGAGCGCGAAGTTCACCGGCGACGGAGTTTCGTTTGCCAGTGCTGAGCTCAGCGGCAGGGTGAACTTTGGTCTCGCCGAGTTCAGCGGCGGCCGGGTGAGCTTCAGCGACGCCAAGTTCACGGGCGACGTCGACTTCGTCGGCGCCAAGTTCAGCGGCGGGGTAGTGGACTTCACCCTCGCCAAACTCACCGGCGCTGAGGTGTGGTTTACCGGTGCCCAGTTCACCGGCGGCAAAGTGGACTTCACCCTCGCCAAACTCGCTGGCGGCAGGGTGAGCTTCGTCGGCGTCAAGCTCACCCGCGGCGAGGTGAACTTCGCCGATGCCGAGTTCACCGGCGGCAAGATGGAGTTCGCCAATGCCGAGTTCACCGGCGGCAGGGTGAGCTTCTACCGCACCGAGTTCAGTAGTGGCGAGGTGAACTTCTTCAACACCGAGTTCAGCGGCAGCACAGTGGACCTGATCGACGCCAAGCTCAGCGGCGGCGACATGCTCTTCTACGACGCCAAGTTCATCGCCGGCAGGGTGATCTTCGCCGATGCCGAGTTCGCGGGCGGCAGGGTGATCTTCGCCGATGCCGACTTCGCTGGCGGCAGGACGCTCTTCATCGGTGCCAAGTTCACAGGCAGCGAGGTGAGTATCACCGGCTCCAGGTTCGGCGGTGGCGAGGTGAGCTTCCACCGCGCCGAGTTCATCGCTGGCATAGTGATCTTCGACGGTTCCATGTTCATTGGCAGCGAAGTGGCCTTCACCGAAGCCGACTTTAGCGGCGGCACGGTCGATTTGCGGCAGCCCACCGCATGGATGGTGCCTCCGACTTTCAGCGCCGGAGTGGTCGAGGACCCGCCAGCAGGCCTACTACTGCCAGACAGGGTTGAGAGCAGCCCGGAACCGGAGTAACCGGCGAGCCTATCGGCGCCGGTTGGACGCGCGGGGTGGAACTGCTTGATCACCGGGCCGGCTGGCCCCAGGTTCGGCAGACGGGTTCGTGCCAGGTCGTCCGGACGACCATCCCGCCAGGCGTCAGATGTTCGCTGGACCAAGTCCGGCAGCACCCGTTGCCCGGCCGAACAGGAGCCGGCGGCCTCACAGCGCGGACCGGGATCGCAGGAGCGGGCACGGTGGCGGTCGGGCGGCGGCGCCTGGTCGAAGGTGTCGTCATGCCGCAATCTGCCCGCCCCGCGCCGGGGCCGAACCGGCCGCCACCCGTACGGAGCAGCACGAGGCCGTTCTAACCGGCCTCTGGCCTGCCCAGATACCTGATACTCACCTGTGGCCCGGCTGCCGGGGCGGGCAAACTCACCGGCCCCGGCAGCGAAACTCACCAGCCCTGGGAGGGGAAACTCACCGGCTGGCGGGGAAACTCACCGCCGCAGGTCAGCGGGGGTGGCCTAACTCCCCGGCGCAGGTCAGCGCCCTGCGCCGGGGTGAGGCCGAGTCAGGGCCGGCGCCACCAGGAGCGGTGGCGCTTCGCCTCGGCGGCCGCGGCTTCGGCGGCCGCCTGCTCGCGCTCGGCCTCCTGGCGGGCCTTCTGGTCGGCGTTGGCCTGGCGGCAGCTTGCGCACGGCCCGTCGTCGTTCCAGCCCCGTTCCTTCTCGGCCCACCGCTCGTCCGTGAACTTCGCCGAGCAGCGGCAGCAGGCCGGGCGCCGCTGTTCCCGTTCGGCCGCGACCCGTTCCTGGCGGGCCTGCTCAACGGCGGCCCGCTCGGCTTCGAGCAGCCGGTCGCCGTCCGGGTTGTCGAGCGCGGCGTCGAGGGTGTGCCAGCCGGGGCGGCCGAAGCGGCGCCAGATCGCAGCGTCGGCCCCGCAGGCGCGCAGCAGCGGAAGGGTGGTGGCCACCACCGGCAGCGCGCGGTGATGGTCGCGGGCGGTGACGCCGTCCTCCCGGTACGGCGGCGCGTACCAGGTGGCCTCGGAGGCGGCCTCCACCGCTTGGGCGCGGCGCAGCAGCCGGTGGTGGTCGGCCTTCGTCTTCTCCTTCTTCTCCTGTGGGGTGAGCGGGGCGGTGCCGGGGCGGCGGGTGCGCTTGCGGCCGGCCTCGAAGATCAGGGCGACCGGCGGCAGACCCTCGCGGCCGGTGGCCGGGTAGAGGGTGGGCCATAGCCGCAGTTCGTGGGTGCGTTCTCGCCTGCGGGCGAGCGACTTCTCGAACGCGGCCTTCGTGGCACCCTTCGCGGGGAGTTCGCACCAGGTGCGGTAGGTGGTGAGCATGTCCACAAGGGTGCCGACGCCTTCGTTCTCCCGGTCGACCTCGACCAGGAGCAGCGGCACCTGCGTGCCCGGGTCGCGCAGCACCAGGTCGGTGAAGAGGGAGCGGCGTCCGGGCAGCGCGTGTTCGACTTCGGTGGAGAACGCGCCCAGGTGCCCGATGCCGCCCTTGGCGAGTAGGCCGGCGGTCGCGGCGACGTCCAGGGCGTGCTCGGAGAACGCCGCCGCCGATCCCTTCCGCTCCGGGCGCAGCGCCGACAGCTTGGCCCCGGCCGGCAGCAGCGCGGCGGCCGGCCGGCGGCGGTCAGGCACCATAGCTTGCGCGCGCACCCTCCCCGGGTGCCGGGCCGCAGAGCGGCCGACCAGGAGCCAGAGCGGAAGCCGGCCTGCGGCTGCGAGCTGCCGCAGCTGTTCCTGCGGATCGACGGCCACGACCATCCTGCCGAGCCCGCCGACTGTCTCTCGCCGACCTCCGCGCTCTTTCGGGCGCAGTGTCGGGCCTGTGGCGGCGGCTACGAGCGACCCTGGCGAAGGGTCATCACGCGATCGCCCGCCCCGGCACCCGCGGAGACGACACAATCAGCTCTCGAGAGATAACAATTCATGGCTGCCGGTCGTGCCGTCGGCCGCCCGAGCCGGAGGAGCACCCCGTGGGCATCTTGGACTGGTTCCGCAAGGACGACGACCAGCACAGCAGCCACACCACGTACTGGGCACGTCACCGCCAGGACCTGGTGAACGCCGCCGGTATCGGGGTGGCCGTCTTCGCTGCCATAAGGACACCTGGGCGTACTTCACGGAGGCTCTGGCCAAGGACACCCGGCTCGCATGGTGTCGGTCAGGTGTTCCGCGCTCCGTCCGAGCAGGACATCACCGACGAGGGCAACGGCATGATCGTGGTCCCTCTCTCGGGTAGTTACCTGGCGGCGCTGCTCAGCTTCTGCAGGGAGTCGCAGGGGCCATCGGTAACTGGTCGTCGCTCGAGCAGGCCATCGGCCGGCGGGTGGAGTCGGCGATCTCCGCGGCGCTGGAACGGGTCGAGCCGGCGAACGGCGACTCCTCCTCCTCGCCGGTGATCGTCCTGGACGACCGGCCTGCGCCGGTGAAGGCGTCCGCGTGAGCGGCCCGAGCGAGAGCGCCGTGGTCCGGCTGAACAGCGACCGCCCCGGCGGCCCCACGTTCCACCACGGTCCGGTGAAGCGCGCGAGCGAGACCGCTGGCCTGGAGAAGGTGTCGTTCACAGGATCCGAGGAGTCGGACGTGCTGCACGCTGCCGGCGACTGGATGAAGGCTCACCCGTTCGCCCAGATCCGCGCCACGAACTGGATGGACGACCCGAACGACGACCACATGCGGTGGACGCTCGACCTGGTGGTCGAACACCTGGAGCCCTGACCGGGGCCGGTGCCCGTCATCATTTGATGACGGGCACCGGCCCGGGGCCGCACCGACGCCAACTGCGCCCCACTGGCCTGCGGCACCTCGAAGACCCCGGCCGCGATCTCGCGTACCCCCCGGGCAGTCCGGTCAACGCGCTGCGCCCGATCGGTTGTGCGTCAGATGAGCCAGCACGGCCCGCTGAACACGCCCGAGACCGCGCGACACGCCTCCAGTGTCCAAGTCCGCCCGCGTCTGAGTAACAAACACGTACACCCACGTGTGGCAGCCGACTACGGGGGCGCCGCGGGGTGTGCGGCTCGTGCCGAACTGAGCGATCGGTTGAGTACGTGTACTCATGCGGCTGCCGGGCGGGTCGGTGCACGATACGGGCCATGGTGGATAGTTCTCAGTGGGGTGGCCAGCGCCGCAAGGCGGCCGCGTTGTTGGTGGCGGGTGTGGTCGCGGCGGGTGCGGTGGTGGTCGGCGGGGTGAGGTTCACCAAGGTCTGGCAGGGAGAGCCGTTCCCGGCGGCCGACCCGGCCAGCACCGCCCGTCATCTGGACGATCGGACACAGGTCGTCTACGACGCTCTCGCCCTGCCGAGGGGATTGGCACTCAACCATGGGCAAAGCCGTGGGATCAAAGCCAACATCTACGACTGCCACCTGCGGGGCCTCGCCCACGCCCTCCAGAACATGCAGGACACCGCCCCCCACGAGCCCCGGGCCGCCGCCGTGAGCGCGGGCTGGGCACTCACCGGGCTCACCCGGCCCCAGGCGGTAGACGCGATACAGCGAGCCCGCCAGACCCTGACCCAACAGGGCTGGACGGTCGCCGCCTACAAAGAGTCCGACCTCGACATCCGTCTGAAAATGACGCCCCCAGCACCGGCCCGGGATCCGTCTCCGACACCGTCTACATCGACTTCTACAACCCGAGCGGCTTCTTCGAGGTCGATGCGCTCGCCGAATGCGCCCACTACCTCAACGACACGCGCGTCGACTCCGAAGGCAAGCCCGAGAACCTGCCCTACCCCACCGCTCCCACCCAACTGCGTCGGTAGTGACCGCGACGCGAGTCAGCGTGCACGGGTAGCACTGCCGAAGGCGACGATGACGGCAAGACCGCCGCCGAACCGCCTGCACTTGACGGTAACGCACCTTCCACCGGGGGCAGCACGGCTCGGCCGCGGTCGACCAGCGGCTGGGACGGAGAGAACCCGACACCGCCCCGGCTGGCCCGCGATGCGGTCGGGCGCTATGGCGCTCGAGCCGTATGCCCGCGTTCACTCCGTGTCTGCGGGGAGGCGCTACCGGGCTGCGTACACCGGTGGCTGGCCACGGTGCGGTAACCGGGTGGCCGGAGCGCCGTGACTGCTTTGCGATGGGTCGGCACGGCTGAACTAGCGGCGTCATCCGGCCTCTTGGAGCAGCTGATCGTAGACGTGGAAGCCGGCAGCGACTGGGTTGACCGGCATCACGTTCTGTGTTCCCTGGCGGCCGGGCTCCGCCTCGACCCAGCCGACCTGACTGGCCAGCCGTACGCACCCTGCGGGCCGGAGCACGGCGTGGTCCGTGCCGCAGCCTGGCACCTGCGTCAGCACGTGACTCGTGCCGGCCCCCGTACAGCGGTGGCCCAAGACCGGGCGCGGACTGAACTGGGGGTCGGCACCGAGGCGGTGCGCGCCGCACAAGCCGTTGGCGATGAGCACGCGCTCGCGCTCGTCCACCCGGGCGGGACGTCCTCGTCCGAGACGACGTGGACGATGTCGGCGCGGCGCGCCGTGTTCTTGCCCTTCTTGCCTTTGGACCTATTGTCCTGGCGGAAGACCTCCACCTCCTTCTCCACAGCGACGACATCGCCCGGGCGCCGCTCGGGGTCGGTCTGCAGGCCCCACACCGCGAGCAGTGCGCGCAGCCAAGACAGACGAGTGCCGGCATCCGGCCCGCCCTCGGGCAGACGTGAGCCGATCGGCACCGCGAGCTCCGACAGCCAGGACACCGGGATCTCGCCGCCCGGGGCGGCGCAGTAGAAGGTCACCCACAGGTACTCCCACGACGACTTCGCCAGCAGGCCGGCCGGGTCCCTTCCGGTGACCGTGCCCGCGAAATACCGCTGCGCCTGCTTCCGGTCCGGATGAGGGGCCTGGTGCAACCACACCGGTCGGCCGAGTCCGGCCGTCTCGTCTCGCGGGTCGGCGTCCGGGTGCGGCTCCCAGCCGGCGTACCAGGGGCTCCAGGAGATCGCGACGATCGGCTGGCCTGAGCCGGCGGCGATCGGGTGCTCGAAGCACATGAACCTGACCCGGGTCGGGATTCGGTCCCAACTGATCGCCTGCTCGCGCGGCGTGAACCGTCGTGCGGTGGCGAGGCGGGTCAGGCGGGAGTTCATGTGATAGACCCTGGCCCGGTCGAGCCGGTCCCGTTCCTGACCAAGCAGGATCTTCGCGGCCAGGAGGTTGGACCTCACCGAGGGGCGCATCGTCTTGTGGTCGATCAAGCCAAACAGCCGGACGGCCGCCTCCGGCGTCGCGTAGTAGCGCAGCAGCTTGTCGCGCCACCGCGTGGCGTGGGAGGCGATGGGCTGGTCGAAGGCGAAGGCTTCGGCGGGGTCGTCCTCGAAGCAGGAGTCGCCGGGCAGCGGCAGCGGCGGCAGCGCCACGTCGGACGGGTCGTCCGGTGGGGTGAACCCGGTGGTGTCGATCTCGGGGCGCTGTGGCGGCTTGCTGCGGTCCAGGGCGGCGATGCACAGAGTGGCAGCTTCCGCGACGGCTCGCACCGCGGGGGCGATCAGTTTGGGGTTGGCGGCGAAGCCCGTGCGCAGCACGGCCATCGTGTCCTGTTGGTGTCCGGTCGTCTTCATGACTGTCTGCGCGGAGGCGAGCAGTTCGACGGCGGCCCGGGTGGATTCCCACAGCGCGAGCGCGTTCTGCTCGCCGTCTGCCTGATGGCAGACACGGTCCAGAAACCGTGCCTGCTCGGTGGTGCCGCACAGGTCGTGCAGGTCCGGGCGGCCCTCCGGTGTGCGGGCGTCGACCGGGCAGGTGCGGTTGAGATTCGACAGCAGGACGCCGACCACCTGTGGCAGGTGTTTGCGCTTGCGCGCCAGTGCGGTGATCTCGGTGAACAGGTCCGTGTCGTTGGCCTTGGCGGCGTCTACGAGGAGGCTGACGAGCTCGAGGACCTGGTCGTCCTCGGTCGTGCGGGACTGTTCGGCGAGGATCGCGGTCACGAGGTGGTTCATCGCCTCGACCCGGTCGAGCTCCTCCGAGTTGAGCACCACGGGGCTGTTGATCCGGCGCGCTGTGCTTCCGAGGCGAACCCCTGCGGCCCTCTGAAGTTCGTCCAGGTCGAAGCCCATCCTGGCGTGCCAGTTCCAGTACGCGGTCGACCGACTGCTGGTCAGTGATCTTGTCCAGGTAATCGGACGCGCGGCGTTGCGGCCCGGGCTGCGTGGGCGCGCCGGGGCGGTTGACCAGCAGATAGGCCTCGACCAGCAGTGGGAGGGCCATGCCGGAGATGTCCGGGTCGCGTTGGAACTCCCGGGTGAACAGGGTCAGGACCTCGCGTGCGCGGCGGTCGTCAGGCATGGTGTGGACCAGGTGGGCGGCCTTCTGCATCAGGTCCCGGGCGGTCAGGCCCATCTGGTGCACATAGCCGGAGTCCGCGCCGAACGGGTTGTCAGCGAACCGCGCCACGAGGAGATCGTGTGGTCGGGTGAAGGTGATCTTCCCCATGTCCGGGGTCCCGTCGGGCAGCCGGACTGCGGGTGGGGCGGTGCGGACGACCATGGCGGTCAGCTCTCGAAGGGGCGGGCGGTCCAGGCGGCGCCGTCCGCCTCGGCGCCGGCGCGAGCCTCGGCCAGACCGGGAAGCACCTGCCCGGTGAGGTAGGCGACCGAGGTGAAGGGATGGCTGAGGAAGCCGTCGGCCACCGCCCCGGCGGTGCGCGTCATCAGCGGCCCCACGCCGGCCAGCAGGATCCGGGGCGCGCCGGCGGGGACGGGGTTGGGGGAGAAGACCGGGGTCATCACGGTGTGGGTGTAGAAGTCGCCGCGGAACCGCAGCCGTTCGCCGGTCTGCCAGCTGTGCCAGATCGCCCGTACCGCGTGGACGTACTCGCGCATCCGCGCGGCCGGCCGGTCCCAGGGCATCCCGAAGCGCTTCTCGATGTGCGGCTTGACCTGCGAGCCGAGGCCGATCACGGCGCGCCCGCCGGAGGCTGCGTGCAGGCCCCAGGCCTCGTAGGCCAGGGTCATCGGGGTGCGGGCGAAGGCGACCGCGATGCCGGTGGCCTCCTGGCGCACGGGGCCCTGGACCGGACGACGCCCGAGGGGGCGAAGATCTTGGAGAAGGTGCCCAGGTACACCACCCGGTCCGGGTCGAGCGCCCGGAACGCGGTGGTGGTCCCGCCGCCAGCTCGATCGTGCTGGTCCGGTCGGCGGCGCGGGCCAGTTGGACGAACGGGTCGTACGCGGTTTCGGCGACCACCAGCTCGGTCGAGGCAACCTTTCCGCGGGGCAGCGACAACTGGGGGGTGTCCGCAAAGGCGGTCTGGTCATAGCCGACGGCTGAAAGAGAGCATCAACATGTACCCTCGCCCATCCACGTCGATTCCCGGGCGGCGGCAGACGCACCGTAGCCGCCGCTTGTACCAGCGTCGGAGCTTCTGGGCGGCCGTCGGCCTGGCGGTCCTGGGTGGTTCCGTGGTCGTGGTCAGCACGGCTTCGGCGGACACCGTGGACACCAACGCCTGGTACACGCTGGTCAACCGCAACACCGGCGAGGCACTGGACGCCCTCGACTACGCCACCTACGACGGCTCGTCGCTGGGGCAGTGGAACCGTACCGGCGGGACCAACCAGCAGTGGAAGTTCATCGACTCGGGTGACGGCAACTACCGGCTGCAGAACCGGAACTCCGGCAAGGTGCTGGACGACTACGGCTGGTCGAGGACCGAAGGCTCCAAGCTGGTCCAGTGGCGCGACCTGAACGGCGCCAACCAGCAGTTCCACCTGGAGAAGTCCTCGGACGGCTACGTGCGTCTGATCAACCGCTTCAGCAACATGGCCGTCGAGGTCCCGCTCGGCTCCAAGGCCAACGGGGGCCAGCTCGCCCAGTACCACGACTGGAACGGCGCCAACCAGCAGTGGCAGCTCGTCCCGGCCGGCAGCACCGGCGGTACCGGGAACACGGGCGGCTCCGGCAGCACGCCCTCCACCCCCACCACGCCCACCAAGCCGGCCGGCAGCGCTCCGGCGAGCCAGACCCCGAGCACCCGCCCCACCTCGGCGCCGCCGGCGTCCCCGGCCACCGGCGGCGGCAGCCCGGCGAAGAGCCTCATGGGCAGCAGCACGGTGCTCCTCGGCGGCTTGATGGATGACTCCACGGCGAACGCCGCGCCGTTCGACGTGCGGTACGCGTACATCCACAGCCAGCCCGCACCCTCGTCCGACGCCTACACCGCCTCGCGCTGCAAGTCCGAGTGGTCGGGCTGGTGGGGCTGCTGGACCGGCGACACCACGGCGCCCGGCACCCAAATAGCCGTGAACAACGACCGCGCGTCCAAGGCGACGTACCAGGGCAAGCCGCGCCCGCAGAAGTACCTCTTCACGTGGTACTCGCTGCGCGACCTCGGAGACATGGCGGGCCAGGGCGACGGTCCCGGCGAGGTCCAGGCCATCAACCGGGCCGACCTGCTCACCAAGTACATGAACGACTACCGCTTCTTCCTCCAGAAGATCGGCACCGCGCAGGACATGGTCGACATCGAGCCGGACTTCTGGGGCTACGTCCGCTCGCTCGGCAACCCGCACCAGGTCGCCGCCCAGGTCAAGGCCGCGAACCCGACGGACTGCGGATCGCAGGAGAACAGCGCCTCCGGCCTGGCCCAGTGCCTGATCGCGATGAGCCACAAGTACGCGCCCAACATCGGCGTGGGACTGCACCTGACCTGCTGGGACTGGCAGCAGAACACCCCGCAGTGCGTCAAGGACTACGCGGACCTCGGGGCGAAGAACGCCGACTTCCTGGTCACCGACGTGACGGACCGCGACGCAGGCTGGTACGCGCTGCCCGCCCACGGCAGCAAGGACACCTTCTGGAACGACCAGAAGGGCTTCGCCGCCCTCGCGTTCTACAAGACGATGTCCGAGTCGATGGGCAAGCCGGTGGTCCTGTGGCAGATCCCCCTGGGCAACATGGCGGGGAACAACACCCCCGGCCACTACAAGGACGACAAGGTCGACTGGTTCTTCTCGCACATGGACCAGACGGCGAACGCACACGTCGCCGCCCTCCTGTTCGGCGCCGGCTGGTCGGAACAGACCACGCCTGAGACCGACGGCGGGAACCTGATCAACAAGACGATCGCCAACCACAACGCGGGTGGCACCCCGCTCAAGTAGCCAATCCTCGCACCGAACACCAAGCCCCAGGCCCCCTGCCTGGGGCTTGGCCCTCTTTGGGCATTCGCGCAGGTCGTCCAGCTCCACTTCGCCACGCCAGGCAGGGGCTGGGCGCGGTGAGGCGGCGGAACATACCAACGGTGGAAGCCCCGGCGCGTCGGCTACTCGGCGGCCGGGAGCCGATCCGTCGGCGGACCCGCGAGGTGGGCGGAGGCGTCCAGGTTGCGGGTGGATTCGCCGCGCTTGCCGAATCGTCGGCCCGAACGGGCACGTGACGGCCGTGGACGTGGACGAGGACCTCGTCGACGGCGCCCGCAAGCACCTCGCCGACGCGGGCATCACCAACGTCGAGGCGGTCCTCGGCGACGGCGCCCTCGGCCGCCCGGCCGCGGCCCCGTTCGACCGGGTGATCGCCACCGTCAGCAGCAGCGAGATGCCCACCCCGTGGCTGGAGCAGGTCAAGCCCACTGGGCGGATCGTGCTGCCGCTGCGGCTGCGCGGCACCGCCTCCCGGACCATCGCCTTCGAGCGCGGCGAGGACGGCTGGGTGTCGGTCGACGACCAGCTCGCGGTCTTCATGCCGCTGCGCGGCAGCATGGACGACGCCCGCCGTACCGTCCACCTCACCGGCGAGGGCGACGTCACCCTCCAGGTCCACAAGGACCAGGACGACGCGGTCGACGCCTCCATGCTGCTCGGCGTCCTCGACAGCGGACGCCACGAGACCTGGACGGGGGTGACCATCCCCGGCGGCACCACCTACGAGTACCAGGACCTGTGGCTGGCCCTGACGCTGCCCAACTCCCTGATGCGGATGAGCGTCACCGGCTCCGCCCGCGAGCGCGGCATCGTCACCCCGATGTTCGGCTGGGGCGCCATGGCCACCGTCCAGGGCGGCTCCCTCGCCTACCTCACCCTGCGCTCCGGCGAGCCCACCGCCGACGGGCGCAAGACATACGAGACCGGCGTCATCGGCCACGGCCCCGACGGCGCCGCGCTCGCCGACCTCGTCTCCGAGGAGATCCGCGTCTGGAACACCGGCTTCCGCAACCGGGGCCTGCGCATCGCCCTCCCCGACACCCCCGCCGACCCGGCGGCCGGCCGCTTCGTCCTGGAGCGCCCGAACCACCCGATCACCGTCACCTGGAAGTAGCCGCCGTGCACCCGACCGGACCCGTCGCCCGGCGCTTCCCGCTGGTCGCGAGGATCCGGCCCGCGTGCCTGCCCCAGAACGCCCGTGTCGGCCGGCTCCGCGAGCTGGCCGACACGGCCTCCCGGCAGGCAGACCCGGGCCAGGCATCCACCGTCTTCAACCAGGCAGCGCTGCTCGCCTCCGATCTCGGCCTGCCCGAGTACGCCCGCGAGCTGTGCCACTGCCACGCTGACCTCTACCTGCTCAGGGGACCGCTGCCCGCGATGAGCGCCATCCGCGGGCTCGAGCCGATCGTCAACCTCGCCCGCCTCCACATCCGCGCCGGCCAACACCAGCGCGGCCACCAGCTCCTCCTCGACCTCTACCGGGCCGTCACCAGCGCCACCGAGACCGTCCTCGACGGCATCACCGTCCCCGCCGCGCTGACCGAGACCGACCAGCAGCGCGCCGACGTGCGGGCGTGGCTGTGGCGGGTCGTGATCGCCGACGGCACCCGCGCCCTCACCACCGCCGGCCGCTGGAGCGAAGCCCTGCGCCACATCGAGGAACACCGCGGCATCGGCCGACGCCTCCTCGACGGCCGCCAGGTCGCCGTCCTCGCACGCGCCACCACCGGCGACCTGCCTGGCGCCCTCACCCTGCTGGACGACACCGAGCCCGGCGACCCGTGGGAGGACGCGGTCACCGCAGTGCTCACCACACTGTGCCGCCCCGGCGACCAGCAGGCAGCCGACTGGGTAATCGGCCACTGCATCGCCTTCGAGCCGGAGGAGGGCCTGGCCGTCTTCACCACCCGCCTCACGCTGACCGCCCTCGACGCCGCCGGCCACGATACGCCCGCCGCCCGAAACCTCCTCGCCCACCTGACCAGCCGAACGGGTGAATCCGGCGACGGCTACGCCCTGCGCGACCTCCTCACCCACAAGGGCGTCCGACGCCGCCTCGACCAGGTCCAGGGCGTGGCACTCGAACGGGCTCTCGCCGCCTGCGCACTGGGCTCCGCCACCCTGCCGGACGCCCTTCGCAGCCGTTTGGAGGAGGCGTTGGAGCACGCCCGTGAGGTGCTCGAAAAGTCCCCGTTCGACCCGGGCTCGCCCGGAGGGAATCCGCTTGAACGCCGCGCTCGAACAGCACCATCATCAGTCGCCGCCACTTCCGTCCAGCCGCCCAACTCGGCTGACTGAACGCCTACTTGCCGCGCCCGATGCCGATGTCCGGCTCCGCGCGCTCGAACACACCCGTGTCCGGAGGTCTTCGTGGAATACCCCATCGGCCCGGCCGCCGGCATCACGCCCTCCGGCCGACCGGCCGTGCCCGCCCGCGACACCGAGGAGCCCGTTCAGTGATCGACTTCGACCAGCTCACCGACCTCGCCGCGCGCGAAGGCATCGAACGGATCGGCGTCGGCGTCGTGGTGCGCGACGCCTCGGGCCGGATCCTGATGATCCGCAGGTCCCCGCGCGACGTCCTGCCGGGCCTGTGGGAGTACCCCGGCGGCGCCCGGGAGGACGGCGAGGCGGTGCCCATCGGCGCGGCCCGCGAACTGGCCGAGGAGACCGGGCTCACCGGCCTGCCGCTGGAGTACGTACGGCATCTCGACTTCACCAACCAGCGCGGGCGGTGCGTGCGCCAGTTCGTCTTCACCACCGTCGTGCCGGACGGCACCGAGATCGGCCTCTCCCCGGACCACGACGGCCACCAGTGGGCGCCCCCGGACGCCCTGCCGCCGACCGGCGACGGGCAGCGCACCGTGATCGAATGGCTCGTCCGGCGCCTGGGCATCCCGGGCTGGCGGCCGGTCGGCGGATACGTCACCACCATCGCCCGGCCCAGCTCCTACGGCTGCCTCCTGGTCACCGACCCGAAGGGCCGCGTCCTCGGGATGCGCTCGACCGTCAACCCGGACGTGTGGAACTTCCCCGGCGGCAACGTCGAGCACGGCGAGACACCGTTCACCACCGCCCTGCGCGAGGCAGAGGAGGAGCTGGGCCTCGACCTCGCCGCCGAGAACCCCGAGGTGATCGCCCGGCGGCGCCTGGTCGCGGTCATTCACGAACAGTCCAGCGTCGACTACCCCGTGCCGGTCTGCGGCTATGTCTTCGACGGCGGCGTCCTGACATCCGAGCAGCAGGCCCGGATCCGGCTCGACCCGTCCGAGCACACCGAGTTCCGGTTCGAGAGCGCCCACAGGTGGCGGCAGCTCATGGAACCCGCCCGCTACCAGCGGCTCCGGCAGGTGCTGCGCGCCCACCGCTGCGGCATCCCCCTCTACCTGGAGCGCCCCGCCCCGGCCGACGATGACTTCGAGGGCGTCCTCGTCTTCGTCACCGACCCGGCGGGCCGGCTGCTGATGCACCAGCGCGAAGACCGGCCGGACATGCCCTGGCCCGGCTACTGGACGCCGATCGGCGGCTGGCGCGAGGCCGACGAGACCCCGCGGGAGAGCGCGGTGCGCGAGGTCCGCGAGGAGGCCAGCATCGAGATCACCGGGCTGCGGCCCCTGCCCGACCCGCACGACGACCTCGGCCTCCCGCTCACCCGCGTCCTGCACGCCGTCTGGGACGGAGACGAGAGTGACCTGCGGCTCGGCGACGAGGGCCTGGCCGTGCGCATGGTCCCCCTCGCCGAAATGCTCGACCTCAAGGTCCCGCCCTACATGCGGCACTACCTGCCGATGCTCGCGGACACGGCCGGTCTGCCCTCCGGGAGGACCGCGTGAATCCGCTCGACGGCACCCGCCGCCCGGCCACCATCGTGCCCCGCCCGGCCGGGACGGATCCGCTGACCCTGGTCGTCGGCGTCCACCTCGTCCTGCTCGACGACAACGCCGTGCTCCTCGGCCGGCGCCACAACACCGCCTACGCGAACGGCCTGTGGCACCTGCCGGCCGGCCACATGGAGCGCGGCGAGCCGGTCACGCGCTCGATGACGCGCGAGGCCGAGGAGGAACTCGGCATCACCATCGCCGAGAACGACCTCGCGCTCGTCCACACCCTGCACCACCTCGACGCCGACGACGGCCGCAGCCGCCTCCAGCTGTTCTTCCGCCCCACCCGGTACCACGGCCGGCTCCGCAACGCGGAGCCGCACAAGTGCGAGGAACTGCACTGGTGGCCGCTCGACTCGCTGCCGGACGACACCGTCCCCTACACCGCCCACGCGCTCGCCGAGATCACCCGCGGCATCGCCCTGTCCACCGTCGGGTGGGCCCAGTGAGTGCCCCCGACATGCCGGCCGACGTCGACCGGCTGCTGCGCGCGACGGCAGAGGACTACGAGCTGCTGGGCGTGCGCTCCCTCGATCGCGCCGGCCACCCGGTCGTCTGGGAGGTCCTCGGTGCCGCCGGGCGCAGGCTGTTCGCCAAGCGCCACAAGAACGCGCTCATGCACGAGCGTGAGACCGCCGCCTACCGTCTCCTCGCACCAGCGCTCGGCAGCGGCCGGGCACCGGCCCTGCTTGCCGAGGATGCCCGGTCGCTGCTCGTCGTCACCTCCGCGCTGCCCGGCACCCCGGTCATCAGCACCGACCTCACCGCCGCCGAGGAGCAGGAGGTGTACCGGCAGGCCGGGCACCTCGCCGCGGTCATCCACGCGCAGCCGACGGCAGGCGCTCCCGTCGGCGAGTACCTGCCCTGGGCCCAGGAGCGCGAACGCGCGCTGGCCCGCGCCCGGGAGGCCCGCCTCCCGGAGGAGGACGTCGAGGTGCTGGCCGAGGCGACCCGCTACGAACCCCCGCGCACGGCGCTCGCCTACTGCCACGGCGACTTCGGCCCGCGGAACTGGATCGTGCGCCGCGAGGGCGACCGGCTGCTGCTCGGGGTGATCGACTTCGAGCGCAGCCACGTCGAAGCACCCGCGCGCCGCGACCTGATGCGCCTCACGCTCCAGCTCACCCCCCGTCGCCCCGACCTGCGAGCCGCATTCACCACCGGATACGGGCGCGAACTCACGCCGCAGGAGCGGGCGGCGTGCCGAGCGTGGGCCGCGATCGACTGCCCCGCCGCGCTGCGCTGGGCCATGGGCCACCGCCGGGACGAGGAGGTCATCGGCTACGCCCGCACCGTCCTCGACCTGCTACGCCACCCGAACCCCGTTGCGTGAACCCTTTTCCTCACTACCGGTTGGAGTCTCCGTGCAGTCCCTGCGTCAGGCCGTGTGCGTCATCGTCCACGACGAGAAGGCGAGCAAGGTCGCCTGCGTCCACTACGCCAACGATTCCTGGTCCACGGTGCCCGCCTGGACCGTCCCCGGTGGCAAGGTCGAGGAGGGCGAGCGTCTGGACGAGGCCGCCGCCCGCGAGCTGCACGAAGAGTCGGGCCTGGTCGTCGCCCCAGAGGACCTGCGGCTGGTCCACACCATCCAGGTCAAGGCCGGCTGGGACGGCAAGGGCCCGTTCCTGCTCTCGGTCTTCGCCGCGACCTCGTGGCGGGGCGAGCTGACGAACACCGAGCCGGACAAGCACCTCGCCGTCCTGTGGATGGACGCCTCCGCGCTGCCCACCCCGATGTTCCCTACCTCGCACGCCGCCCTCACCGCCTACCTCGCCGGCGACGGGCGGGGGTTCTCCACCTACGGCTGGGACGCCTCGGAGGACCTGCGCGCCCTGGTCGGGGCCTGAGATGGCCGGCCGCCACCGCCGCCCGCCCACCGGCGAGAAAGCAGTCCTGCCCGCGGACATCGACTTGAGGTTGCTCGCCATCACCCAGGGCCGCACCGTCACCGATGAAGGCGTCGCAACGCTCCCCGGCGGACGGCACCCGTACGCCTACCGCACGCTCTACCGGCCCGACGGCCGTGTGGACCGGCTGCTGGAGCGTCTGGCTCCCGGTCCACTGCACCCGCCCGGCCTGCACCACGCCGACTGACCCGTCCGCCGGCGCCCCGACCGAGAGGAGCGGCAGTGCCCGCCGCGGACCACTGGAACGACCACTACAAGCACAGGGGAAAGGATTTCGTCCCGTCGCGGAGCTGGAGGTCGACCTGCTGGCCGAGCATGTCGGCCAAGGCGCCGGCCGCCGGGCGCTCGACGTGGGCTGCGGCACCGGAGAGTACGCCGCCGTCCTCCACGATCTGGGCTTCCTGGTCACGGGGGTCGACTTCTCCGAGGTCGCCGTCGCCACCGCCCAGGACCGGCAGGGAGAGTGCGACGGGCTCGACTTCCGGCTCCTCGACGCGGACCGCGGGGGCCTGGGCCTGCTCCCGGTCGGCGAGTTCGACCTGATCACCTGTCGGCTGTTCCTCCCGTTCGTCGACCTCGTGCCGACCGTCGCCTGCGCCCGTCGCCTCCTCGTCCCCGGCGGCCGACTGCTCGTCACTACCCCGCTCGCCGAACGCCAACGCGCCGGCTGGGAGTCGATCGGTCTGCGCTCGGCCAGTCTCGACCTGCTGCGCGCCTTCGGCTGGAGCGCCATGGCCGAGTACCCGCTCGACGACCTGCTCTGCCTCCTGCTGACCACCCACTTCGCCCTGGAGAGGACCAGCCGATGACCCCCATCACCGCCGCCCGGCCCGCCGTCCCCGAGGACGCCGACGAACTGCTGCGCTTGCGCGTCGCCGTCCTGGACGGCGGCCCGCTCACCGACGAGTGGCGCAACACCTTCCGCGACGACATGCGCGAGCGCCTGGACACCGACCCGAACCTGCTCGCCTACGTCGTCCCCACCGCCGGCGGCCTCGCCGCGTGCGCCATCGGCATCGTCTACCGCGGCTATCTCGGCCCCGCGCTCCCCACCGGCTTGTGGGGCCGCATCCACACCGTGGTGACCGATCCCGTCCACCAGCGACGCGGACACGGCCGGGCCGTCACCACCGCCCTCGTCGAAGCTCTCAAGGACCGCGGCTGCGGGTCCGTCGAACTGAGGGCCACCGCCGCCGGCGCACGCCTGTACCGCACCCTCGGCTTCGAGCCCCTCGACGGCTTCATGACACTGCGACCCGGACCCGGCGGGTGGGTGCGGTGACCGGCTTCGACCTCGACGCCTACAACGAGCGGGCCCGCAACGGGCCGTGCTTCATCTGCTCAATGCTCGCCGGCGCCCCCGGCTACGAGCACCGGATCGTCCTGGACGACGGCGTCCACGTCGCCTTCCTCGACCGCTACCCCACCCTGCACGGCAAGGTCCTGGTGGCCCCGCGCACCCACGTCGAGGCCACCATCGGCGACTTCACCGAGGACCAGTACCTCGCCCTGCAACGCGTGGTCCACCGCGTCGCCACCGCGCTCACGGCGACCGTTCCGACCGAGCGCGTGTACGTGCTGAGCCTCGGCAGCCAGCAGGGCAACGCCCACGTCCACTGGCACATCGCCGCCCTCCCGCCCAACACCCCATATGAGCAGCAGCAGTTCCACGCCCTGATGACCGAAGGCGCCGGGGTGCTGCCCGACGACCCCGAGTGGGCAGACCGCCTCGCCGCTGACCTGCGCGCCCGCCTCAACGGAGGAACCTGACCGTGACCTTCGTCCCGCCCGAGCAATTCGTCCCCACCCTGCCGCACGGCGTCTCCTACTCCGGCGTGTTCTTCACCGACCGCCGGGACCGGCCGCTGCTGCTCACCTCGGTCCATCACCCGGGCGAGTACCAGTACCCCGGTGGACTCCTGGACCCGGGTGAGGACCCGTGGAGGTGCGCGCTGCGGGAGACCGGCGAGGAGATCGGCTTCGTCCCCGCTTCTCTGGACGACGCGCCCCGTCTCCTGCTGCTCTCCTTCACCCCGCCCGAGCCGCCGTGGCCGTGGAAGATCGGTGTCACCTTCGACGGCGGTCGGCTCACCGACGAGGAGATCGAGCGGATCACCCTCGACCCCGCCGAGCACAGCGGCCACGCGGTGCGCACCCTCGATGAGTGGTCGCGCATCGTCACCCCGCGCCGGCTGCGCACGCTGCGCGCCTCGCTCACCGCCCGCCGCACCGGCGTCGCCGCCTACCTCGTCTCCGAGCCCCGTGTGCCGGACGAGAACGGATGACGACCCCGCCCCTCCGCCGTCCACCCAGAGGAGAGCATTTGAAGCCCCGCCCGCCCGAGACCGACCCCGACGAGAGTGTCTCCGCCAGCGAGCAGTTCCTGTTCGGCGGCCGGCTGCGCTACGACTACGGCTTCACCTCCCACGAGCAGACCATGCTCAAGATCAGCTTTCTCACCGTCGCCCGCCAGATCCCCGGCATGCTCCGCACCGCCCTGCACCTGGCCTGGCACGCCGACCGCGCCGCCCTGGTGGTCATCGCCGTCGCCGAGATCGGCCGCGCCCTGGCCGCAGCCTTCGGACTGCTGGCCACCAACCGCGCGCTCGCCTCCCTGTTCGCTCCCGGAAGCGCTGACCAACTGCTACGAGCCGCGCTGCCGGCCGCGCTCGCCGTGGGAGGGGCCTCTGCGCTCTCCGCGCTCCTCGCCATCGCATCATCCTGGGCGGGCGACCGGCTGGAGCCCAAGACCGAGCGAGCGGCCACCGTCGCCTTCCTCGGCCGCGCGGCCCGCGTAGAGCTGGCTTCCCTGGAAGACCCGGACTTCAGCAGGCTGCTGGAGTCCGCCCGGTTCGGCACCGCGGCGGTACGACGCCTCATCAGCCAGAGCATCGCCGTCCTCACCGCCCTGCTCGGCCTGGTCGCCGCCGGAGGGGTCCTGCTCACACTCGACCCCGTCCTGATGCCCATGCTGGTACTGATCGCCGCCCCGAAGGGCTGGGGCGCGGTGCGCTCCGCCCGCCGCCGCTACGGCTCGGTGATGGCCTGGCTCCAGCACCACAGAGCCGCCGCCATCCTCGCCCAGCTGATCACCCAGCCGCACTCCGCACCCGAGGTCCGCGTCCACGCCATCGGCCCGTTCATCCTCGGCCACTACACCGCGATGGCCGAGGCGTCCGAACAGGAGCAGAACCGCCTCGCCCGCGCCGCCGCCGGCACCTCGATGCTCGCCTCCGCAATGTCCGGGCTGGCTGCCGCCGCGACCTTCGCCGTCCTGGGCTGGCTCGTCCACGACGGCCAGATGGCCCTCGCCGTCGCCGGCACCGCGGTCGTCGGCATCCGGACAGGAGCCGCCGACATCACCTCCCTCGTCCGCACCGCGAACGGACTGTACGAGGAAGCCCTTTTCGTCGCCGACCTGGAGCGCCTCCAGCGCGAGTCCGAGCGCCGTGCCATCCCCACCGGCGGCACCGACCTCCCGCACCGCCCCGACGTGATCACCGTGGAAGACGTCGGCTTCACCTACCCCGGCCGCACCAGCCCGGCCCTGTCCGGCATCACCCTGACGATCCCGCGCGGGCAGGTCGTGGCCCTGGTCGGCGACAACGGCTCCGGCAAGTCCACCCTCGTCAAGATCCTCTGCGGGCTCTACCTCCCGGACACCGGCCGCATCTTCTGGGACGACACCGACACCGCCGGAGCCGACCGCGACCAGCTGTTCTCCTCCGTAGCTGTCCTCGAACAGGACTTCCAGCGCTGGCCGTTCACCCTGCGCGCTAACGTCCTGGTCGGCCGCCCCGAGCACGGCGACGACCCGGCCCTGCTCAAGGGCGCCGCCGACTACGCCGACCTGCACCCCGTCGTCGAGGCCCAGGACAACGGCTGGGACACGCTCGCCGCCCGCGGCTTCCAGGGCGGCGTGCAACTGTCGGGCGGACAGTGGCAGCGCGTGGGTGCCGCCCGAACCCACGTCCGGGCTCTCACCAGCGGACCCGGCGGACGCCCGACCCACCTGGTAATCGCCGACGAGCCGACCTCCGCCCTCGACGCCCAGAGCGAGATCGCCGCATTCGCGCGCATCCGCGAACTGGCCGACCAGGGCCTCACGGTCATCCTGATCACCCATCGCCTCGGCGCCACGGCCGACGCCGACCTCATCCACGTTCTGCACGAGGGCCGCCTGTCCGAGAGCGGTACGCACTCCGAGCTCATGGCCGACCTCGACGGCGGATACCGGGCCGCCTATCTGCTTCAGGCCGGCCAGTTCGCCGCCGAGGTGCCCGGCCAGCGTGACAGCACGGTGGCCGAGGCGGCGCCCGAGCCCGCCTGACAGGGCATCCACCCGGCGGTCCACCCGTAGCTGATCAACCCCAACGGGCCATCCACTATGGAGACTTCATGCGATTCGGCACCTACAACCTGTTCAACTTGGGGCAGTTGGCCTCGCGCGAGGAACGGGAGCGCTACGACCTGCTCGTGCAGGTGATCCGCGGCCTCGACGCCGACGTCCTCGCCGTCCAGGAGATCATCGGCAAGGACCCCGAGGAGGCCGCGGTAGTCCTACGCCGCCTCGCCGACGACACTGGCATGTCCTGCGAGGCGACCCGCGCATCCAGCACGGACCCCGAGCCCGCGCTGGGCAGCAGCCTTCACCGGTTCCACGTCGGCCTGCTCTGGCGGGTTGGCGTCGAACCGGTCCCCGGCACCCTCTGGACCTGCAACGGCGGGGTGGACTTCTGGCACGCCATGACCACGGCGGTCTTCGACACCGGAACCGGAGCGGCTGGGCGAATCCGGCTCGGCTCCTACCATGCGGACCCGTTCCGGCCCCCGCAGCGGCTGAGCGAGGCGTACCGGGTGCTGTCCGCCTTCCAGGACGGGCTCCCCGGCGGGATAGGCGCCGACTGGAACGAGATCAGCTCCGACCGCCGGCCGACGGGCGCTTACTTCGACCCGGACACCCTGCCGGGACAGACCCACCGCAAGGTCCGCTACCAGGCCCGCTTCGACCCCGACAGATCGCCTCCGTGGCGCTCTACTCCTCCCTGCCCACCCCGCCGGCCATCGGATACGGAGCCACGATCGACCTCTACGACGGCTCCCGCGTCTTCATCAACCACGTCCGCTGATCCGGACAGGTGCGGACCGGCCTGCCACGGAGGACCTGCTGGGTCCGGCCGTGGACCTGATGGAACTCGACGTGCTGCGTCACCAGGTCCATAGGACCTCGACAATGACGGTCCGCACCCCTCGCCGGCCAGGCCGTCGAGTCAGTCCGTTCCGTGGCTCTGTCCAGGAGATTCGACAGCGTTTGTTCATGACTTCAGACAGCGGGGCTTGGTCAGGCGATTCGAACAGCGCAGTCCTGCAGCCCGTTTGGTCACCCGACCGAATGAGGCTGGCTAACCAGGCGGAGTATCCAGGCTGACCAGCCTCGTCGCGTCGTCGGTCCGTTGCGTTCAGCCGAGACTCTGCGACCGCGAGGCCGGCGATGGCGGCGAGCATCAGCACCGTGCCGGTGACGACCGCGATCTGGGATTGTCTTCCTGATCTCGCAGGTCAACGCGAAATCAGACGTTCTGTCATGGAGGCACGCTCAGGTCTTGTCTCGGCTGAGAACGTCGCGCCGTCCCTGGTACCGCTCGGCTGCTTCCTCGGCTGATCAGGGGACGCACCCGTGGGCGTGGTGAACGACGGGCGGGGTCACTGGGGGAAGGTGACCAGGACGCGGCCGCGGCTGCCGGCGTCGACGCGGTCGTGGGCCTTGGCGATGTCCGCCAGCTCGTAGCGGTCGCCGACTTCGACGGTCAGGGCACCCACGGCGGCCGCGGCGGTCAGATCGCGTGCTGCCTGGCGTTTCGCCTCTTCGGGGAGGTCGTCGCTGCCGATCAAGCGCAGGAGGACATTGTTGAACAGCAGCGGCCAGAAGGGGATCTCGGTCCGGTCCGCGCTCGTCGCGTAAGCGGCGATGACCGCGCCGTTCGCGACCACGGCGTTGTCGAGGTCGGCGTTGTCGGACAGGGACACCTCGACGATCCGGTGCACGCCCTCGGGTGCGTACGCGCGGATCGCCGCCGCCGGGTCCCCCTGGTCCAGGGCGACGGCGTGGGACACGACAGCCGGATCGACCTGTGCGAGATCCGCGCCGCGCCGGACGGTGGCGATCACCGTGGCCCCGCCCCAGCGGGCGAGCTGCGCGGCCAGGGAGCCGACCCCGCCCAGAACGCCGTGCACCAGCACGAGCTTGCCGTCGACCGGTCCGTCGGCGAACAGGGCGCGGTGGGCGGTGATGCCGGGGATGCCGAGGGCCGCGCCGACTTCGTCGCTGAGGTGGTCGGGCAGCGGAACAGCCAGATCGGCGGGTACGAGGGTGTACTGGGCGGCGGTGCCGAAGGGCCGGTAGGACTGGGCGCCGTAGATCCACACCCGCTGTCCGACCCTGCGCCCGTCGACCCCCTCGCCCACGGCGTCGACGACTCCGGCGGCGTCGCTGTGCGGGATCACCCGTGGGTGGGGCATCGAGGAGCCGAGCCAGCCGCGCCGCTTCTTGGTGTCGCCGGGGTTGACACCGGAGACGGTGACGCGGACGCGGACCTCGCCCGGGCCGGGGGTGGGGTCGGGCAGCTCGCCGACGCGCAGCACGTCGGCGGCGGGGCCCTGTCGGTCGTACCAGGACGCAAGCATGAGCGGCTCTCCGGGGCTGGTCAGCGCACAGGTTGTCCGAGCGTAGAGGGGTCCGTCCCGGCGCGCGCGGTGACTGGCTCGTCGCCGTCCAGAACCTGGTGCAACCAGGCCCGTTCGGCGCTACTGATGGCGCGGGCGGTCAGCAGCATGCCGCGCCGGTAGGGGTCGGCCACGTCCTCGGCACGCAGCGGCCGGTCGCCGTCGTAGAAGAAGCTCGCCGGCTCCTCCAGGAACTCCAGTCGCCGCCGCAGCACCGCGTGCTGTTCGGCGACGTCCGGCAGGAGGGACAGGAACGCCAGTACGGTGAAGAACCGCGTGAAGTCGCTGATCTCGTGGTCGGCGGGCGCGCGCAGCCGCTTCAGCAGGTCGGTGCGCCCGGCGTCAGTCACGCTCAGTATGTAGCGGGCCGGGCCCGCGGCCGGGTCCGCGCGCCGTTCCAGCAGGCCCGCCGCGGCGAGACGCTTGATCGCCGGGTACAGACTGCCGTCGCTCACCGGCCGGGTGTAGCCCGTCAGCTCCGAGAGTCGGCGGCGCAGTTCATGCCCGGGCAAAGGCCGCTCGGCCAGGAAGCCCAGTATCGCTAGGTCAAGCATGTCCCTATCGTCCCACACCTGCATCGATTCGATGTACACATCGAATCGATGTACTGTCGTTCCTCCGCTCGCTCGTTGCGAGCGGGCAGTGCAAGAAGAGAGAGGCGGACGGACATGTCGCCGCAATCCACCGAATCCGTGATGAGTCGCTTCGTCGAGTTCATCAACACAGCCGACGAGGACCTTGCCCGTGAGGTCATCGCCCCGGATGCCGAGTTTCATGCGCCGAGCCACGCAGCGAGGCCGTGTTCTGCGTGAGCCGGGAGCGGGCCGCCCGCCGCGACGCGGCCGCATCAGCGCTGCTCGGCCTCGTCCACGATCCCGAGCCCGAGGTCCGGGCCTCCGTCGCCCTGGCGTTCGCCCAGCGGTTCACTCCCGCCAAGCGACTCGAGCCGACGGTCCGGGACGCCCTGCTCGGGCTGGACGCCTTCCTGGCGCTCCTCGACGAGGAAGACAAGGATCTGCGCCTGGAGGCGGCCTGGGCACTGGCCCGCCGCGACCACCCACGGACCGAGGAGGCGTACGAGCGGGTCGGACCGCTTGACGCGTTCTCGGAGCACGACCACCGGACCTCCGGCCTCTGGCGCTACCGCGCGAGCAATCGGAGCGATCAGGCATGACAGGTCGCCGCCGTGCATGTCTTCGGCACGGCCGGCGGTTCCGCAGTTCACCGCGACACGTGATCAATGCGCTGGTGGTTGGCTACCTTGGCAGCTTCGCGGTGCGCTCCGGGTAGGCGCCGCCGACGTACCGCATGGCGGTCGCGTCGGTGATCCCGAAAAGCCTCATGAGCTTGAGGGGGTCACCGGTGGCGAAGGCTTCGTCGAGGGTCGACGTACTGCACACCGACCAGCCGCTGCTGACCGAGCCGTACCTGCGACGGCGCACGGTACTGGAAAGCCTAGCCCTGGACCGGCCGGGGCTGCGCGTCCCGCCCACCTGGACCTCAGTGACCGACGCCTGCGGCTGGACCCGGGAACACCAACTGGAGGGCGTGATCGCCAAACGCGCCGACTCGCCCTACACCCCCGGCGCACGGACACGACACTGGACCAAGATCAAACACCTCAAAACCGCGGACGTCGTCCTCGGCGGGCTGGCTACCCGGCGGCACCACCGGCACAACGGCGCGCGCCGTCCTCGTCGGCGCCCCGGTCGAACCAGGCCGACTCACATTCGTCGGCTCGGTCGGTAGCGGCTTCACCACCGCCGAACGACGCGCCCTGGCCGCCACGGTGCGCCGCCTCGCGACGCCCGAATCCCCTTTCGCCGGCAGCGCCGGAGCCCTCGGGCTCCCGCGCGGGACCGAGGTGCGGTTCGTGCGACCCGAACTGCACGCCGAAGTCGAGTTCCTCGAACTCACCCCGGCAGGCCGGTCCGGCACCTGGTGTGGCGAGGCCTTCGCGGCTGACCAAGTGGGGCGACCGCGGGTGTGGCTGGTCGAGATGGTTGTCACCTGGTCGCCGTATCCGTCACCGCCCGCCTGGGACCGGCGGCCGAGACGACTTGGCGCCCCGGCCTCGTACTGCCGGGGCGGCCGGTATCCGGGCGACGCTCCGCCTCCGTGCTCAGCTGTCCAGGCGGCGCTTGCTGAGCCAGGCAACCTTCTCGGGGTCGTGGTGGTCGAAGAACAGCGTCCGGCCGGTGTCGAGGGCCGCGATCTGCGTCATCTGCTCGTCGGTGAGCTCGAAGTCGAAGACGTCGATGTTGTGCGCCATCCGGTCGGGGTTGACGGACTTGGGGATGGTGCCGACGTCGCGCTGGATCAGCCAGCGCAGCACGACCTGGGCCACCGACTTGCCGTGCGCCTCGCCGATCTCGCTGAGGACGGGGTGGGTGAACAGGTCGTTCCTGCCTTCGGCGAAGCCGCCCCACGCCTGGTGCTGGACACCGTGCTCACGCATCAGCTCGTGGACGGTGGTCACGTTCGCGTCGCCGAGCCGGTGGGCGAGCAGCGCGGCGTTCCAGCCGGTGCCGGTCCCCTGCTCCAGCACCCGCATCCCCGGCTCGGTCTGGAGGTCGTCCAGCATCGAGGCGACCAGCGGGAGGCAACACCCTCACCACCGAGTCGGCTCCCACACTCGGCCGCCCCCACCGACCAGGAGCCTCATAGTCCGGGTGACCATGGACGGCGAGGATGATGTGCCTGTCCGCGATTCCGGTCGGTCGGACATGCATTCCGGGGTCAGCCTTTCGAGGCAGGCACGGGATGGGCTTGATTCGCTTTGACGGACACTCCTGATCAGGGGCTTCGGCCCCGGAAGGATGATGTCCATCATGGAGAGCATGGGGAAGAAGAAGCCGCGTCCTCGCCGCTCGTTCACGCCGGAGTTCAAGGCCGAGATCGTCGAGCTGTGCCGGCGAGGCGACCGCTCGGTCGGCCAGGTGGCCAAGGACTTCGACCTGACCGAGACCGCAGTGCGCGACTGGATCAAGCAGAGCGACGTCGACTCCGGCGAGCGCGACGGTCTGACCAGCGACGAGCGCGAGGAACTGGCCCGGCTGCGGCGGGAGAACCGCAGATTGCGGGAGGACGTCGAAGTCCTCAAGCGTGCGACGGCTTTCTTCGCGAAGGAGACCCGGTGACGGTGCACCCGTTCATCGAGGCGGAGAAGCAGGACGGCCACAACGTCAAACGGGCGTGCGAGCTGCTGAAGGTCTCCCGTGCCGCCTTCTACGCGCGCCGAACCGCCGCTCCAGGCCCTCGCGCGGTGCGCGATGCGGAGTTGACCGGGAAGATCGCCGAGGTCCACGAGACCTCGCGGGGCACCTACGGCGCCCCGCGCATCCATGCCGTGCTCCGGCGCGGCGGCGACCGGTGCGGCCGCCGCCGCGTCGCGCGGCTCATGCGCCAGGCCGGCCTGCAGGGCCGACACCGCAGACGAGCACAGCGCACCACGATCCCCGACCCGCGAGCCGCCGCCCGTCCGGACCTGATCGAGCGGGACTTCCGGCCCGACCCGACGGCCGTCGACACGCGCTGGTGCGGCGACATCGCATGGGAGCCTGACCCGGTTTCCCGGACACGGTTGGTGTGGTGATCATGACCGGGGACCTCCTGGGTGTTCGGTAGGGGCTGCCGGACCTGATCGGTCGGCTCGTCGTGGCGGGTGCCAGTGACGCGGACGACGGCGTTGCCGCGCTTGGGTCGGTGTCGACGATGCGGTGGGCCTGTGTGCGCATCCGATGACCTGACCTGCCGGTAGGGGCCTTGGAAGGCCCCTACCGGCAGGTGGCTCCGAACAGGACGGGGACTGTTGTTGGGCTCACGCTTGTGGCTGGGCGCGAACGGTTTCTTGGTCCGGGCTGGTCGCCATGGTCGCCGACGGTGCGGTGCGGGGCCAGGTCCACGCGAACCGCACGATGAGGGCGAGAAGGATCAATTCCAGTACGACGCCAAGGCCGTAGAAATACAGCCAGGACGCGCCCACCACGTTGAATGCCGTGACGGGGACGTAGAGCGAAGCCACGATGAGGTTCGCGATGCGGTTCACCCTGGCGGGCAGCGTCATCGACAGCACCACCATGAGGATCGGGATGGCCACGAGTGTCAGCGCCGTGGTCGAAAAGGTCTGGGAGAGGTCGAACTTGAAGACCCTGCCGTCGAGGATGTCTTCGACGACGCCGGGCGTGAAGAAGTTGAGAATGTCCACGTAGGCGTAGAGGAACATGAAGCTTGTCCACGTTGCGGCGAGCTTGGCTCTCACCGGCATCCGCTGGTCTTCCAGTGTGGCGGTGGTGGGTTGACGTACTCTCATCATGGGCTCCGTTGTTGTGGTGAGGATCGGTAGGTCCACGATCGCTGAGCCCGGCGGCGGGCGCCTCGGCCCGGAGGCTGGGGTTCGCCTGGCCGATGGAATGGTCTGTCTCTCGTTCTTTCGGCGGGTACGCCGAGGCGCGCCGATCCCTAGGCTGGAGCCGTGTTCACTTTCCGGCGCTCCATCTGGCATGAGCCGCGGCCTGCTGACGCCCCACCCATCGGTCGGCTCGACTGGCTGCTTGTGGGCGTGCTCGCGGCCGCCGCCTTGGTCGAGGGCATCGCTCGGCCGGGCTTGGCCTGGCGACCCCTTGTGACGGTGCTCGCCCTGGCGCTGATGCCTGCCCTGCTCTGGCGGCGGGGTCGCCCCCTGATGGCCGCCCTGGTCGGGTGGGGCGTCGCCGGGCTGCTCTCGGTCCTCCAGCTGACTGCGCACACCGGGGACCTCGACCTCTACTCCATGATGGCCGTCCTGATCCTGCTCTACTCCCTGGTGCGGTGGGGCTCGGGCCGGGAAATCGTCTTGGGGACGGCGTTCGTGACAGTCGTCGTCGCGCTGGGGATGTACGCCTCCTCCGCGGGCTGGGCCGACGTTTTCGGCGGGAGCGTCCTCTTGCTGTTGTTCGTCGCCCTCGCGGCGGTGTTCCGCTACCGCGCGGACCTCTGGCATCGCCAACAGCGCGAGATCCGCAATCAGGAGCGGGTGGCGCTGGCGCGAGAGCTGCACGACACCGTGGCCCACCACGTCTCGGCCATCGCGGTGCAGGCACAGGCCGGTGGCGTGGTCGCAGGCATCCAGCCTGAGAAGGCTGCCGAGGTCCTGGCCGCGATCGAGTCTGAAGCGTCGCGAACCCTGGCGGAGATGAGATCCATGGTGCGGGTGCTGCGTGAGGAGGAAGCCGTCGCCTACTCACCGCAGCTGGGTGTCGCGGACCTGCCTGCTCTGGCGCGCGCCGACGCGACACCCACCATCGAGGTCTCGCTGGGCGGTTCGTTAACCCGGCTGGCACGACCCGTGGACGCCGCGCTCTACCGGCTCGCGCAGGAGTCGCTGACCAACGCCGCACGGCACGCCCGGAGCGCGACCCGCGTCGCGATCGACGTACGCCGGGAGGACGACGCCGTCAGGCTGCGTGTCAGCGACGATGGACAGACCGAGCCGGGGCCAGCCCCGGAGCCTGGGTTCGGCCTGCTGGGCATGGCCGAACGCGCCCAGCTCCTCGGCGGATCGCTCTCCGCGGGGCCGGGGCCCGAGGGTGGCTGGGTGGTCGAGGCCGTGCTGCCAGTGGAGGCTTTGGCATGAGCATCCGTGTTGTCGTAGCCGACGACCAGGACTTGGTCCGGACCGGGCTGGTGATGATCCTCGGCGCTCAACCCGACCTCGAGGTCGTGGGGGAGGCAGCAGACGGGCTCGCAGCGCTCGACCTGGCGACCCGGCTGCGTCCCGATGTCCTCCTCGTCGACATCCGGATGCCCGGGCTCGACGGCGTCGAGGTGACGCGGCGCCTGGCCGGGCCAGACGTGACGGACCCGATGGCGGTCGTCGTGATCACCACCTTCGACCTCGATGAGTACGTCCTCGGCGCCCTACGCGCCGGCGCCCGCGGCTTCCTACTCAAAGACGCCGGGCCGGATCTCCTCGTGCAGGCCATCCACGCGGCGGCCAACGGGGACGCGCTGATCGCCCCCAACGTCACCCGCCGGCTGCTGGCGACCTTCGCCGACCAGGCGCCCGTGGTACCGGTCCAACCGAGCGACCCGCTCACCGAGCGCGAGGAGGAGGTGCTCACGCTGGTGGCACGGGGCCGGACCAACGCCGAGATCGCCACCGAGCTCTTCGTCGGCCTGAGCACGGTCAAGACCCACGTCGCATCGTTGATGACCAAGCTCGGCGCACGCAACCGCGTCGAGATCGCGATGTGGGCACACGACACCAGACGCGTGAGAGCCAATTAGTGGGTACAGATCACAGCGTAGGCACGTGGGGTTCGGCAGCCCAGCAATGAGTGCGGCCGGTCGTGGTTGCACTCCTCCTTCCAGTCGCCGATGGTGACCCTGGCGTGGGTCAGGGACCAGAACAGGTGGATGTTGAGGCATTCGTCGCGCAGGCAACCGTTGAAGGACTCGATGAAGGGGTTGCGCCACGGTCCACCATCGAGGCCTTCCGCTGCTTGCGCGTCCGGCGGGCTGGCTGCCCGTGCCACTGCCGCCTCCCGGGCAAGGCGCCGTAGTCGGCCCAAAGAAAGCAGCAGCGACCCTGACCCCGCAAGTCGCGAAAGTCCGGCTGCCGCCGGACCGGGCCTTGACGGCCCTCAGCTCGCTGCTCGGCATCAACCTCACCAGCGCCCTGTAGTGGACCCGCCGCGCCTTCCGCGACTGGAACGCCCACCTGGCCAGCTGGGCGGACGGCGAAAGTGTCAAAACGAGTTCCACCCGGGTGCGGGTTTGCCTGTGACCGGGTCCAGCCCGGCCTGCCATCGCATCTGTTCGAAGCGCCAGTGGACGTACCGGGGCGGGGCGCCGAAGAAGTTCGCCGAGAGGTAGAGCGGCCACGTCTCGAACTCGCGAAGGCAGAGGCGACGCAGAAACTCGACCATGCCGAAGCGGTGGACCTGGAAGATCGGATCTGACCGGCGACAGACCACGACTGGCCAGCGATCGGGATCGCGACAGGATGCGGAGGCGGGCGAGCCGCGCGAGTGTCGCTGTGGCCGCGGCGCGAGCACGGGCCACCGACCGTTACTGACTTCGGCGCTTCGGGGTGATTGGCCTGTTCGTGTAGCTGACTGACGGTCATCTGCGCGCTATGCCGTTGGTATGCGCTATGCGGGTGGGGGCGGGCTGACGGCGAAAGGTCGGCAGCACCGCGAGGCGGTGCGACTGGAGGCCGCAGGCTTGTTCGTCTATGGGCTGGGGCCGTTGGAGGTCGCCCGCAGGCTGCGGGTGAGCTCGAAGTCGGCCTATCCGTGGCATCAGGCGTGGACGGACGGCGGGGTAGCGGCCCTGGCCTCGCGAGGCGCGAGCGGGCGGCGTTGCAGGCTGTCCACGCGCTGCCAGGAGAAGCTGGCCACTTACCTGGAGCAGGGGCCGGCCGCTCACGGCTGGGACGAGGATCAGGTGTGGACCGGCGCGCGGGTGGCCACGCTGATCGGCCGGAAGTTCCACGTGTCCTACAGCGTCTCCGGCGCAACCCGCCTGATGCATCGGCTCGGCTTCACCCCGCAGGTCCCCGCGCGGCGGGCCGCCGAGCAGAGAAGTCCTCGGCCGCACGCTGCGCAGCCCGGGCCGCCAGCTGCAGACCGATCAGGTCGTCGGGAACAGAGATGTCGTCAGGCACAGGAAAGAAACCTACGGGCAGCAATCCCCCGCCGTACTGGAGGCCACGGCGGTTGGCGAAGTGCTTGCCCAAGCCGCCGCCGCGGTCCTCGGCCACCTGCTCGCCGCCATCGACGGGGCCGGCCCCGGCTGAGAGCAGGGCCTGGGAGCGCCGGATGGTCAGTCCAGGGCTGCATCGAAGGTCTGGCGGTTGGCCGAAGTGAAGGCGTGCTCCTGTTCGGACCACCGGATGCGTTCGACGATCTCGTGGTCCTCGGCGACGCGCGGGAGCGGGAGCGCGAGGTGGCTGCGCCACCCCCGGGCGTTGCGCAGCTGGCGGTCGAGGGCGGCTTGGACGAGGCGGGAGCGGGAGGCGGCGTCGAGCCCGTACGCATCGGACAGGACCCGCACCTGGGCGGCCTGGACGGTGGCGGGCGGGGCATCGGCCTTGGAGGAGATGCACCAGGTCTTCTTTCTGCTGTTCAAATCTGTCTCATGAGATGTGTGGTTCAGTCTCGACTCGTTGTGGTGGTACGAGACAGGTGAGCTGACGGGAGTTCCTCTCCGGCTCCTGGGGAGGGACGACTGTGGATCTCGCCTTTGTGCAGTCCGGGCTGCTGGAGAAGTACCTGGACGCTGATGTGATCGACGCTGCGAGGGTGGCCGCTTTGCTGAAGCGGCGGGGCATCCTCGACGGAACGCCGGTGTACCTCGACGAGGAGACGCAGACGCCGATCCCGCCCCTGTGCGAGTTCGGCAGGTATCTGTCGACGGCATTGCTGGACGAGACGACGCTGAAGGACTACGGGCGGGTGATCGGTCGGCTGGACGACCATCTTGCCGCTCTGGACAGCGATGTGTTGTCGGCGGCGGAGTCCGATCTCGTTTCGTACCGCAGTCATCGGACTCGGTGGCAGGAGAAGCCGGTCGGTGCGTCGGTCTGGGCCCGGGAATCGTTCGTCCTGGACGACTTCTACGGCTTCCTCGTCGACCGAAAGATCTTGCCGCACCGCCCGGCGAGGCTGGCTGCGCAGGGACGCAACGCGTTGGCGCCACGGGTCCGGTCGGGCATGGACATCCGGCACCTCACGTTCGAGCAGTACCGGTACTTCCGGGACGTCGGACTGGGTGGGCAGCTGCCCAACGCCGAGGTGGACTTAACCTTTCGTGGGTGGTCACCGCTGCGTGGGCGGGCGGCATCGGATATCGCACTGGGGTCGGGGGCCCGCTGGCGGGAGTGGGCGACCGTGCTGTTGCCCGAGATCGGGCTCTGGCCGGGGATGCCGGGCGGGGCGGCCGAGTACACGGTCCAGGCTTGCGCGAAGTACGGCAAAGCCCGGCCCGTCTACGTTCCCGAGGACGCCGTCGCGTCCGCCGACCTGTTCTGCCTGCTCGAGCGTCCGGACATCGCCCGCAGGGCGGCCCGGACCCTGGAGCGCAAAGCTCGCGACCTGTTCGTGGTGGGAGAGGTCGACGTCGTCGGCGGCCGGGTGAAGGGCGTCCTGGACGGTGTCATGCGCGAGTTCCAGATGTCGGCCATGGACGCCAAGCTGCGGCGGATCACTGTCTACGAGGGCGAGTTCGGCTTGGAGGCCCTGACCTTGTTCGTCTGCCGCGGCGGTCTGATGCCGGGGGCGGACGCCTGGAAGGGCTACCGCCACCGGGCCTGGACACGCATGACGAACCTCGCCGACCGAACCACGCCACTGCTGCCGGCTCGACGCTGGCGCTGACACGACCTAAGGCACACCTACGCTCTGCGGCTTTTGACCTATCTGGAGAACATCATGGACGGCGAGGAGCCGGACCAGCAGGCGCGCCGCCGGCGGCACCGGTCGTAGTTGACCGGACACATCCGGCACAACCCGCTGCTGATCGTCAGCCGAAGACTCGGTCACGCGAATCCGGAAACCACCTACGAGTACCTCCAGTACACGGACGACCTGATCAACGAGTTCGAAGCCGTGGGCGGCCAGGCCCCGACAGAGCGGCCCACCATGAGCGATTCGAGGACGACATGGCAGGGTCCAAGTCTCGCAAGTGGGGCTATGTAGCCGGGCTGGAACGGACGTTGGCCGCCCGCAACTCCACTGACGTGTGGCCACATCGGTCGGTGGCCTCCCATCCGAACCTCACATGATCAGACCGGCTCTTCATCACCCTGCCGCCGGGCGGAGGCGCCAGTGGATCCGGGGACGCGATCCCTTCAGCAAGACCGTGCCCTGCCTGGGGGAGCAAGGATCGCGACGTACCGGCGCGCTGAGGCTGGCCACCTGACAGCGTTGGTGCGGCTCGCCCCGTCAGGTGGCCACGGCCATGGCGCTGAGGAGCAGCGCGATCAGCAGCAGTCCCTGAACGGTGGCGGTGACCGGTCGGCGGACCATGGCAGCTGTCGTAGCCGCTGCCATCAGGAACAGGGACAGGCCGCCGCCGATCAGGGTCATGACCTCATGCTGGGTACGACCTTCTTGCTGCCCCATCCAGTTCCAGCTGGCTGCATACCACGCGACCAGGGTGAGAGGGATCTCGATGAGCACTAAGAGGACGGCGATCACGATGTCGCCTGCACGACTCGGCTTGCGGGGGCCAGTGGCAGTCATGCAGACAGGGTGCCGCCCACTCGGGTACGGCACATGAGTACGGGTACTCAGAGGTCGCTATCCCAACGGGTGGTCCGGGTCATGGGCTTTACCCCCGCCGGGGGGGTGGACAGGCGCTGATCGTGCCCCTGCCAGGGAAGGCAGAACAGCGATGAAAGGGGTGGCCCGCGCTCGGGCCGCCCCTTCGCCGTTCCCGCCCGGCCGGAGATCGCGTTGCCGGTCAGGTTGACGGTGGTCTCGGAGCCGTTGAAGAGCAGGATGAACGCCATCACTCCGCCTCGTCCGATGACAACGACGACCACGACCAGGACAACGGGCAGCCGTCCCGGCCAGGCCGGATCGCGTTCCGGCGCGGCGCGGCCTGGCCGAACGGCTCCACCGCCCGGCTGCGCTCGGATGTCCTCGGTGCGCTCGGCGTCCTCAAGGTCCCCACTGTCCATAATGCGGCGGCTACACCGGGCCTCTGCCCGCGGCGGGCCGCCCATGCGAGATGTGGACTCGCGATCTCAAGCGTTCGCTCCAGCTGCGTCAGGCAGCTGTTGAGGC
The DNA here is from genome assembly GCF_055561295.1 of Kitasatospora sp. NPDC022785. Lineage (NCBI taxonomy): Bacteria > Bacillati > Actinomycetota > Actinomycetes > Kitasatosporales > Streptomycetaceae > Kitasatospora > Kitasatospora sp. NPDC022785. Next base: position 202,469 of record NZ_JBVHHB010000009.1, on the reverse strand, counting down.
GCGCCGTTCTTCGGGGCTTCGCGAGCGACAGTGCTTCCCAGGCCCAGCGCTTGGCTCGTGATCGACACCATGTCTCATGAGACATGGTGAGCGCGAAGAACAGGTCCACGCCATGTAGCCGAGGTCTTCGAGGGGATCGCCGGGGGCGGCGGTGTCGAAGTCGATGAACGCGACCGGAACGCCGTCGTGCGAGAACACCGTGTTGTTCGGCCCCGGGTCGTGATGGCAGACCACGGAGTGCCGGCCGGCCAGGAGACTGCCCCGGGTCGCCTCGTGGAAGGCGCGGAGCAGGGACCCGGCGGCGGCCACCTGCGGGTCGCTCCAGCGCTGGAAGCGGGCGGGCACCCGGCCCGGGAGGTAGCTGAGGATCTCGCGGCCGGCCTCGTCGAACCCGAGATGCCGTGGGGCACCGGTGAAGCCCTGCCGCTGGAGCTCACCGAGCAGCCGGGCGACGAACGAAGACGACGTGCTGGCGGGCCGCCGGACGGTGCGCCCGACCCTGACCACGCCGGGGGGTGATGCGCCCGCCGGCCAGCGGTACCTCGTTCTCCTAACGCCCATCCTCGCGTCCGACACCGGCACCCGGCAGCGAAGCCGCGAAACTTCCCCTGGCACGAGGGAGGTGCTCCGGCAGCCGGTGCGCCACGATGACGCGATGGACGACACCCAGGCGATGGTCGACTTCCTGCGCGACAAGTACCGCCGCAACATCCAAACGAGGAGCACTTCCACACCACGGTGGTCACCGGCCGCGTCCCCGCCCTGGACGGCGACCGCCGCAAGCACGCCGGGCCTCAGGGGCTGTTGTCGTTCCGATCTTGAGGCGTGGCGGTCGAACCGGAGTCTCGATCGGGTGACCGTGGCGGCGTTGTCGGCGGCTGACTGCGATCCGTCAGATCCTCGCGGGCATCGGGGTCGGCAACGTCGTCGCCCGGGGCCAGGACCTCGCCGACGCGCGAGCGGGCGATGACCCACTCGTTCCACTCCCGCTCGACCACGGCCAGTTCGGCCTGGATTCGGTCGGCCTCCTCCCGCAGTTCGTCCATGCGACGGCGAGCGGTCAGCTCACGCTGTTCCAGCAGCCCCACGACCGACGGCATCCCCGACCTCCAGCAGAGCGACGACTCAACAATGTCACCACTCCCCGAGACCACCGACCCTATGCCTGAACAGCGAAAACGCCGCCCTCAAGGCCGAAAGACAACAGTCACTTAGCCAACTTCTGGCTGCGGAGGGTGTCGGCAGGACGTATCCGCTAGTGTCGAGGACAGGCCGACACTGTGATCCAGGAGGAGCGGTGTACTACAGCGGGTTGGGGCTCGACCGTGTCGTTGATCGGCGGGGAGACTCGGACTGGATCGAGGCACTGCTGACCAGGGCCAGTACCCAGGTCATTCCCCTGTGGCAGGACCAGTGCCTGGTGCGAAACGAAACGCCGTTGCGGCTGCCCTTGGCCCAGGCGAGGGACATCCTCGTCGCGGCCGGCGACCGGGTGCTGCTCGGCCTCGAAGGCGAGAGGGCGGTGTTCGCGGCTGATGTGTCCGGGCTCGAACGGGAGAGCGCCGTCGAGCTGGCCGGCGCGGACAGGATGCTGGACGTGCGGGCGATGGTTCCCACCATCACGCCGGACGAAGCGGGTCTGCTGGCCTACGCGCGGGGAATTCTGCACTGGAACCGCAATCAGCGGTTTTGTGGCGCCTGCGGGGGCCCGGCCCGGTCCTGCAATGGTGGCCACCTGCGGACCTGCCAGAACTGTGGGAAGCTGCTGTTCCCGCGGATCGAACCGGCCGTGATCGTGCTAGTCGAGCTTCCGGGCACGCCCCGGCGCTGCCTGCTCGGCCGCCATGCGGCATCCGGCCCGAACCGCTTCAGCACCCTGGCCGGGTTCGTCGAGATTGGCGAGAGCTTCGAGGACACGGTGCGCCGCGAGGTGCGGGAGGAAGCCGGCGTCACCGTGGGTGCGGTGACCTACCAGGGTTCCCAGGGGTGGCCGTTCCCGGCCGGGGTGATGATCGGGTTTCGCGCCGAGGCCGTTTCCGATGCGATCGATGTGGACAACGTGGAAGTGGTGGAGGCACGCTGGTTCACGGCCGCGGAACTGCGCGCGCGGCTGGCGGACGCTGCTCTCGGCGGCCCGTACCGGGTCGATTCGATTGGCAAGGCGCTCATCGACCAGTGGCTGGCCGACACAGACTGAACCGATGCGGTGCGAAGACAGATTTTACGCTGCTTCGCTCATCTTCTGCTTCAATTCGGCCACCGCCTGCGTCCGTCGGCTGGCCGACGGCCACCCGGCCGCATACCAAGCCCAGTCGGACCAGTCGCTTCGGCTCCTTGCTTCACTCGAACGGGTATCCGAGTGGTGATGAAAGGCTGGCTGGCGTGCCGCCTCGCGGGACTGGGCCGAGTATCGCGGCGTGGGACCCAGGTGACGAGCTCCCCGCACGACACGCCTGGGTCTTCCACAGCGCATCGGCTGCAAGGCGGGCGGACCGGAACCCTTGGCCCGCAACTGAACACGCCTCTGAGGCACCTGAGTGGCTGTTGTCGTTCAATCTTGAGGCGTGACGGTCAAACCGGAGTCTCGATCGGGTGACCGTGGCGGCTGCCGTGCATGGAAGCAGGGCCTCTTGGTAGCTCAGTGGGTGTCTACGCCAACGAGGTGCCCAGGAGACCCTGTTGTCGCATTTCTACGGCATCTCCGAGGCGGGGTCCACTTCGGCCACCCTTGCGTGTGACTGTCTGGCCCACAGGTTCGGGAACGCCGGCGACCACGGCGTGCGCGAGCGCCGCTATCCGACGGACATGTCGAACGCCGAGTGGGCAGTGGGGCCGGCCGTTGCTGCCGGTGCCGGGCTGGCTGCGGGGCCGGGGCGGGCAGCCGGAGGCGTACTGCCCCGCCGGCTTGCCCGGCCACGTCCTTCGCGAGCGTGAACCGGCCCGGCGACGACTCGACCAGCCAACCCCTCGCCACCAGCCGCTTTGCCTTCGAGCGCAGTGCCTCGATCTTCGCCGGCACCGGGTCCAGGCCGAAGCAGGCGGCCATCTCCTGGCACGCCAGCGGCCCTTGACCCAATCGGTTCCGGTCCGCGAGAGCCTGCAGGATCCGCTGGTAGTCCACCGACAGTGCCGACCAGGCCAGCCCCGCACGCCACATCGGAACCATCGATTTCGGCTTCGCCGACCCCGAAGACCCGGGCGTTGTCGGCGGCTGACTGCGATCCGTCAGATCCTCGCGGGCATCGGGGTCGGCAACGTCGTCGCCCGGGGCCAGGACCTCGCCGACGCGCGAGCGGGCGATGACCCACTCGTTCCACTCCCGCTCGACCACGGCCAGTTCGGCCTGGATTCGGTCGGCCTCCTCCCGCAGTTCGTCCATGCGACGGCGAGCGGTCAGCTCACGCTGTTCCAGCAGCCCCACGACCGACGGCATCCCCGACCTCCAGCAGAGCGACGACTCAACAATGTCACCACTCCCCGAGACCACCGACCCTATGCCTGAACAGCGAAAACGCCGCCCTCAAGGCCGGAAAGACAACAGTCACTAAGGCTTCGCCGATGAGACGTCCGAAGCGTCGCGCAAAGCCCCCTCCAAGGTTCACGGCTGCTGGGCCCGTAGGATCAGGACCGTCTGGCGGGCAAGTGGGGGGACTGTGTTGGACACGACCGAGCGGTGGATACCGCCGCTGAGTGCCGGCCGTCGTCCGGCTGGGCAAGCACTGATGGCCCTGCTGGAAGACCCTCGGGCGCCCCGGGTATGCCAGGTATCCGGCCCTTGCGGCATCGGTAAAACCCATCTGCTCACCTGGCTGGCCACCGCCTGCTCTGACCCTGCTGCGCCGGACCGGCAACGGCCCGATACGGCGGTGTCGTTGGCTGGAACGACCGTCGACAGTGCAACGTGGACCATCGCCGCCAGACTGGGCCTTTCTGTACGCACGGCCAAGGAGCTCGTTGCCGAGTTGCGTGCAGCGGGCCGCCCTCGGCTCCTGTTCCTGTGGGATCTCAACCGGTCGGTCGAGCCGGAAGCGGTGGCAAGTCTCTTGCTTGGCCCGCTCTTGGACGTGCCCGGCATCCGGACGGTCATCGAGTCGGCCTGTGATGTGCCTATGGTTGGGCAGTCGGCGGTGCTGGCGTTGGATGAGCCCCGGTGGACGGATGTCGGGCGCTTCGCGTCCTGGTACGACCGGCAACGCACAGGCTCTCCCTTCAACGCTGAGCAGGTGTATCCGCATCCTGGTCTCGCGCTACTCGCGGCCAAGGTCCCGGCAGAGGCCGCCGTGTCGGCGGACGGCCCTGACGTTCCCGCGGCCTGGTGGGCCGCGGTGCCGGACGAGGTACGTCCGGCCGTGGGCGCGCTGGTGGCCGCGGTCCGGCCGCTCACCCTGCAGGAGTGGTCCGTCCTGGCCGATCCCGAAGTCGTCGAGCACGCCGCGGATCTACTGCCTCCGGATTCCCCGGCCGGCGACAGCTGGTGGCTGCCTCCGGGTCCGCTCCGGCAGATCGTGACAGCCGGCACCGATCCGGTGGACCTAACCAGTGTCGCCCGGGCCCTTGCTGCGACCGTCCCCCGCGCGGCCGACCGGACTCCGGATCTCCTGAACGCGGACTCCGATCGGCTCGGCCTTCTCCTGGGCCAGTGCGTTCGGGCCGAGATGGCACAGCAGCTCCTCGAAGATCCCCTCTTTACCGCCTGCGCAGATCCACTCGCCACCGCGGCGGCCTTCGATTCCAGCCCCGATAGCCATCTTTACGCTGCGTGGCATGCGGCCGGCCCCGCCTTGCTGGGAGAGAGCGATGCCGCCACGCGAGCCGAGATCCTGAGGATCCGCCTGCTGGACGGCCGTACAGACCACGGTCTTCCGCCCGTGCCTGGTGCGCCCTGGCATGCCGAGTGGTCCTTCTGGCCGATGCAGGAGCACGCCCCGCTGGTCGCAGCGGCCCTTGGCCGAGGTCCGTTCGACGGGCGGATCCTGGCAGCGGATGCGACCGGCAACGTCCAACTGATCGACCTGGCCTCGGGGCGACTTCTCGATCGCAGGGTGCTCCTCGGGCCGAAAGGCATGACGGCGCTCACCTGCTACCCCGACGGGACGGTTACCGCGATCGGCCACGATGGCGAGATGCATCTACTCGCAGGTGATCTGCGGCTCCCGCCTCCCGCCATCGGCCGCCCGACGGCCCTGGCACACCTACCGGCGATCGGCGACGACACCGGAACGGTGCACTGGTTCGGACCCGAGGGAACCAGCGCGGAGCTCCTGCATCAGGGGCCGGTCACCGCCCTCAGCGCCACGCTGCTGCCCAGGGCCGGTGACGCCGCCAGATCCCCGCTTGTCGTCAGTGGAAGCATCGACGGACGCGTACGCGCCTGGCGGCCAGGCTTGCCGGCCATGGAGCCCGTAGTAACAGAGCACGGTCACCGGGTGACTGCGGTAAGCGTGGCCATGGGCTCTGCAGGCCTGTTCCTGGCCACAGCATGGGCCGACGGCTTGTTGCGCTTCGGCCCGGTCGACCCGGCCGGCCACGCGGTCGAGGTCGCTCTCGGGACAGCCGTCCAAGCCCTCCTGATCGCCGACCCGAACCACGTCGTCTGCCTCTTTCCGGAGGGGCTCACCCGGCTCAGCCTCTCACCGGCCGATCCGATGTGAGAACCGGCCGAAGGCCGGGCGCAACCGTCTCGTTTCTGCGAGCGCTCCTGGACCCGCGACCCCGGCGGCATCGTTGCATGATGCCGCCGGCATGTGGCTCGAATGCGTGACAAGTTCCTGTTGAAGTCGATCGCCTACCCGAAAGGCAACCCTCGGCTGCAGGTGTGGTGTGAGGTCTCAGGACTTTGTTGACAGCTTGGCCTCAAGACATCATTGACGGTCCCAGCTGATGCTTGACAGAGCGTCAGAGCTTGGGGGCGTGGATTTTGGCCCTTCAGCGGGTGACTGAGTGCTGGTTCTTGCGCGGGTGGAGTACGAGGTCGGCGCCGTTGAGGGTGATGCGGAAGTACGTGTCCTCGACGTGGATGGTGACAATCTCGCCCGCGTAGGTGCGGCCGACGCGAAGCCGCTGGCGGGCGACCATGATGACGCCGTCGGCGGGGACCTTGCGTTCGACGTGGATTGCGCCAGCTTCGGGCAGGGGTAGTTCGCCGGTGGCGACCCTGGCTCCGCGGAGCACGGCGCGTTGTTCGGGGCGGGCAGGGTCTTGGCGAGCACACCGTAGTGGACGACGTGCATGAGGTGCCCGTCCAGTCTGAAGGGTGACACGTCGGTTGGCCAGCTCGTAGCCGATCTTCACTGGCGCGTTGCCGAGCATGGCGACGCCGCTCTGGTCGACGTTGCGGTCGACCTCGATGACGGCGCCGGGCTCCAGGCGTCCCAGTCGAGCAGCGGCCGGGGCCGCCGGCGGCGGGCCAGCTTTGACTGCACCGCGCATCGACAGTTCCCGCAGGTCATCGGCGTTGAGGCGTGACGCGGCGCTCTTGACCAGCTCGCCGTCGAGGCTGATGTGGACGGTGAGCTCGTCGACCCACACACGCGACCTGCGTCCGGCATGGTTCTTGCCGATTTTGACGCGCTGGACCCGTGGCAGGACGCCGACGTGCCCGCTGGCGGTTACGACGGTCTCGAACTCGACGGCCAGTGCGGACGTGGGCACGAGCAGGGCCGTCGGCTGCGGTTCGGCCAGGAGCTCGGGCTCTGTGTTAGGTGCCTGTACGGGGGCGACGGCCGTGGGCTCGGGCTGGGGGGTTCGGACGGAACCGGCTGGCCGGGGTGGCCATGTCCAGAGCCTGGTGCGGGCGGGCGGTGTTGTAGGTGTGGACCCCGGAGTCGACCGCCGCCTGGGCCGCCGGTAGGTCAGCGAACGGGCCGGCGATGTCCAGCAGCTCCCGCCGCAGGGTCTGATGCCAGCGCTCGATCTTCCCGGTGGTGGTCGGCAAGTAGGGCTTTATCAGCTTGGCGGTGATGCCGTTTCCCGGCAGACCCGCTCGAACAGCACCTCGTCCGGGCGAGGCTTGGTGAACCGGCCGGTGAACTGCTTGCCGTTGTCGGTCAGCACCTCGGCCGGCACCCCGTAGACGCATCGCTCGGACGAACGCGTCCGCGACGGCCCTCCCGGAGGGCACCGCGAGGACCGTTGAGACAACGACGAACCGGGAATGGTCGTCGATCCCGGTGAGCATCTTGCACTCGCGGGCCGTCGGCCAGGAAGATCCCGCCGACCAGGTCCATCTGCCACAGGTGCATCGGGGTCTCGCGCTGCCAGCGTTTGTACTTGCGCCGGTGCTGCTGCTTCTGGTGCCGTATCAGGCCGTTGCGTTCCAGGACCCGGTGCACGGTGGCCCGCGATGGCGCCGCAGCGATGCCGGTCTGGGCTATCTCATAGGCAATCCGGCGGGCTCCCCAGCGTGGGTTGGCCCGGCGCATCTCGCAAGCTAGCGCTTCGACCTCGGCCGGGAGTCGGTTCGGGCTGGTGCGTGGCCGCCGGGACCTCTCCTTCAGCCCGTCGAGGCCGTCGGCCTCGTGCTTGGCCTTCCACGTGTAGACCGTCTGGCGCGAGACCCCGTAGCGCACGGCCACCTCGCTGACCGGCGAACCGTCGAGAACCTCAAGAACCGCCCGGCACCGCTGATCGACCAGACAGGCCGGGCCTTGCCCAGCGTCAACCCCCTCAGTCACGGCGACCAATGATCACGGAGCCAAGGCGGCAGCGACGAGGATATGCCGAGACAGCTGTCACGCAAGTGACGAGACTCTCGTGTCGCCGATGTCCTGAGCCCACACATGACAGCAGGTCGATCTCAGCCCCCGTACCGGTCCGCATACGCGTCGGCGTACAGCGAGGCGGGGAATTCGGAATGCGTCACCCATACAGAGATGCTCTCGATGACGACGGCCCATGAGCGCGCCGCCTCATCGAATTCACCCTTCTTCAAGGCGACGAAGGTCCGTGCGAGTCTCCTGTCCACAAGTTGAGACCATGCCGCAAATGCCGTAGCAATGTCAGAATCGCATGATGCGAGCTTGGCTCGACTGCGCCGCTGGCGGGTGATGACGAACTCCCGCGCTGCGTCGTACTGCTCCTTGGTCGGAATGCCTTTGAGTACAGTCATTTCCATCACCCGTCGCTCGTTTCCGGACTTGCGGAAATCGCCTGATAAAGATCCTCGAACGGAATGGTTACGGCCACCCGGCTTCCAGGGTTGATTCGCAGATCCACACCCCCCGGGATTTTCGCCAGGACACGCACCGGCATCGGTACGGCCCCGGGCCAGTCGTGCGGGAGATAGCCGGGCGAGGTGCAACCCTCCAGAACTCCTCGGCCGTTCTCTCCCGAAATCACGAAGGGCCTCTGCCGCTCCGGAGTGGAATATATGAGGAGCTCCGCCCTCAGAAGCTCGTCCAGAAAAACCTGCTCACTGCAGTACCCGGTGGCCGTCAACTGAAGCTTGTTCTCTAGGTCGTTGACCGGAGGAGTCAGCCCGAGTGCCATGGGCGAGGGCTTGTAATTCGGGTTGTGCATGAACCGCACAACATTCCCTGCCTGATCGATCTGCCAAGCCCCCACCACGCCATGCGCGGGCACCTCTCCCTCAGGATCGAAACCCGGATCTATCGAATAGAGCCACTGGCCCGGCCGCTGCTTCGCTGCTGCACGCATGGAGTTGGTCAGTTCAGGCTCCCGGCGTCCGGCCATCATCTTGATCCTGTCCTTTCGGGCTTTTGCTGTCTCAAATCTTCCACAATTCCCATCCCTAGGGTGCCTGACTGCCCGAATTCCTTCCCATCTCCGGCCTGTAGTACGGATTCTCAACATAGCGGACCGGCTTGCCGTCCTTCATCTCCCAGGCACCCTTGATGTTCTCGACACGCACTCCGCCCGGAAATACGACTTCACGCTCTTCTTCGTAAGGGGTGTGCTTCCCCAGGCTGGCATTGACGTCGATGCCACCCTCTGCATCGATATCATAGCGCCAGGACTTTGAGCCACCAACCTCGGCCAGCGGATCTCGTGTCGTGCCAACGAATACCGAATTCGTGTTCTTGTTCGCATAACTATAGAGATTGTTGAAATCTGTGACCCAGGGTTGAAATCCGGCATTTGGCTTGAAGATCTCGTCCGGCGCCCTGTGCTCGAAGCGAAAAAGGTCCTCGTCCGTGGTCCGCCATTTTGGAGCGTGCTCCATGCCGCTGAGATCGACATTCTTGTTGGCCGCCGACTTCAAAGGGTCGGTCGGCCATTCGATGACGCTCTGGTCTTCAAGCTCCAAAAGCTTCCGAAGCTCTTCCGGAAGACCTGCTCTTTCGGCTTCCTTTGCCGCCTTCTCCGCAGCCTCCTTGGCAGCCTTGTCCGCCGCTTCCTGAGCTGCTTTTGCAGCGGCCTGCTCGGCGGCTTCATTCGCCGCCTTCTCCGCAGCCTCCTTGGCAGCCTTCTCCGCCGCTTCCTGCGCCGCCTTCTTCGCGGCGTTCTCGGCGACGGCGGCGGCTTCGCGTTCGGCGAGGGAGGCGGCGGTGCCGCCGCCACCGGTGCCCGCACCGATCATGAAGTTGCCGACGAGCTTGCCGCCCGCCTCGGAGGGGTCGTTGCCCCAGCCGCTGCCGACCAGGCCCTTGAGGAGGTCGACCGGGTGGTCGCCGGCCTGGATCAGCCCGGCGGTGGTGGTAGACAGGCCATCGAGGTACTGGGCCGGGTGGGACAGGTTGTACGGGTCCATCGGGTTCAGCGAACGGCCCAGCTTGGCCAGGTCGGTGCCGCTCTTGACCAGCCCGCCGTAGAAATGCTCGTACGCCACCGGGACGCCCATCAGGCCGTCCTTGACCTCGGCCTTGAGGATCTGCATCTTGCTCGGCATGGCCGGCGCCGACGCGACCAGGGCCGCGATGGCGTCGGCGGCGGTGCGCGCGGCGGAGTCGCGCTGGGTGCGGGCCGCGTCGAGTTTCTCGTCGGCGTGCTGGAAGTCCGCCTCAACCGGGTTCTTGAACTTCCCCGGATCGGTCGGCGGGCTGGCCGGGCGCTGATCGGCCGGCGTCGCGTTGTAGGCCTTGACCTTCAGGTTGTAGGTCATGGCGTCCTCGAGCCACGCCTTCGCGGCCGCGTCGGCCTTCTTCTTCGCCTCCTTCCACAACCGTGCCGCCTCCGCGGCCTCGCCCTGCGCCCAGGTGACGGTGTGCGCGTACGCCTCCAGCGCGGCGGCGGCCCTGCCGCAGGCGTCCGCGGCGGTCAGCCACTGCTTGGGCTGCGGGTCGAACGCCTTCTGGAACGCCTCGGCGGCCTGCCCGGTCCAGTGCTCGTGGTCCAGCCTGGCCAGGCCGGTGCCGGTCTTCTCGAACGCGTCGTGGAACTTCTTCAGGTGCCCGGCGACCGCGTTGAGCTTCTTCGCGTCGCCGTGGACCAGTTCCTTCGGATCACTGGTCTGGTCGAGCCCGCGCTCGCCGACCTTCAGCCCGGCTTGGTCGGCGACGTCGTCGCCCCACCCGTTAACCTTTTGGGCCGCGCCGTGCAGCCCGGCCTCGTCCAGGGCGCCGCCCACCAGGTGGGAGCCCTTCTGGATGGCCTTCCCGCCGGCTTTGACGCCCGAGTCGACGACGGCCTCGGTCACATCGACGAGGTCGGTGATGCTGAAGTGCAGGCCCATCAGTGGTCACCCGCCGCGGCCTCGGCGATCTTCTTGTTGATCCCGAGCGGGCCCTCCAGCTTCTCCTTCCCGATGTCCTTCCAGGTCTTCCCGATGTTGTCGAAGGCCTTGTCCGCGGACTCCTTCGAGAAGTCGGGGTTGGTGAGCTGGGTGTACGGGTTGTCGCCCCACACCTGGTCCCAGGACTTGCCCTCGATCTGCTCCTCGCTCTGGTGCGGGTTGCCGATGCCCGCCGCGACGACGTCCTTCAGCAGGCCGCTGCCGTACTTCTCCTGCTCGTGGTAATAACCCGCGGACAGGCCGAGCTTCACGGCGACGTCCGTGCCCTCCTGCACCAGCGCCCGCACTCCCCACGACCAGCGTTCGCAGAAGTCCGTGAACACCGCCTGCAAGTCCTGGTGACCGGCCTCCATCCCGGTCAGCTCCAGCTCCGAGAACCCCCGCCCGGACTCCGCGAGACCGGCGATCCCCAGCGACTGCAACTCGGCGATCGCCCCGTTGATGCCCGCTTCCGCCAGCTTCAGTGCCTCAGGATCGACCCCGAACCCCGAACCCGTCATGTCACTGCTCCCCCGTTGCCATCATCGGCCCGTCCAGGGCCACTTCGTCCGGCACGATCCCGCGCATCGGCGGGAACAGCATCGGCTCCGCCCCCGCCACGTCCAACGCCACCCCGCCCGCAACCCCCAGCCCCGGCACCGCCACATCCAGCAACCGTGAACCCAGCACCGTCAGATAGGGCAGCCCGTCCACCGGCACGTCCTTCACCCGCCCGAACGCCGCCAGCTCCTCCTCCGACGTGAACGCGAAGATCCAGCGCAGACCACCCTCATCCGCCGTCCACACCCCCTCCTCCCCCCACCGCGGCACCAGCAGCGCACTCAACCGGAACTGCGCCATCATCAGAGCCGGGTCACCCACTCCCGCCCGCAGCATCCGCACCTGATGCACCAGACCCGCGTTACGCACCGTCACCCCCGGCCAGACCGCGCATGGCTGCCCCAGTGCACACGCATGCGGACGGAATGTTACCCAGTGAGTGTGTGCACTGACTGGTCGGGTCTACGCGGATTGAACTGGCCCACAGCCGTCATCAGTCGCGGCAGGTACCGATCCCACCTGTGATCATGCTCCCCGGGTGGCCGCGAGGCGGCGCGCCCGGGGCATTCGGGCCGGGACGGTAGACCGCGCCGGCGGCCAAGTGCCGGGTCCTGATGACGCTCATCGAGCGCCAGCAGCCCGGAGGCCGATCGCCCAATATACGTCGGATGCGTTCGCCGAGGTCTGCCGGGCGCACGGGATACGGCGTTCGATGGGTCGGGTCGGCTCCAGCTACGACAACGCCCTCGCGGAGTCGTTCTTCGCCACGTTGAAGCGCGAACTGCTCTACGGCTCACGCTGGCTGACCAGACCGCAAGCCCGCATGGCGGTCTTCGCCTGGATGGCCTGGTACAACCGAAGGCGGCGTCACTCCGCCCTCGGCTACCGCAGCCCGGTCGACTATGAACGGCAACACGCCACGAGCGTCATTAACCTGGACTTGGTCGCATAACAGGCGAGTGTCTACAAAATAGGGCAAAGTCCGCACCTAGCTGTGCCGTCTCATGACATTGGTTCCTCGCTGTCAGGCTTGGCGGGCGTAGGACGTGAGGCGATCGGCGAGCGCGATGACGAGGTCGCGTAGTTCATCGGGGCGCTCGATGACGAACGGCCGGTCGAGTGAGGCGAGTACCGGAGGCAACCAGTCGAGCCGCTGCGCCCGCAGCTCGACGCGCAGCCAGTGCTCGGCCGCCGGGTCCTGGCCGGCCGCTGGCTCGTGCTCCTCCAGGCTCGCGACGCTGGCGGGAAGGTGCGCGCGGATCTGCTCGACTGTCCCGTGGATCCGCAAAGTCACCTCATGCCGGTACTCGGCCGTGGCGAATCCTGACAACACGCGCTGTGCCGGACCGGGACCCACGGGCGCTTCGAATGAGCCGGGCAGGGCCCTCGCGGCTGCGATGCGATCGAGCCGGAAGGTTCGGCCCTCGCCGACCTGGGCGTCCTTGCCCGTCACGTACCACCGGCCCGCATGGGCGACGATCCCGTATGCGTGCAGTGTGCGTTCGCTGCGCCGTCCGTCGCGGTCGGTGTAGCGGATCGAGACCGGTCGGCGGTGGCGCACCGCATCGGCGATGGTGAGCAGGAGCCCGGCGTCCGGGTGGTCCAACTCGCCGGGCTGATCCGTGAAGGCGAGAGCTTCCAGGAGTGTGTCGAGCCGGCGGGCGATGTGCTTGGGCAGCACCCGCCGGATCTTCGCTGACGCCGTCTCGTTTGCCGTGCGCTCCGTCGTCGTCAGCCCTGCCCTGCGGCCGGCGACCAGGCCGAGCAGCACGGCCAGCGCCTCGTCGTCGCTGAGCATGAGTGGAGGCAAGCGGTACCCGGGAGCCAGCCGGTACCCGCCGTAGCGGCCGCGCACCGACTCCACGGGCACGTCCAGGTCGATCAGCTGGTCCACATACCGCCGCACGGTGCGCCCTTCGACGCCGAGACGGTTGGCAAGCTCGGCCACCGTCCGGGTGCCGCCCGACTGCAGCAGCTCCAGGAGTGTCAGGACGCGGCCGGTGGGTCGTGGCATATTCGCATCCTACGCGAATACAGGACCGATTCTGTCCACTATTTCGCCTAGCCTGCGACGTGCACGCCTCCAGCACGGCCAAGGAGATTCCATGAACTTCGTCTCGATCCGCATCATCACCAGCGACGTCGCACGCCTCGTCGAGTTCTACGAGCGAGTTACAGGGATGCAGGCGATACGGGCCACCGAGGACTTCGCCGAACTCAAGACCGCGTGCGCAACCCTCGCGATCGCCAGCACCCGCACCGTCCCGCTGTTCGCCCCGGGCTCCGCCCGCGCGGCGGACAACCACAGCGTGATCACCGAGTTCCTCGTCGACGACGTGGACCGCGTTCACCAGAACCTGACCGGCTTCGTCACCGACTTCGTCAACGAGCCCACCACGATGCCCTGGGGTAACCGGTCGCTGTTGTTCCGCGACCCCGACGGCAACCTCGTCAACTTCTTCACCCCCGTCACCCCGGAGGCCATCGAAAAGTTCGCACGCTGACGCCGCGCACACCGCTCACGCGGGAGCCCCGAGATCCCAGGGCTCCCGGTGAACGCGGCCGCCATCTCCTCCGGCTGACCCCCGCCTGGCAAGGGCACGGCTGACCCCCGCCTGCGCGGGGTGTCAGCCGTAGCCGAGCAGTACGGTCGTGCTTCTCCCCGCGTCCGCGGTGGACGCCGGCTTCGGCGGCCAGGGCGACGACGGCGAGGCTGCCGTCGGAGACAGTGGCCCGGTCGCTCAGGATCCGGTCGATGGCTTCCCGGATGCGGGCGCGTTCGTCTTGGTGCTGCTCGTTCATGTGAGCGCCTCGGTGGGTTGGGCGGTGGCATCGTGGGTGTCGGCGGTGGCGCGGAGAAGGTGCGCGTTGCGACGGCTTGGAGCCATGACGCTCCGTCCCAGGTCAACGCCGACTGCTTCTTCACCGCCGGACAGCGCCCAGGACCCCGCTCTGGCCGTCGACCGTGTCGCCGGGGCCCTCGGGGTGTGCCGGGTGCCGGTCACCGGCCGTCCGGGACCCGGCGGTCTGCGGTTGCCTGGTCGCAGCGCCTGTGGCCGAAGAAGTAGTCCTCCGGTGTACAACCTTTGCCGCGCCCGTCGGTCTAGCCAAGCTCAGACCTCCTGGCCGAGACCGGAGGTGACCGTTCAGGAGGACCTACATGCATGCAAGACCCGCGACCCTCGCCGTGCTCGCGGCACTGGCCCTGGCCGGGCCCGCCGTCATCACCGCCCCGGCCTCCGCCGACGACTGGTCCCCCTTCACCCTTCCGGGCGGCTTCGTCGGGATGAGCCCGACCCGGGTGCTGGACACCCGCGATGCCCGGTACGTCCCGAACGGCCAGCAGCGACCGCTCAACCCCGACGAGCACTACATAACCGCGCTGTCGGCATTCGACTCGCACATGCCGCCGACCATGCACCCCGTCGTGCCCGCCGACACGACGGCGGTGGTGGTCAATGTGACCGCCACCAACCCCACCGCCGACAGCTACCTGTCCCTCTCCGCCTTCGACTTCGGCAACGTCCCGTACTCCTCCAGCCTCAACTTCAAGGCCGGCCAGACGGTGTCCAACCTGGTCACCGTCGCGGTCAAATCGGGCACCACACCAGCGATCACCGTCTACAACCACGCCGGCACCACCGACGTCGTCCTGGACGTGGTCGGCTACTACCGGCCGGACGCGACCGACAAGTACGCCCCGCTCACGCCGTCACGGCTGGTCGACAGCCGTGACGACGGCGGCCGCCTCGGCGGGGACGGCGTCCGCTCGGTCCAGGTCGCCAGGCCCGAACTCGGCACGGCCGACGCCCGCGCGGTGATCCTCAACGTCACCGCCACCGCAGGAACCAGGGACAGCTACCTGACGGTCTACCCGACCGGCACGCAGCGGCCGCCGGTCGGTTCGAACGTCAACTTCACCCCGGGACAGACCGTTCCGAACCAGGTCGTCGTCCCGGTAGGCACCGACGGGAAGATCGACATCTACAACCACGTCGGGTCGGTGGACGTCGTCGTCGACCTCGTCGGCTACTACGGCCCCTCCGGCACCGGACGGTTCAGCGCACTCACCACCCCGTCCCGGCAGTACGACTCGCGGTGGAAGTCGACACCCTTCGAACCGGGCGAAACCCGCACCCTGCCGGCGGTACAGGAATTCCACATGGGCGCGACCCTCAACGTGACCATCACCGAGCCCACCACCGACGGCCACCTCACGGTCTACCCCGCCGCCGCGGCCAGGCCGAACACCTCCAGCCTCAACTTCACCGCCAGCCAGACCGTGGCCAACTCCGTCACCACCAGGACCGACGAGGGACACATCAAGGCCTACAACAACGACGGCCGCACCCACGTGATCATCGACCTCACCGGCATCTTCATCGGCTGACACACGCACCGGGCAGCTCCCTGCCCGCCAGACGGCTCCAGAGACGCCGGCACCTCCGGAGAGCAGAGCCGAGCACCGCCGCGGGCCCGGGTGAGCATCCACCCGGGCCCTCAGGGGCGGGAAGCAGGGACGAGCAGGCCCGATCGGCCAGGACCCCGACGGGCCGGGTGCGCGGCAAGCCGATCGCCCTGGGCACGCGCAGGGTGGCCATGACGTGCTCGAAAGCAGGCGCGTCGCCGGCTTGGCCAGGTGTGAGGTGGAAGCACAACGGGCGGCAGCGGCCATCCGCGGCGAGGTGCATCTTCGTGGTCAGCCCGCCGCGCGAGCGCCCGATGGCGTCGGTACCGGCCTCGGGGATCAATGGAACCGTGGTTGGCGGTGAGAACGATCATGGTCCGGTCGGCGAGAGGATGCTGCCGCGGTTCTCGTACTCGCGGCGGGCCTTGCGCTGGGCCGGGACGCCGGAGCGCCCGGGCCGCCGTCGAGCAGTTGGCAGCGGGCGAGGAGTCGGTGGTGCACGGCGGGGACGGCGGTGACGCGCAGGGTGTAGCCCTGGCCGCGCCGCACGATGACCCCCTGGTCGAGCGCCGCACGCTCGGTGTCGTCCAGCTCGGCGGTGCGGAGGAAGTCGGCAACCTTGCCCGGCATGTCGAGGGTGACCAGCAGCTCCGGCGCCGGGGAGTCCTCCTCAATGGCGGCATGATCGGGGAGAAGGTCGACGACGGCCGTACGGATGGCGCCGCGGCTGACACCGTGGTCGCGGGCGAGGGCGGCGATGGAGCGGCCCTCCAAGTACGCCGTGCGGACGGTGCTGGTCGCCTCGGCCGGGACGGCGGGACGCCGGCCGCCCTTGCTGCCCTTGGCCTCGGCCGCCCGCAGCCCGTCGTAGGTGAGCTCGCGCTGGAGGTCGCGCTGGAGTTCGCCGGCGGCGGCGAGGGTCTGCACCATGAACTTCACCGTGGACAGCAGTTCGCCGGTGCGCGGGTGGCGGGCGGTGAGGTCCATCGCGGAGAACGCCCCGTCGTGGATGCGCAGGGCGAGGCGGCCCTGGTGGAGGACGTCGAGCACGTCGAGGATGTGCCCGGTGCCGCGCACGAGGCGGAACATCTCGGAGATGTGGACGGTGTCGCCCGGCCGCGCCTATGTCAGCAGCTCGCCGAACTTCGGCCGCTGGAGGGGGTGGAGGCGACTGGAGATGCCCGGGGCCTCCTCGAAGACGACCGGGTCCTCGATCCCGGCCTCATCCAGGACGAGGTTCTGCCGGGCGGTCGACTGTTGGTCGGTCGAGACCCGTTTGAAGACCAGGTTCGCCACCGAGGGGCCCCTTCCGTACGGAGGATCGGACCCTATCTGTCGTCAAACCCTGTCAGCAATCACCACCATCGGATCCGATTGGATCGGCGCCGCCTCGATGCCCCGGAATGTCCGGGTTCATTGGACGCGCCGACGGCCTGACGTCAAACGATCGTTTCCCTACATCCAAACGGGCCGGGACCGCGGCCGACATGGGTCACCAGCGGGATGCTGGGCCGTTCGCACCGTACCGGAGGCCGTCGAGGAGCAGGTCGATGAGGCGGCCGGCCCGTTCGCGCTGGTCGGGAGCGCTGGTGATCAGCCCGATGCCGGCCAGGCTGAAGCCGACATCAAAGGGGTCGATGTCCCGGCGCAGGAGACCGGCGTCGGCGCCGGCGCGCAGCAGGGTGCCGATCGCGGTGGCGAGCTTGTCGAGGGTTTCGGCGAAGGGGACGGCGCCGGCGGCGACCGCGGCCCGCAGTGCGTCCGCCATGCCCTGCTTGGCCGCCAGGTAATCGATGAAGTCGTCCATCCACAGTCGCAGCGCCTCGTCCGGCGCGTGGTCGGCCAGCCGTTGTGCGGCGCTGTCGCAGACGCGGGCGAGCTCGTTGCGGTAGGCCGCCTCGATGAGTGCCTCGCGGGTGGGGAAGTGGCGGTAGAGCGTGGCCGAGCCGACGCCCGCGGCTTTGGCGATGGTGTCGATCGCGACGTCCGGGCCTTTCTCGGAGAAGGCGCGCACGGCCGCTTCGAGGATGCGTTCCCGGTTGCGGCGGGCGTCGGCGCGCAACACGCTCGGCTTGGTGGTCAAGGCTGTTCCCTTCGTCGTGACCAGTCTAGCTGGACAACCGGGGAGTTCTCCGCTTACCGTAATAGCTAACCGGGGAACTCCCCAGTTATGGCGTCGACCGTGACGCCCCAGCGCAAGGAACGGCGATCATGACAGCTCAGCAGCCCATCGGCTCCGGCTTCGGGGCCCGCAGCACCACGGCCGACGTCCTGGCCGGCCTCGACCTCACCGGAAAGCTCGCAGTCGTGACCGGCGGTAGTTCCGGACTTGGGCTGGAGACCACACGCGCCCTGCGCGCCGCCGGCGCGAGCGTCGTCGCAGCCGTCCGCCGCCCGGAAGCGGCCGCGAAAGCCCTCAGCGCAGTGGACGGGGTCGAGGTGCGCCATCTCGACCTCGGCGACCAGGCCAGCGTGCACACCTTCGCGGACGAGTTCCTGGCAACCGGCCGCAGCATCGACATCCTCATCAACAACGCCGGCGTGATGGCCCTGCCCGAGACCCGCCTCGGACCCGGCTGGGAGGCGCAGTTCGCCACCAACCACCTGGGCCACTACACACTCACGAACGGGCTGTGGCCCGCCCTGGCAGCCGACGGCGGCGCACGCGTGGTCGCGCTCAGCTCTGCCGGACACCGCTACTCGCCGATCCGCTGGGACGACGTCATGTTCGCAGACGACTATGACAAGGCCGTCGCCTACGGACAGTCCAAAACCGCGATCGCGCTGTTCGCCGTCCACCTCGACACGCTCGGCCGCGACCACCAGGTGCGGGCCTTCGCCGTCGCCCCCGGCGCCGTCATGACCCCGCTCCAGCGGCACATGACCCGTGAGGAGATGATCGCCTTCGGCTGGATCGACGACCAGGGCAACACCGCCCCCAGTTTCAAGACCCCGGACCAGGGTGCCGCCACCCAGGTCTGGGCGGCCGCCTCCCCGCAGCTGGACCACCAGGGCGGCGTCTACCTCGACGACTGCGACGTCGCCCCGCTCTCCCAGAACGACGCACCCGGAGTCAGGCCCTACGCGGTCGACCCCGAACAGGCCGCACGCCTGTGGACCCTGTCCGCCCAGCTGACCGGCACCAACGCGTTCGCGAACCGGTGACACGACGGCATAGCGCACTCCCCTCCACGAAGCCGACACCTGGCATCTCTGCAAGAAAGGTCACGAAATCATGACGCAGACCGATCTGGCGGCCGTCGCGAACGAAGCACAGGCATGGTTCGACAGCTACGTCGAGACGTTCATCGGACTCGCGGCAAACGGGAGCACCGATCCCGCGCCGCTCCTTGACTACTTCTCGGTGCCAATCAGCATGACCACAGGCACGGCCCACACCGCTCTCACCTCCGCCGAGGCACTCTCCCAGGGACTCGCACACGAGCTGCGCGCACTGCGCGACGCCGACTACGGGGGCAGCAGGGCCCTCGACCCGGTGGTACGCGCCCTCAACGAGCGGGCCGCGCAAATCGAGGTGACCTGGGCACGCCAGGACAGCCAGGGGCGGGAATTCCAGCGCCTGCGTGTGCTCTACCTGGCCGCCCGAACCGCCGCGGGATGGCGGACAGTCGCCTCCGTGATCCTGGCCAGCTGACCAAATCGCGGCCCGCCGGACGGCCAGGGGCGCGCCCACTGAGGAGATCGCTCTGCCCTGGCCGTCTGCGCGGCGCAAAGTCAACGGCCGTCACGCGTGACGGCAGAACCTGCACCTGGGGGAGCCCTATGAGTGAAGTGGACCTGAACCGCGTCTCGCGGCGCTGCCATGCGGCGAAGGCGCAGTTCTACCGAGGTCCTGCAGGCCGAGCTGCAGGAGGCGGAAGCCGCGTGGGAGCGATTCGTGATCGCCCGTCAGACGCCTCGATGAACTCCCACTGGCTGTCGGTGAGTTGCCTACGCGTCACGCACCGGATTCCACCTCCGGGCGGGCACGAGACCGCAATATTGATCACAACACCACACAGGCCCTAGGACGGCGGACCTAAGCCGTCGGGCCCCGGACTCCCCCGCGCGGAGGAGCGGTTCCTGCCCGCGCGTGATCCAGACCGGCGGACGGGCGCAGAGGCTGGGTCCATGAAGATCACCACGACAAGCCCTGTGCCGGCGTTCACGACGGAGCGGCCGGTGCCGCGCTGGGCCGAGAAGGTCGCCCGTGCCATCCCGCTGCTCGGCCTGCCGGTCTGCCTTTGGCGGCTGCCCTTCGGCTTCGGCTTCCAGATGGGGATGATATTGCCCCGGTCGTCCGCGCCGCTCTGGATGACGGTGCCCTACGTCGTGACCCTCAGCCTGCTGTCCGAGGCCTTCGCCCTGCTCTGCTTCGGCCTGGTCCGGTGGTGGGGCGAGGTCGTGCCCGGCTGGGTCCCGGTGATCGGCGGCCGACGCATCAGGCCGAGCGTGGTGCTCGTGCCGGCAGCGCTGGCCGGGGTCGGCCTCGTACTGCTCCTCGCCGACTGGGTGCTCAGCGCCTTCGGTATCGCGGGGTTCCACGACGTCGACTACACCAACGGCTGGTGGCGGGCGCTCGCGATGCTGGTCAGCGGACTCTTCGTGCTGTGGGCGCCGATGGTGGTGGCCCTGACGTACGCGTACTACCGGCGCCGTTGCCGCGCGGGCGCGGGCGAAGCCGCGGCTGCCGAGGCGAAGCGCACCCGTTCCTGGCAGCGCCGCTCCTGATCCGGCCTCACCACCGGTGCGGGCCGCTGACCTGCACCGGTGGGATGGGTGGCGCCCGGTGAGTTGGGGATCAGGGCAGGGCAGAGGCCGGTTGGAACGGGCCCGGGCCCGTTCCAACCAACCCATGACGACTCCCGCCCGGGCGCCACCGCCGTCGCCGATGTTCGTCCGTGCCGGCCCTGCTGGTCGATCGGCTCTCACCGTGCATGGCCTGGCGCGCCTCGCCCGCGCTGAGCGCCGTCGCCGTCTCCGTCGCCTTCTCGCCTTCCTCGGCAGCCTCTTCCTGGCCTCCCGGCCGTCGTCGCTCGCCATCGCCCTGGTCATGCCCGTCGTCGGCTGGGTGGCCACACCTTCTTCGAGCAGTGCCAACACCGGATGGCCTGCGCGCGCTGCGACTTCTATACGCCGAAGAGCTCCAGCAAGGGCCAGCTGCTGGCGGCGAAGGAGAACCTGCAGAAGATGCTCGCGGCCATCCCGCTCACCGACGACGAACGCGCCGCCGTCGACGACGGCCAGGCCGCTCTGGACCAGCTACTGGAACGGCTCACTGCTATCCCCACGCCAGCAGGGCCCACGCCACGTCAGATCGGCGTCCCAGCTACCGCGACACTACTGCCGGTCGTCAACGTGACCGCCCGTCCCCGAGAGTGCGGTCCGGGAGGTCAATGCTGAACCCACGACGGTCACGGCCACTGGGGTTCGAACTGCACCGAACCGCCTCGACCGGGTATCGTGCGGTCCTGCGAATCCATGCCCCTGTCTTGGGAAAAGAAGTGCAGGATGCACATCCTGGACGACCTCACCGGTCTTTCCTCTCGTGCAAAGAGTCTGCTTGAACGAACCGGCCGGCGCGATGATCCGCAGGAACCTCGGCTCTCCACCGAGTTCCTGCGGATCCGGGACTGCTACGGCCAGTTGATTCCCACGCCCATGATGCTCGTGATCCGCCGGGAGGGATTCGAGCAGAAGTACGGCGGACTCCGTTACCAAGTGCGAAGCAGCTACACCGTCGAGGGCGAACGCCGCGAGGTGCTTCGCGACTGGCACTACGACCTGGGCCAGAGCATGTGGACCAGCGCCGCCGACGGCTGGCACTTCGATTGGTTCGGGGAACGTGTGTCCTCCCCAATGCGCTACCTGGTGCACACGGACGGACGAGTCGGAGTGGACGATGGAGGTGGCACGTTCCTCGAAATCGCCCCGTCCATCCCGGCTCTCATCGAATCCCACGCTCTCACCGACACAGTCTCGACCTGGGACCGCACCGCCGCCGACGTCGACAGCTTCGCACTCGCCGAGCAACTCGACGGCCTCACCGACATCCCCGAAGCATCAGGCAGCACCATCCGATGGCGGCTGTCCGACAACGTCGCGGTCGAGGAGTTCCGGAACTGGAGCGGCGACGCGCCACGTCGTTGGCGCGCGTTCATCTGGAGCCGAGGCGAATCTGGCCGACGTCAGGTTGAAGAGGCCGCTGCCCGAGTAGCGGCCACTCAGCAGACCATGACAGCCACCGGATGACGACCGCTGCTTGACAGAGCTGATTCCACAGAACGATGCGGTTGACGTGCCCCTCACCCGGACCGGAGTTCCAGCGGAGCGTGAGGCCGGCCATAACGGCGTCCCAGTCCTTGCGCAGGCCGGTGGCGAACCCGCGCAGTTCTGACAGCCGGCTGGCTTCGGCGTCCGCGGTCCACTGCTCGAGGTCCTCCTGGCCTCGGCGGTGGACGAGGATCGAGGCGAACCGCGCGATGAGTCCGCAGGCTTCGTCTCCACGCAGCGGTGCAGGAGCTCCTTCAGCAGTACTCGTTGGGCCTCGGGGCGGTTGTCAGGGCGGGTGAGGATCATTCTGGTCACCTCGCGAACCTTGGGGACCGGCGGCCGGGCGGCCGGCTTGGCGTTGTCGCGCAACCGGTTCACGAAGCGGCGCGCGGTGCGCTCACTGACGGTCAGACCTCGCTCGGCGAGTTCGCGGTGGAGCCGCAGTGCGCTGTGGCAGCCCTCGTTGAATCGGGCGGTCAGGTAGGCGGCGTGGCCGTCCAGGCTGGTCTGCCGGCCGCCGGTGGGCCCTGCTCCAACCAACTCATCCGCCGTGGCCGCGCGCATGAACTTGCTAACCGCTTTCGGGTCCAGGCCCAGCTCGGCGACGATCTGGCTGTGGCCCATGCCCTTGGCCGTCAGGGCATGGACGGCGGCGTGACGCTCGCGGGTGCGCTGGGCCCGCCGTCCTTCGGGCAGTACCGTCCTTTCCTTCTCCGGGGCGGGCGGGACCCACTGCGAGCGCAGGCGGGCGACCAGTCGCTCGGTGGCATCGCCGAGGTTCATCCAGAGGTGGAACCTGTCCGCGACCTGCGTCGCCGTGCCGGCGCCGCGGTTCGCGCCGTCGGCGTAGTAGCTGGCCCGGTCACGGCAGATGACCTCGACGCCGGGTGGCCGGTGAGCCAGTCGGCCAAGGTGTCGGCGGACCGCTCGGGCAGGACGCCGACGGGGCGGCGGCCCTCGAAGTCGATCAGGACCGTGCCGTAGCGGTGGCCCTTGCGCAGGGCGAAGTCGTCGACGCCGAGCACGCGCACCCGGCCGGTCGGCGGGTCCGGCAGCGCGCGGATCAGCCGTATCAGGGCGTCTCGGCCGATCGCGGTCGCCAGGTGCTCGGTCAGCCGGGCGCCGGCCCGGCCGCCCAGTGCGAGGGCGACGGCTTCGCGGACCTTCCGCAGGGGTACCGTGCACCGCCCGTACCGGAAGGTCAGGCCGGTGATCCGCTCGGCGAACGTCCGTTTCCCGCACTCGACGCCGTCACAGAAGAACCGGCGGACCCGCAGGTGCAGCGCCAGCTCCTGGCCGGAGACCGCGGTGTCGGTGATCCGCCGCTCATAACCGCTGTGGACCCGCTCGGACCAGGCCCCGCAGTCCGGGCAACTCGCGCCGGCGGACCGGCCCCGGGCGTGAACACGAACCGACCGGCCAGCGGATCTGACCAACTCGACGTGCAAAAGCGCGAACTGGGGGAACAGGACGGTCAGACGATCAGCAACAGGCGCCCGACATGATCGCCAACCGTCAGCATCTCCGGGCGGCTTTCACGGAAACTCGCGCCCTGGCCGTTTGCAGGAGTCGATTCACAGGACGGTTCGCGCCCATGGGGCTGATGGGGTGTGGCGAGGGCCATGCCTGTGGCGGGCTGGGCGGTGGTTCAGGATGGCGGGGTGCGAGAATTCGTGCAGGTCATCGCCCATAGGCCGGGTTCCAAGCGGTTTCGGCTGAGGCCGACGGTGAGCGGACGGAAAGGCAGGAGAGCGTGGGAACGTACGGAACCGGGCTGTACTCGGACGACACCGCGTGCGATGTCCGTGATGCGTACCGCGAAGCTCTGGAAGCGGGGGCGGATGCGGAGGAAGCCCGGGCACGGGTGCTGAATGCCTTCGCCGAGGAACTCTCCGCCCCGGACGAGTGGGTCGTGGTACGGCTGGCACTGGCGGACACCCAGTTCAGGCTCGGTCGGCTGAGCGAGTCCGCCCGTCAGGAAGCCCTCGCCGTGCTGGACGCGGGCGGCGACCTGGAACGCTGGCAGGAAGCCGGGGTCGCGGAGGTACGTCGACGTGCTGCCGTCCTGCAACGGCTCCGAGCCCGCCTGGAGAGCCCACAACCCGAACCACGCCCGGTCCGTGTCCGCCGCCCGAAGTCGTCGCGGGCCGTCCCCGGCCGGGTGTACGCGTACCGGGCGAGGAGCGGGCAACCGTACCTGATCCGGGTGGTCGGCATTGCGGACGTGGGCTGCTCGACGGGCCCGGTCGTCCGGTTCCTCGACCATCCCGGGCCTGGCCTGCCGGACGCGGCCCACCTGGCGGAGATTCCCGAGCGGCGCTACCACCCGCGCTGGAAGCGGACCGAGGTGATCATCGCGGACGACGGCATCCCCGCACGCGAGCACGCCGGGCTGATCCTGGTCGGCGAGCACGCCCACACGCCACCGCCCCCGTCCCCCAACGGCCGGACGGTCTCCACCTGGACGGAACTCTGCGCCTACCTGGAGACCCGCGACGACCTGGCCCCCACCGGCACCTGACTCGCTGTAGCTCACCGACACGCCCAGCGAGCTGCACGCCCTTCCCTGGGCAGCTGGAAACTCGGATGAGCGAGATCGCGGCCGACGGCGGCGAGCTGGTCGAGACCGGTCTGGCGTTCGGGCTCGTCGTGGTGCTGTGCGCAGGCAACGCGGCGGCCACGGCCGTGACGGTGCCGTTGCGGTGGGCGTTGCCCGCCGGCACCCGCGCGGGCGGCTTCGCCGCCGGTGTCCCGCTGTCCGGGTGGGGCACGGCGCTGACCCTGGGGACCGCGCAGTTCGTCGTCTTCGCGGCCCTGACCTACTGGCTGGTTCCACCGCTGGCGCGCCTGCACGCCCGGATCTGCGTGGCGCTGTTGTCCCCCTCGGCCGCCGAGAGGCTGGCGCAGCGGGTGGAGACGCTGACCGAGACGCGGGCCGGCGCGATGAACGCCCACGGCGCGGAACTGCGCCGGATCGAACGTGACCTGCACGACGGCACCCAGGCCCGGCTGGTGGCCGTCGCGATGCGGCTGGGCGTGGCCCGTGAGTTGCTGGGCGAGGGCCCCGGGGCGGTGGCCGGGCTCCTGGAGGAGGCGCATGCGGGGACCGAGGAGGCCATGGCGGAGCTTCGTGCGGTGATCCGGACGATCTACCCGCCGATCCTCGCCGATCGCGGCCTCGCCGGAGCGCTGGCCGCTCTGGGGGCCCGGTCGGCGATCGACACCACCCTCGACGTCGGCGGCATCGGCACGGTCCCCGCCGCGGTCGAGGCCGTGGCGTACTTCACGATCGCCGAGGCGCTCACCAACGCCGCCAAGCACAGCCGGGCCACCCGGGCCACCGCCCGCGTCGCACGCGCCGGTGACCGGCTGTCGATCGAGGTCGGCGACGACGGGGTCGGCGGCGCCGACGAGACGCGGGGTACCGGCATCGCCGGAATCCGCCACCGTGTCCTCGCGCTCGACGGCATCGTCCGCGTCCACAGCCCGGTCGGCGGCCCGACCACGATCGCTGTGAGCCTGGCATGCGGGTCGTGATCGCCGAGGACAACGTCCTGCTGTCCAGCGGGCTGGAGCTCCTGCTGACCGCCAAGGGCTTTCACGTCGCCGCGATCACCCAGGACGCCCCGGGCTTCGCCGCCGCCGAACACCGGCCGGACATCACCATCGTCGACGTGCGGCTGCCGCCGACCTTCCGCGACGAGGGCATCCACGCCGCCATCCTCGCCCGCCGCCGGCACCCCGGCCTGCCCGTGCTCGTCCTCTCCCAGTACGTCGAGCAGCAGTACGCCGGCGAACTGGTTTCCGACGGGCGCGGCGGCGTCGGCTACCTCCTCAAGGACCGGGTGAGCCGGGTGAGCGAGTTCGTCGACGCGCTGCGGCGGGTCGCCGCCGGCGCCACCGTCATGGACCCCGAGGTGATCGGGCAGCTCCTCACCCGTCCCGCCCACGACCCGATCACCGCTCTCACGCCACGCGAACGCGAGGTCATGGCGTTGATGGCCGAGGGAAAGGACAACGCCACGATCGCGGCCCGGCTCGTCATCACCGAGAACGCCGTCCACAAGCACATCGGCAACATCTTCGCCAAGCTCGGCCTCTCACCGGCCGACAGCGGCCACCGCCGCGTCCTCGCGGTCCTCACCTATCTCAGCCGCCAGCGACCGAGCGGTCCGCCGGGCGCGGAACCCGGCCCAGGGGTGCGCGGGAGCTCGGCCGGCGGTACCGGGGCGTAGCGGTCGGGCGCGGCGGGCCAGATGGCCTGACCTCGGTGGTGGGCCGCTGACCTGCTGGTATTCTTCTCGTCGCGAGGGAGATGATTCCTCGTCAGGCGTCAGCGGTGCTACCAGAGCACGCCCTACTTTCAGTAGGGAGAGTCCGTGCAACCCGGGCCTGGCGCTCCGCTGTCGGACGAGGTCCGGTGCCCATTCGGGTGCCGGGCCTCGTCCGCGTCTGCGGTCCGGGGCGCGGATCTGCGTGCCCACCTCGGCCTGTCCGGTCGCGTCCAGTTGGTCGTACCTCCAGGTCCACCATCGGAAGAAGCACGGGTAGGCGTCCCGGAGGACCGGTAGCGACCAGTGGGCCCTCCTACCGGCGCCGAGGAGCGATCAAGGCGCCATCTCGTCGCCGGACCGCCAGGTCGCCGCCGCGCCACGCCTCGATCCGGGCGCTCGGAGGCAGGACCAGGCCCAGCTCGTCGCCGATGGCCTCGACGTCCTTGTCGTCGAGCGCGAGGACACCGGCCGCGACGCCGGGGGCCGGCGCCTTCGTGTCCGGTCGGGTCAGCCGTGGAGACCGGCCCCGAGTCCGACCGGCTGCCGGCCGACACCGGGAAGCCGCGGAGCCGATATGCACTCAGGTATTCACACCAGAAAATACATTGGACACGACCTATCTGGCACGTTCGACGACCGAGCAGAACACCCGAGGAGTGATCATGACGGAAGACCTGAGCGCGCTGCCGCCCGGTGTGACCATGACCCTGGCCGCGATCGCGGCGACCGGGGCGGCCCCGCGTCCGTCCGGGGAGACCCTGGCGGTGCAGAAGCAGCGCATCTCCAACGGCATCATCCAGCAGCTCTCCGACAAGACCCTGGCGACGCAGGGCAACTGGGACCTGGCCTGGCTCGGGCTGAGCCCGGACAACGCCAACATGGCGTACATCGCGAAGGGTCCGTCGAGCCAGTTCGCCGTGGTCGTCCGCGGGACGGTCGGCAACGCGATCGACACGATCGAGGACCTCGACGTCGGCACGGTGGTCCCGTTCACGGTCGGCGGGCCGTCGCCGGTCTCCGTCTCGAAGGGGGCCATGACGGCGTTCACCCAGGTCGTCGCCATGACCGACGAGTCCTCGGCGGCCGGTGCCGGCCTCGTGGAGGCGCTCACCTCCCTGCTCAAGCCCGCCCCGGGGGCGACGGTCTACGTGGTCGGTCACAGCCTGGGCGGCTGCATCGCGACCATGCTCGCGCTGTACCTGCAGGCCCAGACCTGGAACGACTCGCCGCAGTTCGCCGTGAGCACCTTCGCCGCCCCCACCGCCGGTCTGAAGGACTTCGCCGACCGCTTCAACTCCGTGAAGTGGGCCCTGTACCAGGGCTACGTCAACAAGTACGACCTCGTGCCGCTGGCCTGGGCCAGTCTCGACACCGCCAAACAGTGGTACCCCTCCCCCGGTCCGGTCGCGCCCCCGGCCGTCAAGGATCTCCTCACGGTGATCAAGGGCCTCAGCGGGACCAACGCGTACATCCAGCCGGCCACCACCTCCTCCCCGCTGAACGCGGACTACAAGGCCTACGACCCCAAGGTGCTCAAGAGCACGACCCAGGACTTCCTGGCCCAGGTCGCCTTCCAGCACTCCAACCCGACCTACCTGAAGCTGCTGAATTCCCCCGTACCGGCTCCCGCGCCGGTGGTGGACAGCATCAGCCCCCACGTCGGTGCCCCGGGCACCCTGATCACCATCACCGGCAGCGGCTTCGACTCGGAGAGCGTGGTCGACTTCGGTACCGTCCCGTGCGTGCCGCCCAACGTCGTCAGTGACACCCAGATCACCGCGATCG
Source organism: Kitasatospora sp. NPDC022785 (assembly GCF_055561295.1). Taxonomy (NCBI): domain Bacteria; kingdom Bacillati; phylum Actinomycetota; class Actinomycetes; order Kitasatosporales; family Streptomycetaceae; genus Kitasatospora; species Kitasatospora sp. NPDC022785. The sequence continues at coordinate 174,499 of NZ_JBVHHB010000009.1, read as the reverse complement.
CGCCCGACGGGGTCGGTGTCGTCGATGTCCGGGTCACCAACGACCTGGGCACCTCCCCTGCCGTGCCGTTCGGGCAGTTCGCCTACGGCGGCCCGGAGCCCGTGGTGGTCACCGGCATCGTCCCGGACAGCGGGAAGCTCGGAAACACCGTCACCATCAACGGCGTGGGTTTCGGCACCACACCCACCGTGTACTTCGGCAGCCGCACCGCAACCGTCACGGGGGTCTCGCCGACCCAGATCAGGGCGACGGTGCCGGTGCCGGATCCCCTCCAGCCCAAGACCATCGACGTCCGGGTACGGGTGAACGGCTACCTGTCTCCCGCCGTTCCGGTCGACGAGTTCACCCACACCGGCTGACCCGGAAATCGATCCGGGGTCCGCTGCCGGGCGGCGTGGACCGTCGAGCAGCGGCCGACGACCCCCATCCGGAACCGGACCTCGGACCAATACCTCAAGCCCGCCACTTTGGGCTCCGTTCCACCGGCTCACGGTGGGTCGCCGTCACCACCCGCTCGAACAGGCAGAAATCCGATAAGGACATCGCCGAATGGCGCCGTCGAGGACGGCGCACCGGCAGCCGGTCAGTGCATCCGTTGGTCTCCGGACATCCGGGCGGGGTCGACCTCGGCCGCGGCCGTCGCGCGGTCCAGCCCCCAGCCTTCTTCGTACGCCGCGGCGAAGGAGTCTAGCCGCGGCTGCGGTCGGTACTGGAGCGCGACCTCGTCCGCCGCGCCGGGCACCTGGCGATGTACGGCTGGGCGGCAGCGCTGTCCGACCTCGACCCCCGGGTGAGCTGGCGCTCCGAGGGGCAGGCCGGGACCATCGAGGTGCGCACGGGCTCGCGTACCGAATGGGACCAACACCGGCTGGCCGGCAAGGGCCTGCTGCTGATGCCGACGGTGTTCGGCACTCTCATCAGCTACGTCGAGCCGCCATGGCCCTACGCCCTGGTCTATCCCGCCCGGGGCATCGCGGACCTGCTCGGCCCAGTGGCGCGTACACCGGGCGGCGAGGCCCTGAGCCGACTGGTCGGCCCGCGCCGCGCGGACGTGCTGCGCGCGCTGGACGTGCCAGCAACGACGACGCAGCTGGTCGCCCAACTCGGCCTGAGCCTAGGCACCGTCGGCAGCCATCTGGCGGTGCTGCGCGATGCCGGTCTGATCACCCGCACCCGCACCCGCACCGGCCGGGCCGTCCCATACGAGCACACGCCGCTGGGCGCGGCCCTGGCGGCCTGCTGAACGCCGCCGGACGGGAGGCGAACAAGAAGGTGCCGGGGCGCAGGCGGGGACTGGCCGTCGACGCGCTGGGCCCGGTGATCGCGGTGGTGGTGCCGACCGCCTCCGTCCACGACAAACTGCCGTCGGCACCGCACTGCCGGCCAGGGTGCTCACCGCCACCGAGCCGGCGCCGCGAAGCCCTGGCGGACCAGGGGTTCAAGACCACCGTCAAGGACCACGGGGCCCCAGGCGGAGATCGCGCCCAATAACGTCGACAACGTCCGCCTGAAGCTCTAGCGGCTGGCCGAGCGCGGGATGCTGGCCGAGACCGAGCAGAGGGGTGTCCACCCGGCCCCGGCCCCGGCCGTAGCCGCCCCGCGAGCCCGCGACCAGGCCGCTCGCCCCAACCGCAATGGCACGGACGTCAACCCACCTACCGCCCTCCTCCTCGGGGATGCGAGGACGCGTCAGCCCGTGGGCATGCCGATCCGGTCGCGTTCCAGGACGGAACGCAGCTCCGAGAGGGCCAGCGCAGCGGCCGTCATGGGGGACGCCTTCAGCACATCTGCGATCAGCTCGGCCAACCGCTCGGTGAAGGTCCCCTCTGCCACGTCGACCAACTGCAGGCCGTCGTCGGTCAGTTCCAGCAGTGACGACCGGCGGTCCGACGGGTTCGGCACGCGGGCGACCCATCCCTGCCGCTCCAGACGGTCGACGCCCTTGCTGGTGGCCCCGATGCCGACGGCGAACTCGGCCGCCAGATCCGCCACCCGGGCCCCGGGGTGGTCGCGGAGGTGGCGCAGGAACTCGAATTGTGACGTGACGATCCCGTGCCGCTCGCGAAGACGGTCATTGAGGGCGTTGTACAGACGCGTCTCGCATCGGACGAGGTCGGCGAAGAAGCTCGGGAGGTCGACCGTCTCACCGCTCACTTTAGATGCCATGGCATATAGTCTACGTTAGATGCCGCGGCATATAGTGCGGAAGAAGCTACTTACGGCAGGAGCACACACCATGAGCAGGGAACAGCGCACGCAGGTCAGCGCGATGCTGCGGCAGCCCCGGCCCGACGGCCCCCGGTCGGTCGAGGCGATCCGAGCCGGATTCAAGGCGATGATGGCCCAGATGGTCGTCCCGGACGGCCTCCGCATCACCAAGACGACGCTCGGCGACCGACCGGCGCTGCACGTCGAGCCGGGCACCGAGCCGGGCACCGGGACGCGCACCGCGACGCGCACCGGGACGATCCTGTACTTCCACGGCGGCGGCTGGGTGTTCGGCTCCCCCGAGACCGCGCTGTCGCTCACGGGGAACCTCGTGGCCAGGACCGGGTTCACGGCGTACTCGCCGGACTACCGGCTCGCCCCCGAGCACCCGTTCCCGGCCGCGATCGAGGACACGCTGAGCGCCTACCGCGCCCTCCTCGACAGCGGCGAAGACCCTTCGACCATCGTGTTCGCGGGGGACTCGGCCGGCGGCGGCCTCAGCGTCACCACCTGCCTCGCCGCCCGCGACGCCGGTCTCCCGATGCCCGCCGCGATCGTGGCCTTCTCCCCCGGCCTCGACGCCACCCGGACGGGCGAGAGCATGGACACCAAGGCGGGCATCGACCCGTTCTTCACCCGCGAGAGCCTGGGACACACCGGGGCCATGTACCTGGCGGGAGCCGACCCGCACCAGCCCATGCTCAGCCCCGCCGTCCTCGCCGACCTGACAGGCTTCCCGCCGATGCTCCTCCAGGTGGGCACCGACGAAGTACTCCTGGACGACTCCACCCGCATGGCCGCCCGCGCCCGCGCAGCCGGAGTGGACGTGATCCTCGACATCACCGCCGACGTACCGCACGTGTTCCAGTCCTTCGCCGGCGTGCTCGACGAGGCCGACCGGGCCCTGGACCGCGCAGCCCTCTTCCTCACGCAGCATGTGCGCACTCCCGCCACCGCGGCCACGTCAGCCCGGTAAGCCCGGAACCCCCCGGCCATACAGCAGCCCGGACCGGCTCCCGCCTCGCAGTGAAAAGGCGGCAACACGAGTCAACCGCGCACAAGCACGGCCGTGCTACCGGACAAGAGCCTCCTTGCCAGGCCAATACCTGCCGGCTCGGACGACCGTACGCGGTGACGACACCCCGGGCAGGCCGGCCCGGACACGCCGCAGCTGATCGAGTCGTACGCCGCATCGTCCATGCCGGAGGTCAACGACGCACCGCACGTGATGCGCGACAGTGCGAGCGAAGTCCAGCTGCCGGTGACTGCGCCACCATCCCTGCTGACCGCGGTGGAAGTCCAGCAGCCGAGCTTCACCGCCCCCTCGTTCACAACGATGGCGGCACCGGCCACCGGGGTGCTGCCGCGGGCGCCCTTGCCCTTGGTGAAGAACTTCGAGACGAGCGAGGCGTCGCAGCCGAGCATCTTCGCGACCTGCCACTCGGGGTAGCCCTCGTTCAGCAGCTGCCAGGTGAGGCGGGCGGCCTCGTTCGGCCGGTTCGGGCCGGCCGGGCTCACTGGTCACCTCCGGCGGCGAGTTCGGCCGGCCCCAGCCCCGCAGCTTGAGGCACTGCTCCTGGCCGGGTGCTCGACGGCCCACTCGGGCGGCCCTTGAGGAGGTAGTCGCCCACCTCACCCCGGTAGGGCCAGGGCTGGCGCTCGGTCAGGGCGACACCGTCCATGCCGAGGATTCAGCCCTGATTTCTCGCGCCTCGGGGTCCGCGAGGCTCAGCACTCCTGGACGCCGACCAACCGCACGAGCGGATCGGTCTCACCTTGCACGATGGGGTTCCCCAGCGTCTGAACCTTGCCATCGACCCGCAGGTAGCGTTGCGCGAGAAGAACGCTCTTGGCCAGGCCGATCTCATGGGCCTCGACGAACACCGCCTCGGTCCGCCGTCCTTCGTACGTCGCATAGCCGTCCCAGACCAGGGTGACCGCCACCGTCCCCTCCGGTACGGTCTCAAGCGCCTTCCGGCCTGCCTGCACGCTCTCCGGCAGGTCTTCAGCGACGAAACGAGTCAGCTCTCCACGGCCATCGCTCCTCCCCCGCATGGAGAACGGAATGAACCCCTCTTCGCTGCTCTCCGCATTGTCCATCCCGTGATCCAGCGACATGAACAGCAGATCCTTGGCCAACTTGGACATCTCGTCCCATGCAGTCACGGCGACCTGCCACATCCTTCCGTCTTCGCGACAACCTGGCGCTACCGCATCGCACCGCACCCTACCGAGTGGCAGAACACGCCCGAGTCTGCAGGGGTCTATCGCCACCGACGGCATCGGCAACGCCTCGACCTGGGCAGATACCTGCATTGACCCAAGCAACACCAGAGAACTGGACAACTTCGACTTCGACGCCAACCCCAGCATCGACCCCGCGATGGTCCACACCCTCGCCACCTGCGGGTGGATCAACAGGAGCCTGCCGCTCTGCCTCATCCGCGGCTCCGGGACCGCCAAGTCCCATCTGCTGATTGCGCTGGGCACCGAGGCCGCGATGGCCGGCCTCCGGGTCGCGTACGTGCTCGCCACCAAGCTCGTCAACTCGTCAACGAGCTCGTCGAGGCCGCAGACGAGAAGCAGCCCGCCAAGACCACCGGCCGCTGCGTTCGGGACGTAATCGCCGCCGCGGCCGACGAGGCCGGATCCGAGGACGATCCGGCCCCGACCGGGACTGAGGTGACGGAAACAGGACGCCCCGGTGGAGAGCCACCGGCCGTGGCACCGCCCGCCTCTGACAGGGCGACGCGGGAACCGCCTGCGCCCCGGCTCGATGACGGCGGGCGGCCTCCGTGAGGACGTCCTCGCGGGTCAGCTCACGCTTGAGCCCTCGGAGCGCGCAGAACCCGACGAGTGTTCACGCCTCGGCGCGCACCCTAGGACAGGGTCCAGGCCCGAAGGAAGGCGATCACGCCGAGGATCGCCGGCGGTGCGAACCACCAGGGGCCCATCGCGCGCCGCACCGACGGGATCGCCGTGACGGCCAGGCCCGACAAGCTCAGTGCGATCGCGCACCCGCAAGCCACGGTGAGGCCGGCGTAGCCCTGATCGTCCCAGTCGCCCGCCGGGCCGAACCGGACAGCCGAGAACACGACGATCGCGTTCAACGCATGGATCAGCACCAGCGGCACGCCCAGCACCCAGCGCAGGCACCCCCTGTCCTCCGGGAGGTCGATGCTCTCGCGGCTGTACGTCACTTCAGGGCATTCCTCACATCGTCCAGGCTTCCTTCGAGCTCGTTACCGTAGCGCCGAGCCTGACGGCTCCACCACCGCGTACCGACCGTCTCCGCCTGCGACAAGGAGGCAAGGCCTACACCGCCCGGCCACCACGACACCCGTGCCAGGAGCCGCCGGGCACACCGGCCGGAGCCGACTTGCGGGACCGCGGCCGTCGGCACCGCCGCGTGCGGCAGGGCGATGACGCCCTCCACCGCCCGTCCTGGAGTTGCCACTTGGTCGCGGCAGGCGTCTCGGTGTCCGCGGTCAGCGGCGCGGTTCCGGGACGACGGGCGGCGGGCGACGGACGACGGACGGGTTCCCGCGAGCGGCCACCGGCGCGGGCCGCTACCGAGGTCGTTTTCCCCGCGTCGGGCCGTGAAGTACCCGGCGGGGTCGGTGTGAGCGATCGTCCGGGCGGCCTGGCCCCAGCCCTTCCGGGCGGCGGCGTGCTTACCACTCGCCGGGGCCGGAGGCGGCATCGAAGTGACGGATGGCCAACGCCAGCGGGCAGTCCGGGATCCGGCCGGCCTGCCTCCGGTGCCCGGGCGGGGCCACGGTACGGCGACCGGGCCTGCACCAGGGGCGCACGTGCCACCGGAGGGGATCCGCCGTGCCGATGCACCGGCCGGGGCGCCCTCCCGGTCGGCGTATGCAGCGACGGGCCGCCCGGAACCGCCTGCCCGGGACCGGGCGTCCGGAGTAGAAGATGATCAACTTCGAGGGAGAAACGCGAACACCCGGCACCTGCCGGCGCCGGGAACGGCCGGCACGGCGGGCACCAACTGGACCACCGCCGGCCTGGTCAGCTGGCTCCTGACGACGGCCGGCTGACCGACTGACCGGCGCACGGGCACCGAAGAATCGAAGGGCTGTCCTGCGTCCTTGATCCCGCCGGCAGTAGCCGGCGAGGGATTCGAGGATCTGACCGGCGGTCTTGGTCCAGACGCACGGGCGGGGGGTTGTCGTTCCAGTCGGCTGCCCAGGCGCGGATGTCGCCTGAGCGCAGCCGTCGCCCTGCTGCTGATCCTGAAGGTCACCACCCCGCTATTGAGCTCGCCCTGCACCCCGCCCTGCAGCCCGATGATCACCAGCCGCCCGGTGACGGCCAGCGCGTCCACGTTGACCGCCCGACAGGGGGGCTCGACCGGTGGCGGTGAGCCCGGACGGGTGCAATTCGGCGTGGGCCCGCGGGGAACATCCGTCATGATCGGGCCGCCAGCACGTTGTATGAGCCTGCGTCTCCGCCCCGGGGCGTACCGGCGCTCCTCCCCCGGAGCTGCCGGCTTCGACAAACGACGGGGGCCACATGGCACACCCAAACTCCCCCCAGTCCACCGGCCACCGGGCACTGCTCCGCGGGCTCGCCGGCGGCGTGCTCGGAGCGATCGTGGCGGCAACCGCGATCGTGCCCGGGCACGGAGCCGCACTGACCGCACTGCCGCCCGGCACACAGTTCACCCCGCTCACCGCAGCGGTGCTGACCGAGCCCGCGCCGTTCGATGCCACTGACGGCAAGGTGCACCTCTCGTACGAGCTGCTCACCACCAGTGCTCTGCCCAGCAGCGCTCAGGTGCGACTCGACCGGGTGGACGTCCAGGACGCGAACACCCAGCAGGTCATCGGCTCGCTGAGCGGACAGGCACTGGGCGGCGCCGCCAACCCGGTGGGCGACCCCCTGCCGGGGGCGGACGCGTACACGCCGCCGCCACCGCCACCGGCAGAGACCGTCATCCAGGGTTCCCAGCAGTGGATCATCTGGATCGATCTGGCCCTCGACCACGGGCAGCCCGTGCCCGACGTGCTCGAACACCACCTGGTGGGTGCTGTCCTGACCGCATCGGGCGTGTCGCCGTTCGAGGAGACGGTGCAGTCCACCCCGACCGCCCGCACATCTCCGCTCGACCTGCGCCCGCCGGTCCTCCCGGGCACCTGGTACGCCAGCGAGTCGTGCTGCGGCAACACCCACCACCGGCGCGGTTTCGCGCCGATCAACGGCCGCTTCTACGTGCCGCAGCGCTTCGCGATCGACTGGTACCGGGTCGGAGGGCAGGGACAGACCTGGGAGGGCGACCCCACGCAGCTCACCAGCTACCTGAGCTACCGCCAGCCGGTCGTGGCATCGGCCGGCGGCCGGGTGGTGGAGGTCCAGGACGGTCTCCCGGACAACCCGCCGCCCGTGTCACCCCCCGTCCCACCGATCGCGGACACCGTGGGCAACCACATCACGCTGGAGGTCGCACCCGGCCGGTACCTCCTCTACGGCCACTTGCATCCCGGTTCGCTGAACCTTCGGGAGGGGGACTGCGTCGAACCCGGCCAGACGCTCGGGCTGATCGGCAACAGCGGCAATTCCACCACCCCTCACCTGCACTTCCAGGTGCTGACGACGGCCGAGTTCTTCCCGACCGACAGCCCTCCCTTCACCTTCCGGGAGTTCCGGGTCGCCGGACACGTCGCGCCCCGGCTCTGGGACGACAATCTCGGCCGGCAACCGACCGGCGTCCTGCCGATCCAACCCTCGCCGTACGACGGCGTGCACCGGTCGGAGTACCCGCTGGACCGCGAGGTGATCGACTTCTGACAGTGAGGATGTTCACGAACGTCTTCCGGCGGGGTCCGACCCACCTTCTGACTGCCCCTGGGTCCTCAACCGGACCTGTCGGCACTGCCCGGGAGGCGTTCGTGTGCAGCCACCGGCCCGGCTTGCGTGACTTCATAAGAGCCTCGCCAGAGGCCCCATCACTGTCCTGTCCGCCCGCCGGACCGGTGGCTGCCGCCCTGACCGGTTCCATGGAGAGGGCGGCGATGTCCACCATCGCACAGCAAACCCGCGAGATCACCGGCGGCGTCGACACCCACGAGGACACCCACACCGCGGCGGCCGTCGACTCGGCCGGCCGGCCGCTGGGCGCCGAGCAGTTCGGGCCACCGCGGCCGGCTACCGCGAGCTCCCGACGTGGCTCCGCTCGTTCGGCCCCCTGGTGCTGGTCGGGGTCGAGGGCACCGGAGCCTACGGGGCCGTTCTCGCCCGCCACCTCCGCGAACAGGACGAGCCGGTGGTCGAGATCGACCGGCCGGACCGCAGGGCCCGCCGGTGGCAGGGCAAGTCCGACCCGGTCGACGCCGAGGCGGCGGACCGCGCGGCCCTGGCCCAGCGCCGCACCGGCATACCCAAGCGTCGCGACGGCCGGGTGGAGGCCCTGCGGATTCTGCGTGTCGCGCGCCGCAGCGCGGTACGCCAACGCGCCGACGTGTCACGGCAGATGAAGACCCTGATCATCACCGCGCCGGAGGGGGTGCCTGAGCCCGAAGCGCAGCACCGTCAGCACACGCGCCCTGTACGGCAACGAGAAGCTCCGCCCACCATTCCCCCAGCTCCAGCTCGGCCACGTGTCGACCGGTGACCTCGGCCTCGATGCAGTTCCCGGAGGACGGTCTCGGCCCCGAAGCGGTCCTGATGCTCGTCGATGAGTTTCAGTACCGTCGCCGGGTCGGGTCGAGCTCCTGGATGCTTAAAAAGCCGAGGCGGCCTTGAGGATCTCGCACGAGCGCCGCAGCTCGGCGTTCTCCTTCCGCAGAGCGGCCAGCTCCTCCTTCTCGACGGTGGTCAGCCGGTCGTCGCGCTCGCCCCGGTCCGCCTCGTCCTGGCGGATCCAGTTGCGCAGGCCTCGTGGTGCGCGCCCAGGTCGCGGGCCATCTGCCGGATCACGGGCTTCGGATCGGCGGAGCGGTACGCGGGAACGGCACGCTTCCGCAACTCGGGCAGGGGGCGCTGTGGGCCGAGCTGGCCGACAGCCGGCTCCTGGCCGTCCTGGTCCCGGACGAGGACGCGACCGTCTGGTCCTGGGCGACCGGTGGGGAGACATGGGCTCAGGCCGCCATCGATGCGGGCCAGTCTGCGGAGTTCGGCGAGCGGGTGCGCCGCAAGCTCAAGCGCCTGCGTGCCCGGCACACCCAGCGTGCCGCCGCGATGGTGGCCAGGTGAGCGACCCTGCTGTACGCCGCCTGCCCGAGTTCCTTGGCGGCCTGGCCGCCGCCCTCATCGTCGCGGCCGGCGCCATCATCGACACCGGCGCCCCGATCTCCGGCGCCTGGAGCACCGCATCCGGGCGCACCTTGCGCTTGCCGTGGACCTGTGTCTTGCCGCCCGAGCAGATCACGAGCTCCAGCTACCCATGCCGCATATCTATACGAACCGTGGCAGACTGGGCGAAAGTGATAATGCTCTACAGAGGAAAATCACCCATGACTCATGGAGCCCACCCCCACGCTCCTACCGTCCGCGCCAACATCGACCGTGCCCGCGGCTGCGAGGAATGCCGCAGCTGGGGCACCGTGATCACACCCGAGGGCCGACACGAGCTGTGCCCCAGATGTCAGCGCCCTGATTAAGCACGCGACCTCCGATCCCCGGCCGGCGGCCTCCAGGCCGCCTTCGACGAATGCGGCCAGTGGCCAACCCAGCCCCCCACACACCCCGGCCCAGGAACCCTATACAGGCGCCCTGAGTTGGAAGCAGATCACACTGGGCGCTTCCAGGCGGGGCAGAGCTTGCCGTGGAGCAGCCGCAGCTCCCACCACGGATCGTCCGGAGCGGACACCAACGCGGCCACCGGCTCCCGCTTGGTCGGGGCGGGCAGCACCAGCGGGCCCAGTCCCTCCACCTCCCGGTCGCTCACGCACTGAGGGCACTCCAACCGGTCGCGGGGCCGGTCTTCTCGTCGGGTTCCAGCGGTGAGCCCGCCTTCCCGCCGATGGAGCCCCGGCAGGTCCAGCGCGGGCTCAGCGCGGGCTCAGCGCGGGCGCAGCGCGGCGTTGGCCTCCCGGGCCTTCTCCAGGCGCTTGAGGGCCTTGGCGGCGTCCTTGTCCTGCCGTTCCTCGTGCTTCTGGTAGCAGGGGTAACAGCGGCCTTGGGGGCGGCGGATTCACTGTCCGTGAAGCCCTTACTCCTAGGCACCCTCCTCCTTCGGGACCCCGCCGCAGTCGGCACAGGCCAGGCTCCGCATCAGCTCCCAGTGGGCCCGGCGGGGTCTTCTTCTCCCGGTCCTTCGGGTACCGGTCGTACGCGGCGCGGCGGGCCGGGGTGCCGGCCGGGGTGGTGCGGTAGGCACAGCGGTGGGAGCGGGTGGGGCGGGACTGGCTGGGGCCGCTGGCCGCGGTCGACTATGCGGACCGCGATCGCCTGGATGGGCACGGTGATCCGCCGGAGGGCGCAGCAGCAGGGCCCGGGCCTTCCCACCGCCGCCCCGGACGGCCCGGCCGTCCACGGCGAGATCACCGCGCCCCGGATGTTCAAGCGCCCGGCCGCGGCCCCGGCCGCCACCGAGGACCGCAGCGCCGACGCCCCGGGCTCCCGACCGCGGGTGACGGCGGTCAGGCGTCCGGGGCCGGGGCGCGGGCCGCGGTCAGGGCCTCGGTGATGTACGAGGCGACCAGGGCCGGCACCTCGGCCGGGGTGAAGAAGCTCTCGCCGGGGAGGGTGATGACCCGGATCCCCGGGCGGGACAGCAGTATCCGGCGTTCGTCGTCGGTGATGCCGCCGTCGCCGCTCTCGCCGTGCACTACCCAGGCCGGGCCCTGTGCGGCCCGCAGCCGGGGCGCGAGGGCCCCGTAGCGGTCCAGGTACTCCAGGTAGCCACGCATGACGCGGCGCATCACCCGGGGATCGTTGCGGCGCAGATCCGCGATCAGTTCGGCGCGGCGCTGCGGGGGCAGCGGACTGTCTTTGCCCGCGCCGTCGAGGAGCTTCAACATCGCGACGTACGGCAGATGGCCCAGCACCGACGTGAGCCGGTCCAGGGTGCGCAGGAACCGGGACTCGTCCTGCCGCGAGAAACTGGGCGCGAGCAGGACCACCGGCCCCCGGAAACGGCCCGTGGCGACCATCTCGATCGCCACGTTGGCGCCCATGCTGTGCCCCACCACGAGATCGGCGCCCAAGCCGGCCGCGCACTCGGCGGCGAGCCGCGCGTAGTTCTCCAGATCGAAGTCCCTGGGCGGGGCAGTGCCGCCGTGGCCCGGGAGGGTGACGGCGGTCAGACGGACGGCGGCGAGCGCCGGTTCGGCCAGCAGCTCGCGGTACTCATCCGCGGTGCACAGTCCGCCGGGCAGCAGCAGCACACGGTGCTCGGCGTCGTCCGGACCGGACTGGCTCCGGTCCCAGCTCAGCCACGACCATCCGTGGCCCCTCGGTTCGGCCATGTCTCCACGGTAGGTCGGCCGTCCAGGGCCCGCCCGGTCAAGCGACCAGGACGGGGCGGGAGCACGTGGGCGGAGTCCACGAACCGCGCCGGGTGGGTGAGGTCGGCGCAGACCAGCAACCTCCACCGGAACAAGACCCCCGGGGAACTCCGCCGCCCGCTCGGCCGGGGATCCGGCGAGGAGACCACCCACCATGACGCGGCGCGGGAACACTCGGATCGACACGCCGCCCCAAGCCACCGACACGCGCTCTACCTACACCCCGTCAACGTCCTGGCCGCGATCGTGCGCGAGGAGAATCGAGGCCCGCCGCGACATGGGCCTCCTCCAGGAGGCGATCGCGCAGGAGCCGGCCTATCGACGCCGATCGACGCCGGCCTGCACCGGCCGCTGCCCGACGACTCCGACCTGGTCAGAGCGATCGCGGTCCTCGCCCGGGCCCAGCAGGGCGCGGTCTGGGACCGCACCCGCGCCCACAACCGGCTCCGCTCCCACCTGCGCGAGTACTACCCGGCGATTCTCGAGGCGTTCGCCGAGACCGACCGGCTCCTGGAGGTGTTCCGCCGAACCAGGCTCCGCCAACCGACGTTGGTGGAAGCGGCGATGGGACGCCAGACCGTTGCGCTTCTCGCCCAGCTGGACGCGCCCTGCCGGGCCTGCGACGACCTGGCCCAGGCCACCGAGGAGCTCTTCCTGCAACACCCCGATGCAGAGATCATCACCGGCCCCCCGGCCTCGCCGTACTCACCGGTGCCCGAATCCCGGCGAAGATCGGCGACGACCGCACCCGGTTCGACACCGCCCGCGACCTGAAGGCCTACGCGGGAAGCACCCCGGTCACGCGCGAATCCGGCCGCAGCCGCCGGGTCGGCCGCCCCGCCGCGCTGCCAGCACCGGAGCACCGGGGATCGGGTGGCCCACGGCTCTGCGCTGCCGCCTCGCATCCCCGCTTTGCCGAACGATCTTGCCCGCAGGCCCGATCTCATCCGGCCGGGGCGTCTGCTTCGCCGCGCTCGGTCGCCGGGCCTTCGGTCTCGCCGAACCTTGTCGGTGCGGTGACCGTCGGGTCGTTGCCGGTCATGTCGCAGCTGGCCGCCCAGAGACGTGCCGCCGTCGTGGTGTCGGTGAGGTGGTTCCAAAGGGGTTCGGTCCTGGGTGTACCACGCAGTCCGAACGCTCGGGGGCTCAACATCTGACCGCCGCGGACGCTCGGGTCGAGGACGGCCCGGACTGCGGGCCATGCGGCAGCGTCCTTGCCCTGGACGACAAGGCCGAGCGGTAGGCGGCTCAGCCGCTCGCCGGCGGTTCGGACGTGGAATGGCGGGCGCGAAGGGGTGAGGGAGTCGAGCGCGCCGCCGGGATGAACGAGCACGCTCAGCGTTGTGCTGCCGGCGGCACGCAGGCGGCGGTCGAGTTCGAGAGCGAAGAGCATCTGGGCCAGCTTGGAGCGCGCATAGGCGCGTTTGGGCTGGTAGTCGTGCGTGCTCTGGAGATCGTCGAGGTTGAGGCGTTCGGACTTGGCAGCGAAGCTTCCGGTGGTGACGATCCGGCTCGCCGGGGTAGCCATGAGCAGGGGGGCCAGGTGGTGGGTCAGCGCGAAGTGCCCCAGGTGGTTGGTCGCGAACATCAGCTCGTGGCCGTCCGCGGTTTCGCGGCGCGGTGGATGGTCGAGCGCCACCCCGGCGTTGTGAACGACCGCGTCGAGGCGGTCCAGCCCGAGCGCGTCCACGGATGCCTTGAGCGACGCGAGGTCGGCTAGGTCCAGGGGCATGTGCTCCACCTTGGCGCCGGGGACGCGCGAGCTGATGGAAGCGATCGCGTCGTCGGCCTTCGCCCTGTCTCGGCTGCCGAGAACGACCGTGGCCCCGGTGCCGGCCAGCTGCTCGGCGACGAAATACCCGATGCCCGCGTTGCCGCCGGTGACCAGAAAGCTCTTTCCCCGCGCATGAGGCAGTCGGCGAACGTCCCATCGCGGGGCCTGGGGTACGGAGGACATGGCGGGCTCCCGGAAGCTCGGAGTGGTCTCAAGGAGAGCGGGCCCGGACATTCACAGCCGGCCACGCACAGTCCCTACGGTCCCGGGGGCCACTCACATCCCACCGGCAGGTCCCTGTCCCCGCTGACAGCCGACCGACAGCGCGGGCCCGGCGCGGCAACGGCTGCAGCTTCCCCCGCCGATCAAGAACAAGTGACAGAACCCACCGGCCGTCAAGATCATTTGACAAATGGTCAAGATCACTTGGCGCGGGACACTGCCGCCCCGCGCCTGCCTCCATGGCAAATGATCTCTACGTAAGATGATCCTGGTGGTCAGCAGGTATCTGCCACTTCAGCATTCAACAGGCCCTCGCCCCCCGTTCGCTTTTGCAGCGACTCACCTCGCGTGGCTGAGCCCCGCCGGCGCTACAGGGGCGAAAGCCCGGGTCCGACCCGGGCGAGCCGGTGACAAAACGGCCGGACGTTTGTCACACATGGGTCTCCGACCATGGCGGAGATCTGCCATGCCCCTTCGCCGCTACAGCAGCAGGACCGCCAGGCCCAGCGGCGCCTGGCGGTCCTGAGACACGCCGAGGAAGTCACCGGAAACGTCTCGCTGACCTGCCGGTACTACGGAATCAGCCGCAACTGCTTCTACAAGTGGCAGCGGCGCTACCAGAAGGAAGGCATCGACGGCCTTCGCGACCGCTCCAGCGCGCCGCACCACAGCTACGACGTGTACTACACCCCCGGCGAGTGGCTGGTCTCCGGCATGTGGGACTCCTGCATCCCCAAGGACAGCGCCAAGCCCTTCCGCGTCGGCAGCGGCGCCGCCAGCAAGTTCCGGACCTTCGGCCACAAGACGGTCAAGGTCTGATCCGTATCGCACAGGTCGGTCCGTGTCTCCCAGGGGCACGGACCGACCCGCACCAGCGGTGGGTCCACGCCTGGACGCCTGCCTGGACCGTCTTCGCTGACCAGCCGACGCCAGCGGCACGATCACCGGCAAGGACCCACAGGCCCTACCGGCAAAGGCCCTGGTCGATCGCCGGTCCACGGGACCGAGCCGACCGACCGGGGCGGCCGTGCACCCGCGGCCCCACCCAGGGCCCGCTCTCACCCGTGGTGCACACCGTCGTTGCAGCCCGGCGCGCTGTCCCAGCACGGGTCCTCCGACGCGGGGCCGGACGGCGACGCCCCGCCGGTGGAGAACTGGGTCGGCCAGCCACCCGACGTGGACCGCGGCACCGTCGCCGGCGATGTCGCGGTCGGCAGGGGCGGTGGCGCGACCGCCGACGGCGGCGGCGACGTCCTTACCGGCGCCGGTGGTGGAACCGCGGAGGTGGCCGGCGCGGATCTGCCCGTCGACCCGCTTCCCGCAGCCCCCGGAACACCTGCGGTGCCTGCTGTGCTTGCGGTCCGACGCGCAGTCGGGCTCGTGGTTGCCACAGGAACAGCAGCCCCGGCATCCCCCGTCGGGGTCGCCGATTCCGGCCCCGGCGCAGGGCCGGCCCCCTCCCCCACAGACGGACTCGCCGCCGTCACCGGGCCGGTCACCGTGGGGGCCGTGGACGGCTCCGCGGCCCCTGGTCCTCCCCCGTCGGCCAGGCCCTCGATGCCGAGCACGACAGCAGTCACCACCACCACCGCCACCGCGAGCGTGACCGCCACCACCGTGCGCCGCGCAGGCGCAGCCGTCCGCAACACCACACGCGGCACACCCCGCCCCGGTCGCGACGCCGCCGCCCCGAACGGTTCAGCCGCAGCGGCCGACCGCGCGGCATCGCCCGGCACGCCGACTGCCCACTCGTCCGCGCCCGCCGCCGACGGTTTCTCCTGCCCGCCCTTGGTCCCGCCCGGCTCCGACCCGGTGGCGGCACTCGCCGCCGTATCCCCGCTCACACCGGACCGGACCGCGGGCTGGGACGGCGTCAGAACGGCCGTCTCCGCCGGACCCGCCGAAGCCGGCTCTACCGACTCCGGCTTCACCGGTTCCGGCGGCTCCGGCGACTTCACCGGCTCCGATGCCTCCGGCGGCACCGGTTGGGACGTCCGGGCCGACTGGACGGCAACGGCCTTGCGGGCCGTGACCCAGACCACGACATCGTCCGCATCGCCCCCGCAGGCCTTGACGAACGCGGCCACAAGCTCCTCGCGCGGAAGGTCGGCACGGCCCAGGGCCCCCGCCAGCGTGGCACGGGGTAGCACCTCACCGGCCTGCCCGGCCCGCCGTTCAAGCTGGCGAAAGCTCAGGCCCGACCACTGGCGAAGCTCACGCATCACCCCGACAAACTGCTCCGGCGTCACCACCCCCAGCGGACGCGGCGCAAGGGCCACAGACGAAGCGTCACGGGAATCGGATAAGGAAGACGGATTCACACCCGGCAGCCTAGGCAACGACCACTCACCGACCGGAGCTTCTCACCGCTTTCACTCGACCCCGTGCCCTACTCGTTACCCCACACCACCGGACACCGGCCCCCGACGCCGCCCGGCAGCGCTTCCCGCGCGTCACAGGTTCTGCAGGCAGGCGCGGCGGACGGTGAAGGCAGCCTGCTCGGGAGTGCCGTGCAGCATCACGTCCTGGAAGGCCTGGTCGCCGACCTGGACCAGCGGAGCCGCTGCCCAGAAGAACCCGGTGGTGATCCTCGTGGCGGGCCCGCCCGGTGGCGGCAGGACCACGTTCGCAGATCTCCTGCACACTGTGCTCGATCTGCGCGGCGGCGCCGTCCGTATCAGCGCCGACCTGTACAAATCCACCCACCGGAACTACCCCGGGCTACTGGAAGAGAATGTGCGCGCACCAGGTAGCCGGAGGCGGACCCGGCCGAACTCAGCAGGTAGTAGCGGCCCTTGTCCGCGCCCGCCTGGTCCAGCTTCTGCCGCAGGGTCTTCATCAGCGCGTTGTAGCCCTGCTGGAGGCCCTTGCGGCGTGGGTCGGAGACGTCCCAGTCGTTGGGGTTGCCCGTGCTGGGCAGGGCGGTGGGGTACTCGTAGTCGATGTCCACGCCGTTGAACCCGTACCGGTCGAGGAAGGCCGTCGCGGAATCGGCGAACGTGTCGATCCCCGACTGGTTCACCGAGCCGTCCGGGTTGGCGGCCATCGCGTAGAACTCCCGCGTGTCCGCCCAACCGCCGACCGAGATCAGCGTCTTCACCGCCGGGTGCTGCTTCTTGTAGGTGTTCAGGAGGTTGAAGTGCCCCCGGTACGGCAGGGCCGGGTCCATCGCGTTCCGGTCGCCCTCCCAGGTCAGGCCGGTGGCCGGGTTCTCCTCGACCGACACCGCGGCGTCGATGGCCTTCGGCCGGGCGGTGCACACGTCCGAACCGGTGTCGGCCGTTCCGGACTCCAGTTGGAGGGGCCGCCGCCGACAGCCGTTGCCGGGCAGGGCCACCGCGTCGACGCGCGCGACCGCGAGGAGGGTCAGGACCTTGGCCATCGTGAAGGGGACACCCGCCAACGTGTCCCGGATCCTGCCTCCATCGACCGTGGTCCCGAGATCGCCGCGCGGGTCGGTCCGGAACCAGGTCAGGAGGACCTCGCTCAGGTTGGCCCAGTTGTTGGTGAGCCAACCCCCGGTGATGATGTTCCGCACAAACTCGGGACAGGCCCAGTCGGTCGGCAGCACGCTGTCCTGGGCGTTGTACACCGAGGGGCGGCCGTCCGGCGTGCGCGTCGCGAGCGCCCGGTAGACGGCGTCCCGGATGACCTGGAACCGACAGGTGGTCGGGGCGAGCGAGGTGATGCCGGGCCAGTGGGCGAGCTGAAGGGTGTCGCCGGTGTCGGCGAGGAAGCGCTGCGGCAATCGCGGTCCAGACCCGGCCCGCGTGGACGTCGCGGCGCACTGCGGTGCTGCCGGGCTCGAACCGGGCGGGCGAGGCCTGCTCGGCGCGGGCGGTCGCGGCCGGCCCCGGATGTCAATTGACCCACCGTTTCGGTATAGGAATGCACCATTCTGGTGGTCGACTGCCGAACTAGAGTGATCATCACGAGGTCGCGGCAGACAGCCGGGACCACCCGATACGGGGAGTGCCACCATGACCACCAGCCCGCTGAAGCCCGTCCTGACCCGCGCCGCCGAGGCCGAGACCACCAGCGACCCGAGCAGCGTCATGACCCTGCTCGCCGACTGCGGCACCGACGGCAGCCCGATCACCACCTACCGCTCCACCTTCGCCAAGGGCGCGGTCGGCGCCCCCGCCCACTTCCACACCCGCGCCTCGGAGCTGTTCTTCGTCATCGGCGGCGCCCTCCAGGTGCTGGTGGACGACGAGCTGAAGACGCTGCACGAGGGCGACTTCCTGCTCGTCCCCCCGCACACCCCGCACGCCTTCGCCGCCGCACCCGGCTCCGAGGCCGACGTGCTGTTCACCTTCACCCCCGGCATGCCCCGCTTCGACTACCTGCGCCTGCTCGGCCGGGTGATGCGCGGCGAGGCGAGCCCGCAGGAGATCAAGGACTCCTCCGAGCAGTACGACAACCACTACGTCGACAGCCCGCTGTGGCGCGCCACCCTGGAGGCGGCGGCCGGCAACTGACCTGCCGGAACCAACTCAAGCACCAGCCCGGCGGCCGCCACTCCCCACCGCCAGCCGACAAGGAGCGACCGGAGCGGCTGGGAGCGATCGACGGCGGGCAGCTCACCCAGGCCGCCCGGCACACCCGCGCCGCCCGCGAGCACCTGCCGGCCCTGCACGAGGCGCTCGGCCTGCCACCCGACCGCACCGCTCCCGGCCAGCCGGGACCAGCAGGCGGCCACCGACCCGGGCCCGGCGGCCAGGCGCGGCCGGGGCGGACCGGGAAGCACCGCACCTCACACCTGGGAGCAGGGGCACCGGGCCTCTGACCGAGCCGGCACGCTCGTGATCGGTTCCGGTCAACGCCGCGTATGAGGGCTGCTGCGCAATGTCGGGCGTCGGGCGAGAAGTTTCGCCGTGCGGGAGGTCGCTGACCCGGCGAGCGGGAGCCGCGGCGGCAGCACAGGGAACTGCCCGAACATGCCGAACCGAGGCACACCGGATAGGCACCGTTCCGATCGCGACCCCCGTCCGGTACACCTCCACCGACAGCGGCCGCAGCGCCCGGCCCGCCTCCGTCAGCAGGTAGCTTGTCCGCACCAGAAATCCGCGCAGCCGCTCGCACGCGACCGCACCCCGGCCCGCCACCCGCGGTCATCAGGTCCGCAGCTCCGCGGACTCGCGGGCGGCTCTCCTCGCGCGGAGGAGGCGCCGCAGGCGGCGCCGGAAGGTGACGAACCAGCCGACCCCGAACACAACGGCCACCACCGGAAGCCCGAGGAGGACAGGACGTCGGGCGGCCCACGACCAGTCAGGTTCGAGGAAGACATCCAGGGCCAGCGCCAGACAGATGGTCACGAACAGCGGTCCGTAGCCGAAGATCTGCCACCTCTCCCAGCGCGACCCCTCACCCCTGTCCCGGGTGACGAGGCCGATCAGCATGTCCACCCCGAACAGAACGAACAAGAGGGCGGCGAGCACATAGAACACCATGCCCGCAGTATCCCCAGCCCCAGGTCCCCTGCCGGGCACTCACCGAAAAACCGCCGGCAGGAGGGCCTGCCGGTTGATCCGGCTCCTGGGGCGGCCACCGTACAGCGGCGTGGCACATGTCGGTGAGGGCGCAGGCGAGGCGGGCGGAGGCGACGGTGGTCGCTGGCGCTCCGGCCTGCGCGGCGCAGTGGTCGGCTTCGGCGTGGTCGCCCTGGCGGTAGAGCACGGTGGCCAGGCGGGCGGTGGCCATCGCCCGTGCCCGGTCTTGCGTGGTGGCTGCCTCGGCGGCCCACCGGCCTGCTTGGCGACCAGGCCCGGCTCGGCCGCTGTCCCCGGCTCCCGGGACACGGCAGATGGCTTGCCTGTAGTGCCTTGTGCGGCCAGATGATGAGGCCACGTTCTCTGCGCGAGACGTGGCCGGCGTCAAATGACGATTCCCGCTCGGTCACCTCCTCGACCATCCCGCTCGGCGCCCCTGGCGCTGTGTCAGGTCCCGGGAGAGCCGCGCGCGTCCGAACAGCGCGTTCACCATGACACCCCACCCCCAACTGTCGCTTCAGGGAGAGGATTCGGCGTATCGGCTACGGCGCGGACGGCCCACCGATCCGCACTGCCGCCATCACCCGCTCCGGTGGTCTCCTGGACATGCCCAACCCGCCGCCGGGTACCGGCAGCGCACCGGCAACCCACACCGGGCCGGAGCCGTACAGTCCTGGCCATGACGACCGACACCACCCCCACGTCGTGGCGCGAGATCGAACGCACCACCGTCTTCAGCAGGTTCGGCCGATCCGTCGACCGCGTCGACTTCGAACTGCCCGACGGCAGGAGGGAGGAGTTCTACCTGAAGAGCGAGCGCCCGGCCGGCGCGGTGCTCGCCCTCACCCCCGACCAGCGCGTCATCCTCGCCCGCCAGTACCGGCCGGGCCCAGGCCGTGTGCTGTTCGAACTGCCCGGCGGCTTCATCGAACCCGGGGAACAAGCGGCCGATGCCGTCGCCCGGGAACTGCTGGAGGAGACCGGCTACCGGGGCGAAGTCCAGGTGGTCGGGCCGTACTGGCACGACGCCTACGGCGACACCCGCCGCTTCGCCTTCGTCGCCACGGACTGCACCAAGGCCGCCGAACCGCAGCCGGAGCGAACCGAGTTCATCCACGTCGCCACCCTCACCCTGGACGAGTTCCGCACCCGCGTGCTCCGCACGGGCGAGATGACCGACACCGCCGCGGCCTACCTCGCCCTGGACCACCTCCGGCTCCTGTAACCCCTCGGGAGCCGGTGGGCGGGCCGGCAGCCTCACGCTCACCCGCCCCCAGGAGGACACCCGTGACCGAACGGAGCGCCGCCGACACCACCCGCCCCGCCGACTGATGCACCAGCACCCTCGTCCCCCCTGCCCGCCCGACGGTCCGAAGCGCCCCGCGTCGAGCATGCTCTCGGATGCGCAATCCCGGGGGCCGTCACTCGGTCTGGACACTGTCAGGCACCCCCTCCGCAAGGAGGGGGTGCCGTGGAGGCTTTTACGGGCCCACAGGCCTACCAGTAGCCCTCGCAGGAGTACGAGTTGGAGTACAGGAAGTCACCGACGCACACGCGAACGTTCCGTCCCGTACACGGTGGGGCCGGCCGGGTGGTGGAGGGGGAACGGCGTGGCCGGGCCCGCAGCCGCCCCGGCCCGCCCTTGCTGCCTGACCTGGGCGGGCCGGGCTCAGCCGGTGCCGGGGGCCCCGTCTCCGAACCGGTCGCCTTGCACCGGGTGCACCGGCGCCCTGACCCTGCACCACCCCACCGCCAGTCGCATTCTGACGGGCATCCCGCACTTGCAAGAACAGCTGGTGGACCACCCGCACCCCCGACCCCCGACCCCCGGCCCCCGCACCGCGACCCCGCAGGAAGTTCCGTGGATCGACCGGTCCCACACGTGGCATCATCGGCACCATGAACGAATCCCCCGTACGGAAGGGCGGCCACCGCCCCGTCCGGTGAAGTGGCTCGACGAGGCCGTGGCCTCCGGTGCCACGGCGGCGCCCGCCCACCCCTCCCGTGTCGCGGTCCTCGCCGCGGTGCGCGGCGACCGGTCCGGCCCCGTGGCGACGCGGCTCCTCCAACTCGCCGACTCCTCGAACTTCTTCGTACGCCGTGAGGCCGTGGACCTCCTCCAGACCCTCGCCTGGGACGGGGTCCGCTGGCCCGAGGCCGCCGAAGTGGCGCTGGCCCGGCTCGCCGACCCCGACGACCAGGTGCGCCGCCGGGCCGCCCGGCTTCTGGTGTCCGCCGCCGGGCGTGGTCCGGTGCTCACGGCGCTCGACGAGGCAACCGACCCGGCGGTAAGGACAGCACTCGCCGACGCATTCGGTGCCTCCGCCGTGCATCTGAGGGCCGATCCGCTGCCGTCCGTACGCTTCCTCGGCCACCTGGAGACTCTGCGGACCGCCCCTCCCGCTGACTGGCCCGCCCTGGACACGGTGCTGCTCGCCGACGCCCGGGAGGCGGCACGACACCTCGAAGGCGTCGGACGTCGCTGGGGGTGGGTGCTCGGACGCCTGGGGCGTGAGCGGCACACGTACGCGCTGGTGGCCCGCCTCCTCGCCGACCCGGCCACCCGGGACACCGGTGCCGACCTCGCCCGCAGCGCCTGCCACGACTGGCGGGCGGCACCCGTCGGACTCCTACCCCTCCTCGTACGGCACGGCCGGCGGGAGCTCACCCCGGCCCTGGCGAAGGCCCTCGTCACGGCGTCCATCTCGGAGGCCGCCATGCGCACACACGGCGCTCTCGCGGCCACCGTCCCGTTCCGGCCCTACCGCAGGGCCCGCCGGTTCGCCGCCGGACCGCGCCGGTCGTACGACGGGCCGACCGCCGCGGCGCTGCTCGCTGCCAGGCCGATCGGAATCGCCCGGCTGACGGACGCCCCCGAGATCTTCGGCGCCCTGCTGGACGCGGGACCGCTGGCATTCCGGCAGGCCGCCCAGCTCTACAACCTGGTCTTTCGGCGGCCGGGCCGGATGCAGGCCCGGTGCGCTCCGCTCTGGCTGCGGCACGCGGGCCCCACCGCGCTGCCGCGGCTGCTCGAACTCCTGACACCGCACCTGGGCGACTACACGGTGGGCGAGTACTACCTGGAGGCCCTCGCCCGGATCGGCCACCAGGCACGGCCGGCCCTGCCCGCCGTGACGGCGCTGATCGACCGGCGGACCCGGATCCCCGTCAACGACGCCACCCGGGATGCCGAGACGATGCTGGACGAGCGCCTGCTGGCAGCGGCCGTCGACACCCGCCGCGCGATCCTCGCTGACGGATGGGGCCAGGTCACCGGCCGCCGGAATGCCTTCCCCCACGAGTAGGCCGACCTCATGGAGTGCCCTGGTGCGCTGTCTCGGTGTGACCTGGCCGCCAAGGTATCGGCCCGGGGCGCGGCCAAGGCATCGGCACGCCTCCGGGGGGACCATCAAGGTGAGCAGCCGGGCGGCGGCGGAGCGATGAGTTTGCCCGTCCCGGCCCGTCTTACTTCCCGACAGGACAACCGACTCATTGGGAGCACGCCATGGGCCTCATCTACATCGAGCTGTTCACGACCCTCGACCTCGTCGGGCAGGCGCCCGGCGGTCCCGACGAGGACCCGGTGGGCTTCCCCTTCGGCGGCTGGCAGGTCCCCCTGATGGACGACGTCGCCGGGGCGCAGGTCGACGCCGCGTACGAGGGCGCGGACGCCCTCCTGCTCGGCCGGCGGACGTACGACATCTTCGCCGCCTACTGGCCGCAGGCCGAGGACAACCCGTTCGCCGCGCTCTTCAACAGCATCCCGAAGTACGTCGCCTCCCGCGGCAAGCCCGACCTCCCGTGGGCGGGGTCCACCCAGCTCGGGCCGGACCTGCCCGGTGCGGTGCGCGAAATGCGCGAGCGGCACGAACACGTGAAGGTCGTCGGCAGCCTGGACCTGGTGCAGACCCTCCTGCGCGAGAAGCTGTTCGACCGCCTGGACCTCTGGGTCCACCCGATCGTCCTCGGCACCGGGAAGAAGGTGTTCGACGGCGGCGCGGTCCCCACCAACGTCACACTGCTCGCACCCCCCGTCGCCGGCCCACGGGGCGCCGTCTTCCTGCGCTACGGCCTCGCCGACGGCACCCCCGCCACCGGGGACATGAGCGCCCCCCGCCGCGATGCAGGGAGCGAGGACTGAGACCAGCGGGGCTCGACCGGGGGCGGGCCGGTCATCAAGGAATCGGCGTACGTCCTGGGGCGACCATCAGGTGAACGCCTTCAGCGCCACTGGTGGGACGGTCCGGTCATCGCCGGGAGCGGCAGCGGGCTGCCGGTGGCGGTGTCGGGTCGGGCGGCCGCTCGGTGCGGGCGCGGCGTGGTGCAGGGCGGTCCGCACCCGAAAGCGCCCAAGGGCGGCACCGGCCCCTCCGGTGCCGCCCTTCGCCGTATCGACGGCCCCCAGGATGCGTCCTGGCCGGCCCGCGCCTCGTTCCCTACTCGGGAGGCCGAGCGGCCACGTGGTCCCTCCCGTGCTGCGGGCAGGCCGACGCCGTCGCTACCTGTCGGCGGCCCACGGCGTCGGACACCTTGACGGTGGCGTGCAGCGAGAGAGCCGGGGCAGGGGTGACACACGACGCATCCGGACCGGGGTCGAGCCGGTCAGCGCGAGAGCGGCGATCACACCCCACGCGAGGGCCGCGAGCCCGGCCGCGACCGGCTTGCCGGACCCCTCGGTGCCGGACCAGACCATGGCGACGCTCGGCGGTGCCCGGCACCCGCCCCGCGCTGCGGGCCCGCACCGGCCTGCCCACCGAAGGTGACGATCCGGACGCCGACCTCCCCGACCCCTGGCAGGCATTCCCCACCCCCAGACAACGGCCGGCACCGGGCCGGGCCCACTCGCGCGCGCGGGTGTGCGGTCAGCCCTCGGTGATCCGGGTCCAGGTGAACGGGCCGAAGGAGGTGGAGGTGGTCGGGTTGTGGGCGCCCGGCGTCACGGTCAGCTTCAGCCACTCCAGCGGGACGGTGCTGCCGTGGACGACGATGCGGTGGAAGTTCGGCACCTGGTAGCTCGGGTGGCTGTTCCAGGCGTCGTAGGAGCAGACGCCCTCGTCGCCGGTGCAGGCCGAACCCTGGGTGAGCGGGTTGTCCGAGCGGTAGACGTGCGAGTCGCCCATCAGCAGCAGGACCGGCTTGCCGAAGGCGGTGGTGTGCGAAGCCAGGTTGGCGACGAACGGCTCGTAGTTCGCCACGTGCGAGGCCGGCTTGCCGTCCAGGTCCCACATGTCGGCCTGGGCGGTGACCACCACGCTGGAGACGCCGCCGGCCCGCGCGAGGATGAAGGCGGTGTCCAGCCAGCGCAGGTCGGCGGCGGTGCGGTGGGCGGCCTCGTCGAGTTGCTCCTGGGAGGCGGTCGGCGCCCCGTACCAGGGGTCGGCGTCGTTGTTGGAGCCGCCGGGCAGGTCGACCGTCACGAACAGGGTGCCGTTCTCGACCCACAGCACGTTCTCCACGTACGCGGAGTCCTCGGGGTGCTTCCAGTTCGGCAGTTGGGCCTGCGACAGGACGCGCAGGGTGTCGCTGCCCAGGGTGTGGCCGGGCCGGGCGAAGAACGTCCGGCGGACCAGGTCCAGGTTCTGCGCGGGGTTGCCGGCGGCGTAGTCGACGGGCTGGCCGGTGGCCGGGTCGAGGACGGGGTCGATCCGGCCCGTGGCGGCGTTGTACTTGCCGCCGCCCTCGGCGGCCTTGTGGCAGTCGGACCACTCGTTGTCGCCGGGCGTGTAGACCAGCGGGTCGGCGAAGGTCTTCCAGAGCGCAGCGATCGACCGGTCGTACGCCTCGGTGCAGTACTGCTTGCCGGAATGGATGTCGCCCACGTGGATCACGGTGCTGACGTCCCGGTCTGCGTTGACGGAGGCGATGAACGCCGGGGTCGCCTCGAACTCGGAGGTGTCGGTGGGCGAGGTGCCGTACGGGGCGTCGCCGTACACGGCCAGCGTGAACGGTGCGCGGGCACCGTGCGCGGCGCGGCCGTCGTCCGCCGTCGCCGCGGTGGCCGGCACCACGGTCATCGCGAGGGCGAGGCCCGCGGCCGCGTAGGTCTTGCTGAACATGCTGTCTCCCGATGGGTCGCCCGATTTCGGGAAGCAGTATCGACCGGCCCACACGGTGGCGGGCAACGCCCGGATGAACGGGAGTTCAAGAGCTGACGGGGGCCCAATCGAGTGAGGCAGAGGAGACGGCGGCCTACAGGTGCACCACCGCGTACTTCCGCGGCGCCCCACTGGCCGCCGTACTGCCGCACGCGGTACTGCCCGAGCAGGCCGTCGGCCAACTGGTCACCACCCCGGTGAAGGCCCGGGCCCGCGACCAGGTCGACACCGTACTCGGCCTTGCGCCTGGTGAGCTCGCATGTTCAGGTGCCGCGTGTTCACTGCCGGGGCGTGGTGGAGGGTGCGCTCTCCGACGTCACCCAGCACTCGGTCGACGCCTGGCCCTCCGGCAACCCCGGCACCCGCTGGCTCTTCCCCGGCATCCGCCCGGGCAGCACGTCCCCGCCTCCACCCAGTCCCGGCGCCTGACCGCCCACCACATCCCCATCCGCCCGGGCCGCACCACCGCTGGTCCAACTCGCCCAGGACCTGCCGCCCGCGATCCTCGCGCCCGTGATCGGCCTCCACGTCATCTCCGCCCAGCAATGGTGCCGCCACGCCGCCACCGACTGGACCGCCTACCTGGAAACCCGCCGCTCCAGCAACCCGGCGAACTGAGCACCAGGCCCGCAATCTGCGTCAACTCCGGTC
The DNA here is from genome assembly GCF_055561295.1 of Kitasatospora sp. NPDC022785. Lineage (NCBI taxonomy): Bacteria > Bacillati > Actinomycetota > Actinomycetes > Kitasatosporales > Streptomycetaceae > Kitasatospora > Kitasatospora sp. NPDC022785. Next base: position 148,593 of record NZ_JBVHHB010000009.1, on the reverse strand, counting down.
AGGACGCCGGCGGGTGCGACACCCGCCCATGAGCGTCCTGGGCAGGATGACGGCCCGACGCGCCGCCGGGCGCGCCGCCGACGCCGCGATGAAGGTCCACGAAAGAGAGGAACCCCAGCCGACGCACGGCTGGGGTTCCTCCAGGCGGTGAGTGCCGGTCAGCAGGTGGAGTTGCCCACGCCGTAGACCGCTCGTCCATGTGCCGGCAGACTGCACCTGATCGCGATCACCGTTGATCGGGCGGGTCAGCGCTGCAGGGTGAGGACGCCCGGCCGGTACGGCAGCTTCTCGTAGGGGGTGGTGTCCCCCGGCGCGCTGGGGGACCTGCCCTGGTAGAGCATCTGCAGGTTGCAGGGGTCGATGGTCATGGTCTGGTCGGGGTTGTTGCGGACCAGGTCGCCGTGGCTGATGTCGTTGGTCCAGGTGGCGCCACTGTTGGCCTTGCCCGCGAAGGGGTTGCTCTCGGTGGCGGCCTGGGGGGTCCAGGAGCCGTTGAGGCTGGTGGCGGTGAACGAGCGGAAGTAGCGCTGCTCGTTCGCGCCCCGGGCCTCGACGATCATGAGGTACTGGTTCTGGCCCTGGACCTTGTAGACCTGCGGCGCCTCGAACAGGTTCTTCTCCGTGTCGCTCATGACCGTCGTGTACGACGAGCCGAAGCTGCTCGGGAAGTTTCCGATCGGCATGCTCGCCCGGTAGATCTTGCCGTTGTCACCGGCGAAGAACAGGTACATGTTCTGGCCGTCGGCGATCAGGGTCGGGTCGATCGGGACGCCGCCCTCGCCGGCGGGGAAGCCGGCGGTGAACAGGTTCTGCGGCGCGGACCAGCCGTTGGGGTTGGTGGGGTCGCTGGACGTGCGGTAGGTGAAGGTCCAGTTGGTGCCCCACCCCAGTGAGGCCAGTACCCAGATGTTCTTGGGCGCGAAGTAGAACAGCTGGGGTGCCACCGCGCCCTGGTTCATCTTGGTCTGGGTGGCCGTCGCCATGTCCGACCAGTTCGTGAAGGGGCTGAAGCCCATCGAGCCCCAGTTTCCGTCGGAGTACGTCGCGTAGACCAGGTGCTTGCCGTTGTACGTCGTGGTGGTGAAGTCCTTCAGCGCGGCCCACCCGTTCGCCGGCTGCGCCAGCGCACCGGTCGAGCTCCATCGGTAGGTCGACGGAAGGGTGCACGCGCCGCCCGTCGGCGCGGGCGTCGTCGGGGTGGACGACCCGGACGACCTGAAGTTCCAGTGCTGGTTGGCAGCGCCCCAGGAGTCCCAGATCTGGACGGTGGTGCCGTTGGCGGTCTGGTTGCCGGGGGTCTCCAGGGCTCGGCCGCTGGCGACGTTGGTGAGGGTGTAGGAGCCGTCCTTGTTCCGGGCGGCCTTCCAGTGCTGGTTGGCGCCGCCGTTGGAGTCCCAGACCTGCATCTTCGTGCCGTTGCCGGTCTGGTTGCCGGGCTCGTCCAGGACCCGGCCGCTGGCGACGTTGGTGAGGGTGTAGGAGCCGTCGCCGTTCTTGGTGGCCCGCCACTGCTGGTTGGTGGCGCCGCTGGCGTCCCACACCTGGAGCGGGGTGCCGTTGCCGTTCTGTCCGGCGGGCTCGTCGAGGACACGTCCGGCGGCGCCCACGCCGGAGAGCGTGTAGACGGTGCCGGAGTTGATGCCGCCACCCGGGGTGCCGCCGCCGGCGCCGGCCAGGGGGGTGAGGACGGCGTTGTAGGCGGGCTTCTTGTTGCCGTTGTTGTCGAACAGCAGCGCGTTCTCGCCGGTGCGCCAGGAGTCGCTGTCGCGGATGCCCCACACGGTGATGCCGGTGCAGCGGGCGACGGCGAGGCAGTCCTGGACGGTGTTGGTGTAGGCGGTGGCGGACGCCTGGGCGATGTCGAGCTCGGTGATCTGGACGTCCACGCCGAGCGCGGCGAAGCTGGACAGGGTGGTCTGGAAGCTGGCCGGGGGGCCGCCGGCGCCGAAGTGGCTCTGGAAGCCGACGCAGTCGATGGGCACGCCGCGGGACTTGAAATCCTTGACCATGTTGAAGACGCCCTGGGTCTTGGCGTCGGACCAGTTCTCGATGTTGTAGTCGTTGTAGCAGAGCTTGGCCGAGGGGTCGACGTTGCGGGCGGTGCGGAAGGCCTCCTCGATGAAGCCGTTGCCCAGCACCTTCTGGAACACGGAGTCGCGGTGCTGGCCGCTGCCGCCGTCGGCGAACGCCTCGTTGACCACGTCCCAGGCGTAGATCTTGCCCTTGTAGTGGGCCATCTCCTGGGTGATGTGGTTGTTCATCACACCGCGCAGGGTGTTGGCGTCGTTGATGGACTTGACCCAGTCGGGCAGTTGGGAGTGCCAGACCAGGGTGTGGCCGCGCATCTTCTGGCCGTGCGCGGAGGCGTGGTTGACGATCGCGTCGGCGGGGCCGAAGTTGAACGACCCGCGGGAGGGCTCGATGGCGTCCCACTTCATCTCGTTCTCCGGGGTGACCATCTTGAATTCCCGGTCGAGAACGGTGGAGTACGCCGAGTCGCCGAGCCTGCCCGCGGGCACTGCGGCGCCGAAGTAGCGGCCGCTGACGGCCGCTGCGTCGGCGAGCACGGTCGGCGTGCCGGCGTTCGACGTGAACGCGGCCTGGGCGACCAGCGGTACGGCTGCACCTACGGCGGCGAGCACCACGGCGGCGGCGATCATGCGGCGGGTTGTCGGCCGGCGGCGATGAGAGCGGTTCTGATCTGGCAACAGCTTGTCCCTCTGGCGCAGTGGGCCTTGATCTTGGCCACGGTTACCTGTCAGTTGCCGCCACGCACACAAAGGTTGCCGTGATCGGGAGGACTTTTTTTGTCGAGCCGGAGATCGGCGCGGCCCTCATCCCGTCGGGGCGAAGCCGCCCCGGACCGCGAGGGCGCCCGCGGCGGTCCCGGCGTCGGCGCGGTAGGTGTCAGCCTTGACGTTCCGTCAGACACGGCGGGGCCGCAGGCAGTTGAGCTTGCGGCCCCGCACGGGGGTGGTGGGGTCAGGAAGGGTCGCCGTACTGGAGACCGCGTCCGTTGGTGCCGATGTAGACGCGACCGTAGACGTCGGGGTCGCCGGTGATGATGCCGAGGCTGCCGATGGCGCCCCACTGGTGGGCGTCGTCGTTGATGCGGAGCCAGGTGGCGCCCATGTCGGTCGAGCGGAAGACTCCGGTGACGTCCTTGACGGTGCCGATCAGGTACAGGGCCTGGTACGAGGCGCCGGGCGCGGCCTTGCCGAAGCCGAGCGCGGAGGCGGACTGCACCGTGGTGAGCGCGGTGAAGGTGCGGCCGCCGTCGGTGGAGTGCAGCAGCCCCTTGCCGCCGCCGGAGATCCACAGGTCCCCCGCGGTGCCGGGGACGGCCGCGAGCCGGCCGGAGGGCAGGTTGGTGGCGCGGGCGGCGAAGCTCGCGCCGCCGTCGGTGCTGGCGAACAGCGTGCCGCCGGACAGCGAGTAGAAGGTGTTGGCGGAGGAGCGGTCGGCGACGACCTCGGCGTCGGTGCCCAGGCCGCCGACCTTCGACCAGCTCGTCCCCTTGTCGGTCGAGCGGTACGGGACCTGGCCCGCCCCGGTCCAGACGATGGTGGAGCCGTCCGCCGCGAGCGCGACGTGGCCCGCCTGGGCGCTGCCCACCGGCTTGGCCTTGAAGCCGATCCAGTTGAGGCCGCCGTCGGTGGAGTAGGCGCCGTCCTGTTCGCCGCCCCGGCCGACCCGGGCCATGATCGAGGGGTTGGACTGGGCGAAGTCGATGTCGGTGCTGGTGCTCATCAGGGGGTTCTTCAGCCGCCCGGCGGGCACCTTGGTCAGGTCGTCGTACCGGAAACCGCCCTGGTCGCCCATGGAGGTGATGAGGGCGGCGCCGCCGGGCGGGGCGATCGCGTCCGCGAGCGCGGTCTCCTCCAGCCCGCGGGCTCCCGCGGTCCAGTGGCTGGTGCCGCCGCCGTCGGTGGCGGTGGCGTCCTTGCTGCGCCAGATGCCGTTGCCGGTGCCGTACAGCACGTGCCCGGAGTCGAAGGGGTCGATGGCCAGCGCGGTCATCCAGTGCCCGATGCCGGTACCGACGAAAGGAGCACCGGAGGCGTCCCGCACCGACTTCGCGGCCTGGGCATTCCAGGTGGTACCGCCGTCGGTGGTCCGGTAGAGCTCGTCCTCGGGCCACCAGCGGTCGAGGGTGGTGACCATCACCGTGGACGGGTGCTGCGGGTCGACGGCCAGACCGGAGAACCCGTAGCCGCCCTTGGACGGGGAGACGTCCTTCCACGCCCCGCCGGCCGGCGTGTACTTCCACACCGAACCCGCCGTCACGCCGTTGGGCCCGAGGGCGTCGGTGTACGTCAGGTACAGCGAGCCGTCACCGGAGATCACGCCGTGCTGCGGCAGCTGGCCGGTGGGCTGCCCGGAGACGGCCTGCCAGGAGTTGCCGCCGTCGGTGGAGCGGTACAGGGACGTGGACTTGTCGCCGACGCCGACGTAGACCGTCTTGCTGCCGGCCGGGCCGTACGTCACGAAGGAGATGCCGCCGCCGCTGCTCGCCCCGTCCTTGACGGGGAACGAGGAGACCTGGCTCCAGGTCGCACCGCGGTCGGTGCTGCGCCACAGGCCGTTCTTACGGGTGCCCAGGAGCAGGGTGTCGTGGTTCGCGGGGTCGATCACCAGCCGCTCGCCCGCCCCGCGGCCGTCCTCGTTGCCGCCCAGCTTGAACGGCAGATCGGTGCGCTGGAAGGTGCGGCCCCGGTCGGTGGAGCGCAGGATCGCGGAGTTCCCGGCCCAGTCGTTGGTGTAGGTGCCCGCCGCGAGGTAGAGCCGGTCGGGGTCGACCGGATCGGTGGCCAGCGAGTCGATGCCCAGCAGGTTCCAGTCCTTCTCGCCGATCCAGTCGGTCAGCGGGATCCACTGCTCGGCCCCGGTGTCCCAGCGGTAGGCGCCTCCCATGTCGGTGCGCGCGTACAGCAGGCCCTTCTCCTTCTGGTTGAACACCAGCCCGGTGACGTAACCGCCGCCCACGACCTGGGCGTTCTTCCATGCGTACGATCCGGACCCGGTCTGCCCGCCGCCGGACCCGGGCTCCAGGCTCCCGCCCGTCTTCACCAGCTTCCACTGCTGGTTGCTGCTGCCCTGGCCGGGCCACTGGATGATCTGCGCGCCACGGTCGTTGGAGTATCCGGAGACGTCCAGGACCTGACCACTCTTGCGGGAGGTGAAGGTGACGGCCTCGGAACCGCTCACACCGTCGATCCGCCACTGCTGGGAGGCGGAGGAGCTGTCCGTCTGCTGCTCGGCGGCAGCCGCCCGGGCGGTCGAGCCGCCCGCTATGCCCAGCACCTTGCCGCTGTTGCGGTTCACCAGCTCGTAGTAGCCGTCCCCGGTGGGCCTCAGTCGCCACTGCTGGTTGGCGGTGTTCTGGTCGGTCCACTGCTGGATCCGGGTGCCGTCGGCGGTGGAGAAGCCGTTGACGTCCAACACCTGGCCGCTGCGTACGGAGACCAGCCTGTAGTAGGCATCGCCGTCGACCGTCGCAGCCTGGGACTCCTCGTGTGTGAACACGTAGTACGACCCGACGACGAGGGGCACACCGACCAGCAGAGCGGTGGCGTTCAAGCGACGGCGGTGACGCCCGCGGCGCCCGCCGTTTGGGGGGTTGCTCATGGGTAGACGTTCTCCTTGCGAACCGTGCATGAGAGGAAGGCGGATCCGGACACCGGTACTGGCCGGATCTACTTCCTTGTGGTCGCAGGCTCCGCAAAAGGTTGCCGTGAGCCGGAAACTTCTTCAGGGCACCTCGTGGTGAGGGCCGGCGTCCTCACAAGCGGCTCAAGAACACGGCTGAGTGGTCACATCGGATGCGGACGTCGTCGAGCGGCTCACCGACCTCGTCGGCAAGGGACTTCGCGGGTGAGCCCGGCCGGGCGCCGGTGGTCGTTCCCCTCGGGGCCGGCCGTCTACTCGCCGTCAGGATCGGACTCGGCGGCGCCGCCCGGGGCCACCGCGGAACCCGGAGCCACCGCGGAATCCGAGTAGAGGATGTCGCGGGCCTGGACCTGCTGGTCGATCGCTCGGATGCGCCGTTCCACCGCGGTTGGGCGGCGTTCTCGGCTGCCGGCCAGCATGTCGGCGCCGTCGTACACCCACTCCTCGAGGTCCCCATCCTCGGGCAGGGGCCCGAACCCGCGGCGCAACTCGTCCGCCATCTCCTGTGCCACGCGGACGAAGGCGTCGCGGACGGCTTCCTCCGGCACAGGCAACCCGGCGCCGAAGGCCCGCAAAGCGAGGTAGGCACGGTCGGCGCCCGGCCGCCGGTTGCAGGCAAGCCAGACGACCAGGTCGACCAGCCGGTCATCGGCCGTCGAGGAGCTGCCGCCGACAGGCCTGCCGGGGTAGTTCCGCTGGTTGGAGGGGAGCAGCGGGTACGGACGGCTGCGCCAGCGCTCAAGATGGCGCGCCGACACCCGGGCGCCGTGCTGCGCCGCTGGGTCGATCAACCGCTGGTCGGGCGGGGCTGGGGGAGGTTCTGGCCATGGACTGAACGTAGCGCCGCGCTGTGCCCTCTGGCGGGGCTGTGACGAACGCTGACCGGCGGTCCAGGGCCCGGGAGTTCGAGCTGTGACCGTGGGCCGTCGGCTAGGCAAGGATCGCGTCGTCGTTCGTGCTGGCCTTCCCGACGACTCCTGCAGGCTCACCCCCGGCCGGGGTGTATAGCGCTTCCGCAGCGGCTGCGGCCTCCTTCAACACGGTGGCCACCGCGGACAGGAAACGTCGGGTCAGCGTCGAAAGGCATGGTGGGGGTCATAGCGGGCTCCCTGAATCTGATAAGAGCGGGACGGTGTCGGATGGTATTCCCGGCCTCTCATCTCGAAGGCAGAAGCCCTCATCGTTAGCAATAGGTGCATGGGTTTCACTTGTATAGTTCCCGTCATGCAACTGGATCTGAATCTGCTCACCGCTCTGGACGCGCTGCTGGAAGAAGGCAGCGTGGCCGGGGCCGCAGCCCGGCTTCACGTCACCGCACCGGCGATGAGCCGCTCGCTGGGCCGGATCCGCAAGGCCACCGGCGACCAGATCCTGGTTCGCACCGGACGCCACATGACGCCCACCCCCCGTGCCCTGGCCATGCGCACCGAGGTCCACGCTCTGGTACAGCAAGCTCACCAGTTGCTGTCCGCCCATGCCGACCTCGACCTGGCGGGCCTGGAGCGGGTGTTTACCGTCCGCTTGCACGACGCCCTGACCACTGCCTGCGGGACGGCCCTCGTCGCCGCGGTGCGCCGCCAGGCCCCGGGGGTGAGGATGCGTCTCACGGTCGAACCCGGCCACGACACCCCTGAGCTGCGTCGCGGGGAGGTCGATGTGGCCTCAAGTGCCAGCCCGCCGTCTCAGCCCGCCATCCGTCACCGCCTCATCGGCCAGGACAGGATCATCCTCGCTGTCCGGGCGGGTCATCCGCTCACCGAAGGGCCGGTGACCGTCGAGCGGTACGCGGCGGCCGATCACGTGGCCGTCTCCCGGCATGGAAGCCTGCGCGACCGGGTCGACGAGCTCCTCGCCACCCTCGGCCACGAGCGCCGTGTCATCGTCTCCGCCCCCGCGACGGACACCGCGCTGCAGCTCGCCCGTGACGCCGAAGTCGTGGTCACCCTCCCCGACGCGGTCACCCGCTCCGCCCGTGACCAGCTGGGCCTGACCACGCTGCCGCTGCCATTCGACCTGCCGCCCGTACCTCTCTATCTGCTCTGGCACCAGCGTTACGACGACGACCCCGCTCACACCTGGCTGCTCAACACAGCGACACAGACCCTCCAGGACCTGTTCACCACCCCCCACACCTTTGACCAGTAGCGTTCCGTCAACACAACCGCGATGGGCCTGGGGACCATTGCGAGGATCGCGACTGTAAAGCCGCTCGGCTTTGTCCCGTCGTCGGTGGCAGCAGCGGGAAGGCAGACCAGGTGCCGGTTCCCCTGCATGCGCGCCGGCCCGCCGTCCGCGCGAAACCCAGGCCGCGCGTGCTCACCAGAAGGCGAGTTCCCGGAAGGCGCAGGGGACGTCGGCCAGGGCCGACGATCACGGATGTTGCAGATCTCGTGGGCCGGCATGCCAAGCGGCTGGTGGTGGGCGAGGTGCATACGCCGGTGGCGATCTTCGTGATCTCGCGGCGCTCGGGCGGCGTGAACGTCCTGGCCGCCCGCCCTTGTACTTCGGTAGGACGAGTCGAAGCCGTCGGTGTCGAAGTTGGCGGATCGCATCGCGGATGGCGCTCTGCCGTCCCAGGCCGTCTGCGACAGCGAGGAGCCCCCTCCATTCAATTGCATGAGAATCATCTCAGCCGTGCTTTACATGCACTTGAGGTTAATGATCGGCTCTTCTACCTTCGAGATGCGGGCGGGAGCGAAAGACGGTTTCGCCTGGTCCGCCTGACGACCCCTTACTCGAATGGGAGCACCACCATGTCCGAGTCGCTTCCGACCACCGACATCGCTGCGACCGCTGGCGCCGCGTCCGACGCCGACCTGCTCGCCCAGACCGCTGACGCCGTGCGCGCGGCGGGTTCGGTGCTGCGGGAGCGGTTCGGAGACGTGGTCCGTTATCAGACCCGCGAAGAGCTGATGCAGGCGCTCGCCGCCAACGACGACGCCGCCCTCGACATCCTGCGCCCCGCCCTCACCGCCCTGCGCCCCGACTCCCGCTTCGTGGAGGACGAGCTCGCGGGCGGGGCCTTGCCAGCCGGCGAGTGGTGGGTCGTGGACCCGGCCGAAGGTAACGTCAACCACCTGCACGCCCTGCCGGACTGGGCGGTGACCGCCACCCTCGTGCGCGACAATCAGCCGGTACTCACCGCGGTCCACCTGCCGTTGACCGGCCAGACCTACACCGCACTCACCGGCGGCGGCGCCCACCTCGACGGCCGCCCGCTGCACGTCTCGCACACCACCGACCTCGGCCTGAGCATCGTGGCCACCAGCCAGGCCCGCCCCGACGAGGACGAGAAGATCGTGCGGCGCATCGGCTCCTCCATCACCGCGATGCTCCTCGGCGCACTCGTCGTGCGCACCTCCGTGCCCGCCACCCTGCATCTGGTGAACGTGGCCGCCGGCCGGATCGACGCCTTCTGGCAGTACGCCGGCGCCCGCGCCGACCTGCTCCCCGGAGCGCTCCTCGTCAGCGAGGCCGGCGGACAGATCTCCGACGCCCAGGGCCGCCCCTGGACCCCGCGAAGCGAAAGCTTGCTGGCCGCCGCACCCGGCGTCCACGCCGAAGCCGTCACCACGCTCTCCCGCTGACCCCCACAAACACCACGAGCACCGCAAGCACCGGAAGGACCACATCAGCATGACCACGATCGCAGTTCTCGGAAACGGCCGCGTCGGCGGCAACCTCGCCACCGCCCTCACCCGGGCCGGACACGAGGTGACCGCAGTGGACCGCGCGCCGGGCGCCGCCGCCGACGCCGCCCGGACCGCCCAGATCGTCATCAACGCCACCCCGGGTGCCGGCGCGCTGGAACGGCTCACCGCGCTGCGCCAGGAACTGCAGGGCAAGATCCTCGTCGACGTCTCCAACGCCACCCACGACGGCCCCGACGGGCTGCCCGGCGACCTGATCTACCCCGGCTCGAGCCTGGCCGAGCAGCTCCAGGTAGCGCTCCCCGACACGCGCGTCGTCAAGACACTCAACACCATGCTCTTCCCGGTGATGACCGCACCCGCCGCGCTCTCCCAGACGCCGACGGTCTTCCTGTCCGGCGAGGACCCGCAGGCCAAGCAGGTCATAGGCGGGCTTCTCGCCGAGCTCGGCTGGCAGCAGGAGTGGATCACGGACCTCGGAGGGATCGAGACCGCCCGCGCCACGGAGGCCGCGATCCTGTTCGTCCCCCACGTGATCCGATCCAGCGGGTTCGCACCCTTCGCCATCTCGATCACCCGCTGAAAGCCCGACCCAACTCTGCCGGGGACGACCACAAGAGGCGGCAGGATTCATTTCTCACCGGCCCTGCCGCAAGCGAGATCGATCGGCTGATCTCCACGATGCCCGGCGGGAGCATCGGGGTCTCTGGCTGGGCGGCGTCGTTTCTGGCAGTCCGTCCGGTTTGATCATGTGATGCCGAGGGAGGCCAGTGGTCGGGTGGCGCCTCGGCTGTGTTTGCGCAGGCCGGCGGCGATGTTGTCGCAGTTGGTGAGGCGGAGGGCGCCGATGGCCAGGTTGCGCAGGGCTGCCATGGCCCGGGGTGCTGTGCCGGTCCGCACACGTGAGGCGTCCTCGGCGAAGGGGTGTCGCGTACGTGGTGGATCTTGTTCTCGATTCCCCAGTGCTCGCGGACGTGGCGCGGTATCGCGGGAGCATCGGCCTGCTCCGGTGTGGGTGTTCCCCGGGCGCGGCGGGCCGGGCGGCGGCGAGCTGGCCCAGGCCAGCGGGGATGGGCGATGATGTTCGGGCAGGCACGGTCTTCCGTTGCGGTGGTCAGGGACTCGACACCTCATGATCACCCGGAGTCCGTGCCTGCCTCCGTTCCAGCCCGATCCATGAACACCGCAGCCGCATCCCATGCCTGAACCGGCATCAAGACGGATACTTCGCCTGAACGACGCCGCCCTGGGCCGGTTGCAAGGAGACGGCATGCCGACTTGGCTGAGCACGGTACGCATCGGACCGCTCACGGGCCCTGCAGATCAGAATCCACCGCCGCTGCAAGACACGATGAGGTGGGGAGTTCTCGGCACCGACGAAGGTGTGTGTCGGGTTCGGCGGGCGGACGTACATCTACTTCGGCGATGTCAATCCGCATCCGTACGATGAGGGGAGGCTCAACCTCGACCTCATCGCGTGGACGAGCGAACCGCACGTCCATACGCACGGCGGGCATTCCGCGATCGGCTGGATGTTCTATCTCCCCAACAGCAACCAGCAGGGCGGTCCGGCGAGCACAGAGCAGCCGAAGTGGCGGTACTGCGTCAAATGCTTCTCTCTGTTCTTCTGCTCGGAGGGAAGCGGCGCCGGCAGGTGGGCGGCGGCCTGAGACTGACTCCGGTGCTCGAGAGCGGGTCGAAAGAGAACGGGCAGTTCTACCCATTCCGGGGTGAGCCGCTGGTCGGCGCTCTGAAGTCCTTCGAGCGACCTGGTGGCGCATTCGCCTGGAACGACCGCGTTCACGTCTTTGCCGGCGTCGCCTCTCCCAAGTACTCGGGGCAGACCCGGCCGGGGAACCCTCAGTTCGGCACCTACCTACTCTCGACCGCTACGCCCGATCAGTCAGAGCCGCTGACGACTCGCTATCTTTCAGTCCCCGAATCGGCACATGCGTGCTACCTGACGGCACCGTCCGCAGCCACAACCCTCTCGGTGTCTACTTCTACGTTTCACATTCTGCCGCCGGGTCGTCAACCAACTGGCGGCGCTGCACACGGTGCGAGGGCCTCTTCGAACTCGTTCCGGGCAACCCGGGGCGGACTCTGCTTCGGCAGTCCTGCCGGACACAGTCCGTACGACGATTCCTTCGCCGTACCCGAGGGGTCACTCGATACCGCCGACCACCAGTCGAATTGGCGTCGCTGCGCCAAGTGCCTGACGCTGGTCTACAACGGATACGCATCGAAGCAAAGGTGTCCCGCGCCAGGCGGTACGCACGACCTGGGCGGCTTGTCTCGCACCCGCACTTCGAAGGTAGGCCCCCCGATCATTAACAATAAGTGCATGCTATTCACTTATAGAGTTACTGGCATGCAACTGGATCTGAACCTGCTCACGGCCCTGGACGCACTGCTGGAAGAGGGCAGCGTCGCCGGCGCCGCAGCCCGCCTCCACGTCACCGCACCGGCGATGAGCCGCTCCCTGGGCCGCATCCGCAAGGCCACCGGCGACCAGATCCTGGTCCGCAGCGGCCGCAGCATGGTCCCCACCACGCGCGCGCTGGCCATGCGCGCCCAGGTCCACGCCCTCGTACAGCAAGCCCACCACCTTCTGTCCGCACGGCAGCAACTCGACCTGGCGGCTCTGGACCGGGTGTTCACCGTGCGCTGGCACGACGCCCTGACCGCCGCCTGCGGCACCGCCCTGATCACCGCCGTCCACCGCCAAGCCCCCGGCGTCCGGCTGCGCCTGTCCGCCGAACCCGGGACGGACGACGCCGAGCTGCGCCGGGGTGAGGTCGACCTCGAATCGAGTTCCAGCGCTCCGACGCTCCCCGACATCCGCCACCGCCTCATCGGCAGCGACCGGCTGGTCGTCGCCGTCCGACCAGGCCACCCTCACCGAAGGCCCGCTGAGCATCGAGCGCTACGCAGCCGCCGAACACCTCACCGTTTCGCGACGCGGAAGCCTGCGCGACCCGATCGACGACGTTCTGACCACCCGCGGCCTCGAACGACGCGTCGTCGCCGCCGGGCCCTCCGCCGCCTTCGCACTGCAACTCGCCCTCGACACCGACCTGGTCGTCACCCTCCCCGACGCGGTCACCCGCGCAGCCCGGGAACAACTCGGCCTGGCCACAATGCCGCCGCCACTCCCGCTGCCCGAGGTCCCCCTGTACCTGCTGTGGCACCAGCGCTACGACGACGACCGCGCCCACAGCTGGCTGCGAGACCTGGCCACCGAAACCGCCCAGGCACTATTCGCACCACCGGCCGCCTCTCAACCGCCCCTCACCAACCGGAACGGGCAGTGACGGACACGCCGGGGGGAAGGCCTGCGGCAGTTGACTCCCGTTCTCAGGATCTGGATCACTTTCCGGATGCTGTTGGTGATCTTCACCGATGAGAGTGATGTTGCCGCCTTTCGGCTGATTGAGCCCGTGCTTGTCTGCTGTCCTGGCCTGGAGATCGGGCTGGTCAGAGGGGTGGACTGTGGTGGCGATGGGTTCATGGTCCGGGCGGGAGATCCCGCCGCCGACCGCGCGGATGGCACGGGCGAGCAATCCTCGGGGCACGGCTGCGATGTGGGTGCGGGATCATCTGGATGGGCTGTTCACGGACGATGACTTCGCCGACTGGTACCCCGCTGACGGACGTCGCGGCCTGTCACCGGCGCGACTGGCGTTGGTGTCGGTGCTGCAGTACGCGCAGAACCTCACCGACCATCAGGCCGCCGAGGCCGTCCGGTGTCGTCTGGACTGGAAATTACTGCCTGGGGCTGGAGTTGGATGATCCGGGCTTCGATTTCTCGGTGCTCAGCGAGTTCCGTGACCGGATGGCCGAGGGCGATCGGGCGGACCGGTTGCTGACGGTGATGGTGGAACGGCTGGCGGAGGCGGGGCTGGTCAAACGACGCGGGCGACAGCGGACCGACTCCACCCACGTCCTGGCGGCGGTGCGGCGCTTGGACCGGATCGAGCTGGTCGGCGAGACCCTGCGCGCGGCCCTGGAGGAACTGGTCGCAGCGGACGAGAACTGGGTGTCCGCCTTGATGACGGACGAGTGGGCCCGGCGTTACGGCCGGCCAGTTCGCTACGACCGACTGCCCAAGGAGACGAGCGAGCGCAAGCAGTACGCGCTCACGGTCGGTGCGGACGGGAACCGCGGTCGTCCGCTGTGAACCGGGCGTGAGCACATCCAGGTCCCTGCGGCCGTCCCTGTGGTTCCACAGCAGTCGTAGCCGTCCGGCAGCGGCCACTGCCGACTCGCCCAACCGTTCGCCCAACTTTGTGGCAAAGGCTTCCACAAACGGCCCGAGGAACTTCACAGCGACGAATCCGGAGGCGAGTACGACGACCGCGGACTCGGTGATCCGAAAGGCGTCATCGGGGTGACGGCCCGTCCGGTAGGACTCGTCAGAACGTGCAGCCGCCAGACTCGGGAAGTACTCGGTCTCGTCGCCGCCCTCCAACAAGACGGCGCGCCACCGCTCCCCGAGCTCCTCGAGCTGGGCGAGGCTGTAGCCGAGCGCACTCAGGGCCGCGTCCTCGACCTCCCGCTCGCCAAGCTGTTCGGCGGAGACCTACGGCTCGGCGGCACAGGTACCTGCCTTCGCCCGTCCGGCCGACCTCCATCAGCACCGTACCCAATTCCGCTGGCGGCGCTGATCTCGTCGATGCCGGCCTCGCGGCGACGCGCCCGGACCCGGCCCGGATCCGGGACAGCGGGCGCTGGTAGCCGTAACAGCCCAGCGGCACGCCTGCCTGCGGCGCCGGGGTCCTGGAGCGGTGACCTGGAATCCGTCCGGCAGGGGTTGAGCGAGGAGCGGCCGGCCGGGCCGGGGCCGGCCGGAGGAAGCCGAACGCGTCGCCGCCCTGGCCGCCTACGCACCCCCTGCCAGGCCGCACTGCCGGCCCGGTACCGGTCGAGGCCCGCACCCGGCTCCCACACCAGGACGGCGGGCGGCGTCTGAGGCCGGCGCCGCGGCGCAGCCCTCCCCCGCCGGGACGCTACCCGGCAGGGCACGGCGGGCTGCGCGTCAGGGTGCCGCCGGGTCAGTCCTGGCAGCGCGGGCCGGCCCGGCGGGCACGGCGGCCGCGGTCACCAGAACCCCGGATACGGGCGGTCAGGAGGGGGGTCGGAGCCCGAAGTGTTCCACGGCCCGCTCGGCAACCTCGGCGGGTCCGAGATGGGTGTTGTCGAGCAAAAGGTGCACCCCGGGGCGATGGGCGAAGTCGTCGACCGAGTTGAGGCGATACTTCGCGTCCATGCCGACCAGGTTTGCGTTGGACCATGCGAGGTCCCGCTTGGAGGCCTTTTCCGCCAGGCGGGACTCACCGGCGTTGCGTTCCAGCCGAACGCTCTGGTCGGCATACAACTCCAGGAACAGCACACGCGAACCGCGATCACGGAACGGGGCGGAATAACGCTCCACCAGTGCGGCGTCCTCCGGATCGTCGAAGTCCCAGACGAGGGTGAACACCAACCCGGGCAGGTCGCTCGCGGCGGCCTCGGCGAAGATCTGCTCACGGAAAGCATGGTTGAGGCGCTGGAACTGAGACGACTCGTAGGGGAACAGTCGTAGCAGCGGCTCGATGGTCAGGTGGTTGTGGAAGAGCTTGAACCCTGTGCGCTCTGCTATGGCGCCGCCCACCGTCATCTTGCCGACCGCCGCCGGGCCGATGACGAAGAGCAGGGTAGGGGGCGTGGTGTCGAACATCGCGACAGCATAGGCCGCGGAATGATCTTCGTCGACCGCACGCCCGCGGCCAGGCCTGCGCGGCGATGTCGCCGGTGCGCCGGGCTCCGGACGGGGCGTCGGAAAAGAATTCTCCAGGGCGTAGGCGCGCACTATGTCGTGGAGTTCGAACCGCCCGGCGACCGTTGCAACACACCCCCGGCTGGGCCTCGAACACGCCGCCCTCGCTCTGGAGCCGGCCGAACGCGAAGGCAACACCGACCGCGAGGCGTCCGCCTTCAACGCCATGGCGGCATGCCTGTCCGGTCTGGGCCGCAACGCGGAGGCCCTGGAGCTGATGCTGCAGGTGGTGGCGATCCGCGAACCGCGCGGCGCGGCTACCGCCGGGCGTCGGGCGGCTACCGCCGGACGTCGGGCGTCGGGCGTCGGACTTCCACAGTGAGCGGCGAGGCCGACAAACCAGTCTCCCTGTTCGCGTCGCAGCAGAGCCGCCCTGACGACGGCACCCGGACAGCCTGGGCCGCCGGGGCGCGCACTGCTTTCCCACAGTCATAGCCAGATGTTCCTGCGGCATGCCCGCAGCCGTGTTCCGGGGGAACCAATGCCCGCTCTCGCCAGACCCCTCCCCGCAGACTCACTTCACCTGCATATGTAGATCAGCAATATACACAGTCACACGACATGAGGCTCGCCCCGCCACGGGCCGCGCCGCGGTTCGGCACGCCCTCCGACGCCCCGCGTGCCCGGGTGCCCGGCGGAGCCGAACCATCAGGGGAGGAAGCAGAGTTCGATGCAGCAGCACAGCGCACCCAGCACGTCCGAGCGGCCGAGCGGAGCTCCGGCCGCCACCACACCATCACCGACCACCCGCACCGCCCACCCCACCGGCCACCCCACCGGCTGGGCGACACGGCGCTTCGGGGAGCTGCGCCTGCGCCGCTGGTTCTGGCCCGCCGCCCTGACCGCCGGGTACGCCGCTGAGGTGCTCTTACCGTTCGGCGTCCTGTCCTGTGGCCGGCGTGTTCCCCTTCACCCGGTCCGACAACGCGGCCCCGCCGAATGTGAGGCGAGCCGCCGACCTCACATTCCGCCGCTCTGATTTGTCGTAAGGGAGAGGGGCCGCGAACGAGGGAGCCGGAGAGCGTATGACCACGCCGTGGGAACAGTCGCAGCGGCAGGCGGAGGAGCAACACGGCCCGGGTCCGGACACGATCACGAGCGAGCGGCGACAGCTGCTCAATCTCGCCTACCGACTGCTCGCTCCCTGGCCGACGCGGAGGACGTCGTCCAGGAGACCTACACCCGTTGGTACGCGATGTCCCGGACGCGGCAGCCTGAACGAAACGGCCGGTCGACCCGACATACTCTCGGATCGACCGGCGCATTGGGTCGGTCGACCGGGGTGCCCGGGGGGCGTCTTTCCGCCGTGCCGGTCGGAGGGCGCCGAACCGCCGAACCGCTCGCCGAGGGCGCAGCGGGCTTGGCCCCGGTCTTTCGTGACGGTCCGTCGGTTCATTCGGCTTGGTTACCGGTCGGGGACCAAACGTAGGGGAGCTGGCGGAATACATAGATCATCTTGTAGTAGTCTCGCTCCGCCCGAGGGACGGGGGAAGCGGCGTCACCCTCGTGCGGAGGCCCTGCACGGACCTCCCGCCGATTGTGAAAGTCATCGTCGAAGATGTCCGTCCTGACCTATCCCGAGGCCGTCGGTGTCGGCCTGCTCCAAGGTGTCACCGAACTGTTCCCGGTCTCCAGCCTCGGCCACAGCATCCTGCTGCCCGCGCTGGTCGGCGGGCGCTGGCGGCACGACCTCGACGTGTCCGCGCCGGGCTCCCCGTACCTGGCCGTCCTGGTCGGGCTTCGCCTGGCCACCACGCTGGCTCTGGTGATCAGGTTTCGGCAGGATTGGGCTCGGATCACGCGTGGCCTGTTCAGTTCGGTCCGCCGGCGGCTGATCCGCGAACCGGACCAGCGCCTCGCCTGGCTGGTCATCGCGGGGGCCACGCCCGTCGGTGTCGCCGGGCTGGCCATCAGCGGGGTGTTCAAGGCGACGCTGGGCAGGCCCGTCCCCGCCACCGTTTTCCTCACCGTGAACGGCCTCCTGCTGTTCGGTGTCGAGTTGCTCCGGCGCGACGGTTCCGGCCGACGGCGGGCGCAGCCGTACGTCGCCCCGGGCGACAAGGACCTCTCCGCCGAGGGACAGTCGGACCGTCGAATCGTCCAGCTGAGCTTCTGGCAGGCGGTCTGCATCGGGGCGGCGCAGATCACCGCCTTCCTGCCCGGGATCAGCCGCACGGGGATCACCATCGGCGCCGGTGTCCTCAACGGCCTGTCCCACGAGGACTCGGCCCGCTTCGCGTTCCTCCTCACCGCGCCCGTGATCGGGTCCGCCGCCCTGTTCGAACTGCCCTCGCTGATCGACGCGGACGGCGCCGACCTCGGGGCACAGGTCCCGGTGGCGAGCGTCCTGGCCTTCGTCGGCGGGTACGCGGCCGTCCACTTCCTCAGCAAGTACTTCAAGACGCACACGCTGAAACCGTTCGCCTGGTACTGCTCGCTGGCCGGGCTCGGCGGGCTGGTCTACCTCACGTTCTGAGCTCCGCCTCGAACGGAGGAGCAGCCGGCCGCGAGGTTCGGGCCTCACGGCCCGACCCGGCCCGGCGCAGCACCCCCCACCCGGGGTTCCGTCACCAACGGACCGACACAACCACCCACCCACCGCAGGCACTCGCCTGCCGGCTACGGCCCGGTGGGAGCGCCGCCGCCCCCGGCCCGGACGGCAGGACCGAATCGCCACGCATCGATGTCGCGGTAGCGGATCGGCCCGGGGCCACGGCCGATGTTGCTGCCGACAAGGTGGAGACGCTCGGCCTGCCACGGCCGGCCCACGAACCCGGTGAGCCCGGCCGCGGCCTGCGGCACGCTGGTGGGATCGTCGCGGCGGGACCGTGCCAGGGTCAGATGGGGGCGCAGCGGGCGATCGCTGAACTCGATCCCGCAGGACCTGACCAGATCCCGGACGTCGGCGGCGAGCAGGTGCAGTCCCTCCAGGTCGCCGTCGATCCCGCTCCACAGCAGCCGCTGGTCGAAGTGGCCGCCGCCCCGCAGGCCCAGGTGCAGGGCGGGGCGCGACGCCGTCGGACCGGCCAGCGCCGACCGCAGCAGCGGCACTGCCGTGGACGGCAGCTCGCCGAGGAAAGCCAGGGTGATGTGCCAGTCCTCGATCCGGTTCCACCGCAGCCGCGGGTACATGGCGTAGGCGGGCTGCAGGGCCCGGGCCAGTTCGTCCTTGGCGTCGTCGGGCGGAGCCAGCGCCACGAAGACGCGCAGGGTCGAGGGCTCGGGGTGATCGTCCACGAGGGGGGAGGTTAGCCGAGGGCACGCCGCCCGCGCTCGCCGGGGCCGCCGGGGCCGCCGCCCTGATCAGCGGCCGCTACCCCGCTACCCCGCAGCGGCCGCCGCGCCGCCCCGGGGCACAGCGCCGACGCCCAGGCCCAGGAGCAACCCGGACCACAGCGCCGGGAAGCGCCCGGCCGGGCACCCGAAGGCCGTCCACCGACCCGTCGACCGCACTACCGGCCTGTCCTGTTGCGCCGTGCCCACGGTTCCAGGGTCGGCCGGTGCCGCCGGTCGCGGCCACAGCCGGGCCGTGCCGATCTCGCCGGCGAACAGCAGCCGGTCCTCGTCCTGCGGGTTGCGTCAGCCGGGCCGCGCGGCAGCCAGCTGCACAGGGCACAGAGCACAGGAAGAAGCCTGCTTGGCGAGCAACGGTGCTCAGGCACTTGACCGTTGGGTACGGGCGATGAAACCGTCCACAGGTGATCAATACTGCGGGGGAACCGCTTTCGGCTCGACCGGACGACCGCGCCGCGTCCGTTCTGCGCTTCGCGGTGGAACTCGTCGCCTGGGTGGCGACACCCTGGGCGCTGGCCGGCCACTCCTGGTGGCTCGCCGCTCTGTCCGTGGTGCTCCTGGTCGGCCTTCCCACGTGCTTCTCCACTCCCGGTGACAAAGCGCAGGTGATCATCGCAGTACCGGGCTTCGTCACGATCCTCCTGGTGCTGCTCCAGCTCGCCGCGGCCGTGGTTTCCTCATGGCTGGCCTGGCCCGTGTGGGCGGCCGGCCCCGTAACCCTGCTGGCCGCCGCGACCCTGGTCACGGAGCGCCGACGCTGGCGGTGGCTCGTCTCCGGCGAACTGTGACGTGACGCGGTAGTCGGAACCGGCCGGTTTCGGTGACCTGACCTTCCTTCCCGGGTATGACGAGCTACCGAACTTGAAAGCGTGATGTCGGTCAGCCTTCCGGGGTACGGCTGGTGCCGGCGAAGCAGCTGTTCGCCCGGCTCGTAGCAGCCATCCCTGCCATCGAAGCTCGCCCGGAGCCGCGGCGGCCGCCCTTCCGGCGGAGGACTCGATGCCCTCGCGAGGGTGACCGTCGGTCACTACTTCAGGCCGATCCCCTGCGCCCGCCGGGCAAGGAAGATCGGCCCACGCGATTCAAGACGCTTCATCCGTCCCCGACGGTCGGTGACGCCGCGCAGCCGGTCCCCAGGTGGGCCATCCGCTCCGCCCAGGTCGGACCCCTGGCTGTTTGCCATCGTGCCTCTGGCGCCTGCCGTTCGCGTTCGACGGTCGAAGCCGTGGCTTCGTTCACGAGATCTCGTGAACGAGGCCGGCCTGCACGATCGGGCAGTGCACTGCCCGGGCTCGCGCCGTTGTCACGGCGGGATCTTGACCAAGCGTCTGCAAGGACGACAGGGTGGTTCGTGCCCGGATCACCATCTCCGGCGCGCAGCCCTGCCAAGAGCAAGAGAAGAGAACCATGAACAAGATCCGAGGTGCGGTCGCAGTCGCATCGGCACTGGCCGCCGTACTGGCCGCCGCCCCCGCCGCTGGGGCATCGGACAAGCCGGTCGTCGTCGGGAAGACCTGCTCCAACCGGGGCGGGCTCTTCTACTGCGGGTTCGCCTACGGCTCCGGCGAGACCATCATGAAGACGTCGAAGGGCGAGGCCCGCTTCGTGATCGGCCTGGACCACGCGGTGTGGATCAACGACGACAACGGAGCATGGGGCTCCCTCGGCGGCGGCCCCTTCGTCCGGCAGGTGAAGGTCCTCAACCACCAGGGCGACTTCAACTTCACCATCAGTTCCGTCGACAGCAACAACGTGACCTGGTCCCGGACCCTCACCCCGTGGGACGGCTGGAGCGAGTGGTACCCGGGCGTCCCCAAGGGCTCGTAGTCCGAGCGAGGACGAACGCGGCGATCGTCCTGTTCACCGCCACCGCATGCTGGGCTGACGTGAGGTGAGCGTGCCCTCGCACGGTTCACGATCACGACCCGTCGCACGCGCTCCCTCATCGAGGAGCACCCACTGATCGCTGCCCGGTGACACACCGGCCTGAACGAGAGCCTGGACAGGGCGACCATCGGGCCCGGCTCGCACCGGCGGGTGTTCCGGGTGCGCGGTGCGCGGTGTGCGACGACGGCCACACGTGGCGGGCGGCCGTACACACAGACGCGTCGCGGGGTCAGGCTGTCCCCGGTGCGCCGGCTACGTCGCGCGGGGACACGTCGGCTCTGGGAGTCGGTCTCTACGAGGAGTTCGGCCTCGATCAGGAAGATCAGCTGCTCGCGAAGTTCACGCAGCGAGTATTCCATCCTTGGCTGCCCCCGCCCCGGGCGCCGCCGCTACCCCGTCAGTTGGTCGCCGAGCGGGCTGCGACGGTACAGGACGTGGCGCCCGTCGCGCGCCCGGGTGACGAGACCGGTGGCGTGCAGCACGCGCAGGTGCTGGGACACGGCGCTCGGGGTGACCCTGAGGCGGCGGGCGATCTCGACCGTGGGCAGCGGTTCTTCGAGCAGGCGGAGCAGTCCCGCCCGGGGCGCGCCGAGCAGGGAGGCCAGAGCGGCTGCGTCGGCCATGGGGGCCGGGGCCCAGAGCGTCGCCACTCCCCTGCTGGGGTAAGCCACCGTGGGTGGCCGGTCCGGGCTGACCGGGGGCGCGGGCTTGTGGGCGAACACGGACGGCAGGAGCAGCAGTCCTTGGCCGGACGCCGTGACGTGGTGCCGGCTGATCATCCGGTCGATGTGCAGCACGCCGTCGTGCCAGCGCAGGTTCGGGTGCATGTCGGCGAACAGCAAGCGGGCACCCCCCACGGCCAGCTGCCTCGCGCGGTACGTCATGTCGGCCTCCAGCAGCAGGCGCAGTTGCGGCCACACCGGTCTGACGGCGACTTCCCAGTACTGCCGCAGGACTTCGCAGATCGCGTCACGCAGCGCCACGACGGCCGCGTCGTCGCCGGTCGCGTCGCGCACGGCGTCGGGGAGCGGGTCCGGCTCGTGGGTGACCAGCAGGTCCCGGCGGACCAGGTCGGGGGGCGTCCGGCGGACGACGGCCAGCTCGTCCTCGAAGGCCGGCGCGAAGCTCTCCGGCCTCGGCGTCACGAAGTCGGGAAGGGTGCGCCTCGTCGCGACCAGGGACATCAGCAGCCGGGTGTCGAGCGCGCCCAGCCTGCCCAGCACCGACCGGCGCCACGGCAGGTGCAGTGCGGACAGTCCCGGCTCGCGCAGCACCCGGAGGCTGAACACGGTCTCGTTCAGCGGGGAGAGGGCGAAGCGCGTGTCGGCCAGATCCTCGACGCCGAGCCGGAAAGTGATCATTAAGCTGTAGGCTACATTGATTGGCGGCGAAATGCGTGTGGGGTGGACTCTCCCCCATGACACATGAAGCCCCCACGCAGCGCGTAGCGATCGTCACCGGAGCGGCCCGCGGCATCGGCGCCGCAGTCGCCAAACGACTCGCGCACGACGGAATGGCAGTCGCGGTGGTCGACCTGTACGAGGCCGACTGCGCCGACACCGTCGACGCCATCACGGACAGCGGCGGAACGGTGGCGGCGTTCGGCTCCGACGTCGACGACGAGACGGCCGTGGCCTCCGCCGTCGCCCGGATCGCCGCCGAGTTGGGACCACCGACCGTGCTGGTCAACAACGCCGGCATCGGCGGCCCCAACCTCGGCGTCGAGGAGACCAGCACCCAGCAGTGGGACGCGGTCGTGGGGGTCAGTCTGCGCGGGGCGTTCTTCCTCACCCGGGCCGTGACCCCGTACATGACCGCCGCCGGCTGGGGACGGATCGTTTGAGCCGGAACCCGAGAAGCGACAACAGATGTTCCCCAATTCGGGAGGCGGTCACGAGGGCTGCAGCGTTCGAATCGTTTACGAGTCGCGGCAGCGCCGTCGCCCGTGCTCAGTGGCGGTACGCGGCTGTCGCGATCTCGATGAATGATCGGATCAACGGGTTGGTGTCCCCTTGGTTGTACACCGCCACCACTCGGCTCGGCGCCATGTCGATCAGCGGCACCACGGTCAACTCTGCGGGCAGGTCGTGTCCGAGTGGGGCCAGGCCGACAGTGCCGTTCCACAGCACAGCCTGCAGACATTCCTGGACGCCGCGCACCACTGGTCCCTCACGCGGCCTGCCACCGTTCCAGTACGACTGCCAGATGTGGTCGGTACCCTGCGGGAACTGGAACCAGCGGCGGTCGCGCAGCTCTGCCAGCCGCAGCCGGTCGCTGCGGGCCAGCGGGTCGTCGGCACGCAGGACCACGCCGACCGGATCGGTCCGCAGCGCACGCACCGTCAGGGCGGTCTCGTTGAACGGCGCCCGGGTGAGGGCGACGTCGACCAGTCCGGCACGTAGTCCGCACGTCGGGTCGGTCAGATCGGTGTCGCGGATGCGGATGTCGACGCCGGGGTGGTTTCGGCGGTAGGCCGCAGCCAGCCTGGCCACTCCCGGGTCGGTGCCGTCGCCCAGGATGCCGACGGTGATGGTCGCGAGGCCGGCTGCCGCGCTCACGCGCACCCGGACGCGGTCGGCGTGCTCGATTAGGGCTCGCGCCTCGTCGAGCAGCACCGTGCCCACCGGAGTGAGCGTGACGCCGGTGGTCGAGCGGGCGAGGAGCAGAGCCCCGACCTCGGCCTCCAGCTGCTTGATCGCCCGGCTCAGCGGCGGCTGACTCATATGCAGTCGGGTGGCGGCCCGGCCGAAGTGGAGTTCCTCGGCGACCGCCACGAAGTAGCGCAAGGTCCGTAGCTCCACGCTGCAAATATACCCACGAGGTATCGGCGCCGCGGAATGGGTCTTGGACACCGGCGGGCTCCCGGCGGTGCACTCGTGAACATGACCGAAGAAGCGAAGACCAGCCAGCCACAGGCCGACCCCGCCATATCGGTGGTGGGTCCCCGAGACGGCGAGACGATCGTTCTGGGCACCACGCGCATGCGCGTTCTGGAGGACGGCAGCCACACCGGCCACCGCCTCGCGATCGCCGAGTCCGTCCTCGCCCCGCACACCCAGGGACCGCCTCAGCACCGCCATGCCCGACACGACGAGGGCTTCTACGTCCTCTCCGGCACCGTGCGGTTCACCGTCGGAGAGGAGGACCACGACGCCACCACGGGCACGCTCGTGATGGTTCCGCCCGGTACCCCGCACACCTTCGCCAACCTGACCGACGAACCCGCTGTCATGCTCAGCACCTTCACCCCCGACCTGTACATGCAGTACTTCCGAGACCTCCAGGAGGCGCTCGCCGGCAGCCGGCCGCTGACGCCACAGGCCAACATCGACACGATGAGCCGCTACGCGACACGGCCCGCCACCGACGTCGCCTGAAGCCGACGGAACGGAGCGGCCCGGCCGCCTTTTTTCGACTTCCGTCCGGTGAGGCCGTGGCGCTCCCACCTTTCGTGTCCAAACTCCTCGGACGACGGACCGGCCTTCTCCAGGGGCTTCCCTGGCAATCGACGCAATCGACGCAATCGACGGGCCCCCGCGAACCCGGGGGCCCATGAACGGGAACCATGAACATCGCCTATGGGATCGTCGCGGGACTGCTCGCGCTCTTCTACTTCTACGCAGGCACGCTGAAGGTGATCCGCAGCCGCGATCAACTCCGACCGATGATGGCTTGGGTCGACCGCACGCCCTTGCCTGCCCTCCGGGCGCTGGGGACGATCGAAATACTCGGCGCGACCGGTCTGATCCTGCCACCGCTGACCGACACCGCTCCCTGGCTGGCGCCGGCCGCAGCCATCGGCTTCGTCCTCCTGCAGACCGGTGCGATCGCCGTTCACCTGACCGGCGAAGACCGGCGGATCACACTCAATGTCGGGCTCGCCGCCACCGCGGCCGTGACCGCCTGGTTGGCCATCAGACCGTGATCGTGGATCAGTCCTCGATCGGCGGAGGCGACTGCTGGGCCAGCCGCCACACAGCCGCTGTCACTTCTCAGGTTCTGGCTCAAATCCGCGGCCTGCGCACGGTGAGTGACGATCGGGTGGTGCGGTCGGCGGCGGAAGGCTGCCTGTAAATCGCCAGCGGCCGGGCCGAGGTGGCCGACAGTGCCGGAAAGTGGACGATCCGGTGCCACGCCTGGAGGGACTGCTGTTTCCGTCGATCGCGGGTATCGCTGTGCTGTCGGTCGAGGTGAACGTCGAGCCGGTGAACGCGAAGGCCCAAGTTTCGGCCGCGGGGCACAGTTGCCCGGGTTGCGGGGACTGGTCGACCCGGATGCATCGTGGTCGAGCCAGAGTTCGTCGATGAAGCCGGCGCGGTGCTCTTGCAAGAGCTGAATACCTTCGCGGCTGGTGCGGGCGATCCGAGTGGCTCTGGGGAGCGGTCGGAGGTCGTCAATGCCGAGGATGACGGGCGTCGGCGCGGATGGGTCCTCGTTCACCCGATCATCATCGCAGTAGAGCGGCTACGGCGGGCACCGTCGTGCCGAGGAACAGCTGCTCGGCACGCAGGTCGTGGGGCACCTCGAAGGCCGGCTCGGCGCCGTCCGGTCCCTGCTCACTGACGCGTATCCACCTCACCGCTGATCAGGTGCGGCCTGACCGGGGCCGGCGAACGGGTTGTCGCGGCCACCTTGTCGTACCGCCGCGCCGCGCCGCCGAACCCTACCCGCTGGGGACCGCAGCAGCGGTTCCTGACGAGGTATCGGATCCCGTGCGCCCGCCGCCCCCGGGGATGAGGCCGGGGCGGCGGGCGGGGTGGTCAGGCCTGTGCGGTGCCGGGCCGGATGCCCGGGGCGTCGGTGGCGGCGCGCTTGAGGACGGCGGTGTTGGCGGTGACGGTGCCGGGCTTGACCCCGGAGACCTCGGTGACCTGGACGCTGCGCTCGCCCAGGAAGGCGTACGAGGTGCGGTCGAAGATGATCTCGTCGCGGGAGCCGCTGGAGGTGTTGGTGCGGGCGATGGCGATGCCGGTGCGCCCGGCGGCGTCGGTGGCACTGTCGACCAGGACGACGCCGGGGATACGGGCTGCGGCCTGGTAGAGCGCGGCGGCGAGCGTGCCGGGCACGGCCTGTTCGCGGATCAGGTCGCCGATGGTGACGAAGGCCTCCTGGTCCGGCCCGCTGCCGGCTCCCTTCGTCTCGGCGTAGATCTTCCGCAGCAGTTCCTGCGGGTCGGTGGGCAGGGTGCGCAGGTAGTCGTAGGAGGGGCCGTTGAGGGCGGCGCCGGTACCCGAGTTGAACGCCGTGCCGCCTTCCGGGGTCTTGCCCTCCTCGGTGAGCCAGCCGCTGCGGCCGTCGGCCGAGTGCCACACCTGCCGCTGGTGGGGCTTGTCGACCCAGGACTTCACCGTGCCGCTGTCGGCGTCGACGGTGCTCGCGAGGTGGGACACGGTGCTCTCGATGTAGACGTACTGGCCCGGGCGCAGGACGAGGTCGGGCGTGGCCTGCGCGGCCTGGGAGATCCGCTCCACCGCGCCGGCCAGGCCGGTGACGGAGCCGACCGTGACCGGGACGACGGGGGCGGCGACGCGCTCGCTCCGCGCGCGGGCCGCTCCCTGGTCGCCGGGCGTGAGGACCGCCACGGTGGCGGCCACGGCGAGGGTCGCCAGCGTGGCGGGCACGGCGATCAGCAGCCGACGACGGCTCCTGGCCGCCGGGCGGACCGGCACTGCGGCTTCGGGTGTGCGGGCGATCTCGTTCATCAGGAACTCCTCGATCTGGCGCTGCCGGCCGAGCGGGGCGGCAGCTGCTTCGGCCGCGGGCAGCAGGTGCCTCAGCTCCGTGTGGTCGAGCGACTGCCGCCGCTTCGGGGTGCTGGTCATCTGTTCCACTCCTTGTGCGACCGGGCCGGAACCATCCGGCCACCCTGTACTTGTCCGGCTGCCCGCAGGGGTTCCGGACGAATTCTCGAAGCCTGCCGGAGTTCCTTGTCGGCCAGGGCACGCAGCCGGGTGCGGGCCCTGGAGAGCCTGGAACGGACGGTGCCGACCGGGATGCCCAGCGCCTCGGCGGCCTCGGGATAGCTGAGGCCGGCCCACACGCACAGGGAGAACACCTCGCGCTCCCCACGGCGGAGTTTCTCCAGCGCGGCTTTGGCCGCCAGGAGTTGATCGTGGTCGGCGAGGCGGCCGACCAGCTCGTCGGCGAAGTCCGGGGCGGGTTCGGGCGCCGGCATGCGGGCGAGGGCGGCCGCATGCCGACGGGCCGCCCGGGCGCGGTTGCGCAGCACGTTGACGGTGATGCCCATCAGCCAGGGCCGAGGTGTGGTCCCCTCGTCGCGGAGCTTGCCCCGCAGACGCCATGCCTCAAGGAAGACCACCGCCATGACGTCCTCGGCGCCGGCACGGTCACCACTCACCCGGATCGCGTGCCGGCGGACCGCCTGCGCGTGCTCCTGGAACAACTGCCGGAAGGCGCGGGGATCCCCGGCTCTGATCCGTTCGTGCATCGAAAAGTCCACGCCTGTGGTTGTCCGGCCGGCACGGAACAGTTCCAGTGAGCTGTGTCACGGTCAGGGCGGCCGACTGCTCGCCCGCCCGGTCCGCCGAGCAGCCCTCAGCCGAACCCGAAGCGGCCGGCCGTCGTCACGTCGAGGGTGTCCTTGAGCATCGCGAGGGCCGCACCGACCGGGCTCGAACGGCCACCGCTCACGGTGACGTCCCCCGCTTCCGGGCAGCCGTAGACGACAGCCTTCTCCGGACCGGAAAGCGCATGGAGCGGATCACCCGGCGCGGTCTCCTCCAGCCTGACGCGGACCACCAAGGGCTCGTCGACGCTCGCGCCCGCCACCGCCCGCAGCCTGTTGCCCCGCGCAGCCGCTGCCAGGGCCACCTGCACGGTGCGCCCGTCCACCGGCTCCGTCCGCACCCGCACGGCCGACGGCTCCCACCCCCACAACAGGGCCGCGAGCAGCCGCACCTTGGTGGCCGCGTCCTCACCGGAGAGATCGGCCGAGGGGTCGGCCTCGGCGATGCCTCGCCGCTGCGCCTCGCCGACCGCCTCGGCCAGGGACTCCCCCGCCGCCAGCCGGTCGAGGACGAAGGTGGCGGTCCCGTTGGGGCACGCCCGGACGGATTCACACCCGAGACCGCGAACACCCGCCCGCGCCAGGTCGGCCGCCGGCAGCGCGGCCCCGGTGGCCCCGGAGATCCTGATCAGGCTGCGGCCGGCCTGCGCGGCCTCGCCAAGTGCGCGCCAGTGGGTGAGCAGGTGCCCCTTGGCGGCAGTGACCACGTGGACCCCGCGGCCTAGGGCCACAACGGCCTCTGCGGCGGCCTGCCGCCGCACCGCCGGTGAGGAAGGCAGCGCCTGCACCAGCACACGTGCGCCGCTCCGGTCGAGGCTCTGCTCCAGCGCCACCGGCGGCCCCCAGGCCGGACGCGGCGGTACCGGATCGCCCGGGCGCGGCAGGCAGTGTGCCGAGCCGGTCCGGACGGCGCCGAGCCGCAGCCGGACGCCGTACCGGTGGGCGATTTCATCGCCCCGCGTGCGCAGCAGGTCGGCGTAGGCGCGGCCGACCGGGCCGTAGCCCGACAGCACCACCGCGACGTCGTCCGGTGAATTCGGCACAACGGCAGGTGTCACGGCGGAGCGTCTCCTTCTTCGGCTGTGCACACCCTCGACAGGTGAACCGTCGGCCCGACAGGTGAACCGTCGGCCGATCGGCGGTGGAACGACGGGATGACGGTGTGGATCAGCCGACGTCGATGCCGGTGACCGCCGGAGTGCCCATGCCCACCGCATCCTCCTCGTACCCGGCCGCCGCGAAAGCCCGCCGGGCCAGGACCAGCGCCGCTTCACCGGCGGCGGTGCGGTCGGCGGCCTCGACCTCCAGGCGCAGGACGAACGTTCCCTCCGGCTCGTCCAGGGTCAGCACGTCGAGGTCGGGGACCTGCGCACCGACCTCCTCAGGATCCGCACCGTGCACGACGGCCAGCACGGTACGGCGCGCCGACTCCTCCAGCGGTCGCTGGACTGTCCCGGGAACGGTGATCACATAGCTACCCATGTCCTACGTGTCACCCGCGCCCGGCGTCGCAAACCTCGAAGACGCGGTATTCCCACCAAGGGCGCGGTGGCAGGTCCGGCGGTGACAGGTCCAGCGTGGTGGATCTGTGGCTGACCGGTGGCCGCCGCCGGGCCGTGCCTCGCCGAACCGTGCCGCTCGCCGGGCCCTTCGTCACACGTCCGGCACGACCTCGAGTGGCTGATCAGAGCACTGGCGGCCCCGCCTCGATGCGGCGCAGCACCGGTGTGAGGCGGTCCAGGTCGGGGCCGGTCTGGACTTGCCGCTCGTCCCACCAGGTGGCGCCGGCGTCGTACAGCGGACCGATCACGTCCTTGGCCTTCACCGCGTCCGGGGGCGTGGCACCGCCGAGCACGAACTCGAAGGGACGCTCGGGCTCGGCCGTGCGGTGTTTGCGTACATAGCCGACCAGGTCCTCCACCTCCGCCACATCGGGCACATGCCCGTGCCGGGCCGTCTCGAAGAGCGGCACCACGCCGTCCCACCGCGCCGCCCGCCGCATGGGCGGGCGGCGCGGCCAGAACCCGCCGATCCACACCGGCGGACCGGGCCGCTGCACGGTGGCGGGCAGCAGCGTCACGTCCCGGACTTCGTAGTGCCGGCCGTGGTGGTTCACCGGCTCGCCGGACCAGAAGCGCCGCAACAGCTCCAGTCCCTCGTCCAGCCGCTCGGCGAGGAGATGTGGCTCGGCGGTGTCGCCGAAGCTGCGGTACTCGTCGTCGATCGGACCGCCCAGGCCCGCGGCGAAGGTCACCCGGCCGCCGCTGAGGCAGTCCAGGGTGGCCACTTGGCGGGCCAGTTGCTGCGGACGGTAACGAGGGACCGGCGTCAGTAGCGTGCCCAAGCGGATCCGGGAGGTCGCCAGCGCGGCTGCGGTCAGCAGCATCCAGGGGTCTCCGAACGGCCGCCCCTGGTGCTGCCGGTGCAGTACGTGGTCCCAGACGAAGAGCCCGTCCCAGCCGGCCTGTTCGGCGGCAACCGCGACGGTCGCGACGTTTCGGGGGTCGGCGAAGTCACCGAAGTTCGGGATGTTGATGGAGAAGCGCATCCCAGCAGGATGCACAGCCGGAAACGACGCGGCAACCGGATTCGGCTTCGGGCGGCTTCACGGCAGGCCGCGGACCGCGCACGATGCATCAGGATCCCGGGAACGGCCCGGGCATGGACGAGCACCAGAAGCAGGCCGGCCGGCCCAATGCGCCGCCGTGCTGGCGCAGGGGTCGGCCTGCGCGGCGGCTCGTCCGCCGGTCTGCCACCGCCCACGCATCACCGACCTGATCGGCGGTCAGTCCGCGTCGGCTTCCGTCCTCCAGGCGGAGCGGAGTTGCGCGTCGATGTCGCCGGCCTGACGAAGACCCGCTCGGTAGGCCGGTCCCCAGGCTGCCGGGTCGCCCATGTCCACGCCGAAGGCGCGCACCGAGGCCGGATCGGGGCTGATGGTCACCACGGTGTCCGCCCCCACGGCCGCCAGCTGCTGGTCGAGTGGCTCGCGGGGAGACATGTGGGCCATCGGCTCGACCAGGACCAGCGTGCGGGCTCCGGCGGCGAGATCGGCATTGGTACCCGACCGCAGCGCACCGTCCATGTACCGCCGGCCTTCGATGGCAACGGGCGGCGCGGCCCCGGGAAAGGCACTGCTCGCCGCCACCGCGTGCACCAACGGCACGCCGCTGTCGCGGTCCCACACCACGGGCTCACCGGTGGTTGCGTCCACGGCGGTGATCAGCAGTCGCCGTTCCGGCCATGCCTGTGCACCGATCAGGGCGGCGCGGCCCGCGATCAGCGCCTCATCGGCCTGGGGGTTCGTGCTGTCGAGCGCGAGCCGGCCGACGCGACGCCTCGCCTCACCGGGTTCCAGGCTGCGATCGCCGAGCACGGCGAACACCGCGCCCATCCGCGCGGGGTCCGCCGTGAGCCGGTGAGCGGGCCGGCGGGCCGGAGTCTCGAGCCGCCCCGGGTCCTGGCCGGTGGCGAGCAGCGCTCCGACGATCGCGCCGGCCGACGTGCCGACGATCAGGTCGGCTTCGCCCAGGTCCAGACCGTCACGGCGCAACCCGTGGGCCAGGCCGGCCATCCAGGCCGCGCCGACGTGACCCCCGGGGCCCAGGACGAGTGCTCGGTCGAAAGTGTGCATGATGGTCTCCCCCTCGTTGTTGAAACAGTCGTACCATATATTTGCTGACGCCGTTTCGGTTCCGAGTTGCCGAGTCGCCGAGTTGCTGAGTCGCCGAGTTGCCGAGTCGCCGAGTTGCCGAGTTGCCGAGTTGCCGAGTTGCTGAGTCGCCGAGTTGCCGAGTTGCTGGGCTGCTGGGCTGCTGGGCTGCTGGGCTGCCGAGAGGAGATCCACCGTGGGGCGCCCTTCAGATCCCGCCCGCCGCGAGCGCACACTGGCGCGGGCGACCGACTACGTGCTGGCGCACGGGTTGGCCGGGCTGAGCCTGCGCCCCCTGGCCGCGGCCCTCGACACCAGCCCACGGATGCTGCTCTACGACTTCGGCAGCAAACAGGAGTTGGTCGCGGCGGTCCTCGCCGAGGCCCGCCGCCGAGGCGCGGTGCGCCTGGCCGAGCACCTTCCGGCGGACACGGACTGCGTGCAGGAGCGACTGCGCGGCATCTGGGCGTGGATCAGCGCAGACGAACGTGCGCCGTTCGTCCGGCTGTTCTTCGAGGTGCACGCCGAGGGACTGGCCCACCCCGAGAACTACCCCGACCGGGGCCAGGCGATCACGGACTGGTTCGACACTCTCGGGGCCACGTTCCGTGACGTCTCCACCGGTCCTGACG
This sequence comes from Kitasatospora sp. NPDC022785, assembly GCF_055561295.1. Taxonomy (NCBI): domain Bacteria; kingdom Bacillati; phylum Actinomycetota; class Actinomycetes; order Kitasatosporales; family Streptomycetaceae; genus Kitasatospora; species Kitasatospora sp. NPDC022785. Next base: position 117,464 of record NZ_JBVHHB010000009.1, on the reverse strand, counting down.
ACACCGTCACGCCCACGCTGGTCATGGCCGTTGTCCGGGGCCTGCTGTTCGATCTCACAACCACCGGCGACCGCCACCGCACCGACCAAGCGCTGGACCGCTTCGCTGGACTCCTCAAGCAGTGAACGCGCGAGAGACCGGGGCCCGCGCGGGCGGCCCCCTCGGCCGCCGCACCGACCTCCTGGCACGACACCGACCGGAAAGCACCTGACACCATGACACCCGAATCCGCCGGCGGCAGGACCAGGCCGGTGCCGCGGGCCGTGCGGTCCGCCTGGGGCGCGCTCGGCCTGCTCCTGTCGGCCTGGACGGTGTTCGAGGCGGTGAAGCACCTGGGCCTCACCGTTCCGTGCGCCGTGATCGGCCTCCTCCTCCCCTTCCTGGCCGGGCTCGCACCGGGGACGGCGGCGGTCCGGCACACGCTGCTGCAGGTCTGGATCCCGCTCGCCCTCATGGTGGTCTGCTCCGCCGTCCCCGGCCCGCCCGAGGACACTGCCGCGCCGTTCACCCTGGGCATGGCCTGGCTGACCCACCTCGCCCTCAGACGCGCCCGGCAACGCCGCACCGACGCGTCCCGACCGGCCCGGCATCGCACGGGCGAGGACCGCCGACCGGCGGCTTGACGGCCCGCAGAGATCTGTTCCCCGCGGGTGCGGATGTCCATCGCGACGCGGTCGACTGACCACACCCGGTCATGACAGCCCGGCCGGGGTTTGGGCGGTGAACTCATGCCCAGGTGCGAGGTGGGCGCCGTCGTGTTTCCGACCGGGCCGAAGCCGGCGGGGTCGCCGTCGGCCCAGCACCGCGTGCGAGACGGCCGTCCGGCGGCGACGCTGGCGGTGGACCCGTCGTCGTCCCGCACGACCGGCGGCGGACACCGGCGTGGTGCAAGGAGGAGTCGTCATGGCCAGACCCGTGTGGACCGGGGTGCTCACCTTCGGGCTGGTGACCGTGCCCGTCGCCCTGTACACCGCGACGCAGTCCCACGACGTCCACTTCCACCAACTGCAGCGCGGCACCTCCGACCGGGTCCGCAACAAGCGGGTGAACGAGCGCACCGGCAAAGAGGTCGAGTTCGGCGAGATCGTGAAGGGCTACCCGGTCGCCGAGGGCGAGTACGTCGTCGTCGAGCCCGACGAGCTTGAGCAGATCTCCCCCGGCCGCTCCCGCACCATCGACATCAGCGGCTTCGTCGACCTCGATCAGGTCGACCCGATCTTCTTCGACAAGACGTACTACCTCGGCCCGAAGGGCCAGGAGTACGCAAAGATCTACGCGCTCCTCGTCGAGGCCCTGGAGCACTCGAACAAGGCCGGACTGGCCATGTTCGCGATGCGCGGCAAGGAGTACCTGACCGCGGTGCGCTCCGAGAGCGGCCTGCTGGAGCTGCACACCATGCACTTCGCCGACGAGGTCCGCGACCCCCGCCGCGAGATCGACGACCTCCCCGAGAACGTGAAGCTGTCGGCGCAGGAGGTGAGGACCGCCGAGGAGCTCATCGGCATGCTCGCCGTCGACTGGAACCCCGACGAGTGGCACGACACCTACGAGGACCAGGTCAAACACCTCATCGAGGACAAGCTCGCCGGCCGCGAGATCGCCGTCTCCACCGGCCCCGCGCCCGAGGCCACCAACGTCATCGACCTGATGGACGCCCTGCGCCGCAGCGTCGACAGCGCCCGCAAGGGCGAACCTGCCGAGAGGACGCAGAAGTCCCCGGGCCGGAAGACCCCCGCAGCCGCGTCCCGGTCCCCGAAGGCCGCCGGCGGCAAGAAGAGCACCTCCGCCAAGGCGTCGACCGCCGGCCGGGCCGCGGGCAGGAAACCCGCGAGCGCCACCGGCAAGCAGCAGCTCTCCGAGCTCACCAAGGCCGAGCTCTACAAACGAGCCGCCGACCTCGACGTCCCCCACCGCTCCACCATGACCCGCGACGAACTCCAGCACGCCCTCGAACAATCCGGCCGACCCCGTCGCGCCGCCTCCTGACGGCACAGGGCCCCGCGGAAGGCCTCGACCGCCCCACCGCCCGTCCCCGCTCCGGGTGACTCCGACCGGGACTGAGCCAGCCGGAGGTGTGTCGAGCGCTGCCTTGCTCCCCCGGCGGTCCGCGCGGATCGCTCGGCCTTCGCCGTCTCGACCTCGTGCTTCAGCCGCTCCTTCCACGTCTTGTGGCCGGCGAGGAGCAGTGACCCAAGGCGACGGGCCGGGGTGCGGGAACGGGGACGGTTGACGCAGGCCGCCCCTGGTGCCGGGTGGGGGCACCAGGGGCGGCCGGGCGGGTGCGGGAACTCGAGGTGGTCACCCGAGGCGGGGCGTCACTGCCAGACGCGGTAGACGGCGTCGCGCGCCTGGCCGAGGTACTGCTGGTAGGTGCCCAGGTGCCAGGCCGCCCAGGAGGCCCAGCCGCGGCCGGTGCCGTCGTTGTCGATCGCGTAGGCCTTGCGGGCCGCCCAGCCCATGTCCTGCCAGTTCTCGGCGGTGACGATCCCGGCATCGTGGCCGTGCACCTCGGGGTACCAACGCTCGTTGATCTGCCAGGCACCGAGGTCCTTGGTGCCCGGGTCGGGGTCGGTGGGGAGGTTGGTGTGGACGGCCAGGCGGTCGCAGCCGGACTCGGCCATGGCGATCGCCACGGCGTAGATCGCGTCGTCGTTGCGGCCCTCGCCGGACTTGTCCTTCGCGAAGCCCGCCAACTGGGCCTCGCGGGCGCAGGCGTCAATGCCGCTCTGGTCCCCGGCGGCGTTGGCGGTGAAGGAGGTCGAGGTGAGGCTGAGGGCCAGGACGGCGACTGAACCGGTCAGCAGGGCGCGGGTCTTGCGCAGCACGAGAGTTCTCCCTTCGGCGACGGCCCGGGTCGGGCCGGCTGTGGGAAAGGACGCTATGCAGCGTGCGTAGACAGGCGATCTACGAGTGATGGACGGCCGGTCCGGGCGATGCCGAGAGGATGTCCGCCGGCTGAGCCGCGAGATCGTCCAGGCCGCCCGCCGGCTCGCAGTCCTGGCGGGCAGGCGGGGACGAGCTGGGTCCATCTCCACGGCCTCACTGGGGACGACCGGCACCAGCGTCGGCGCCCAGGACCCGGGCGGTGCAGGGGCCGAGACGGCCCGATATGGTCCACCTGAGGAGGACCGAATGGCGCTGGTCAAGAAGGGCTCACGACGCATCACCGTGGATGGCGCGACCTATCGATGGCGGGTCCGCAGGAGACCCACCTACTCCCAGGGGCTCTGTTGGAGCCCCCTGACCTTCGCGGTCGAGCTTGCGGACCGTCCGGGCACCGTGCTTGTGGTCGGAACTGGACAGTCTCACCCAGGCAACTGGCTCAATGCCCCGGCCGAGCCGGTCCTGCCGGGAATGGTCGCGGCGAGTATCCGCTCCGCACGATCCCTGGGCTGGGAACCCGACCAGCCGGGACCCACGTTCCACCTTGACCGATCAGCGGGCTTCAAGCGCCTGCCGTGAGACCTTCGGGGCCTTCACCGACAGCACACCGGTTCCCACCCCACGCACAGTCGCTCCTCCACGACCCGGCGTCCGGGCTGCCGCCCGGAGCCGGGGCCGCACACGGCCGGCTCCGGTGGCGGGGAGGTGCGCGTCGGCGAGGTGGCCGTCGCGCTTCTGCTCCGTCAGGGTGGCTACTGGAGGCACCGGGCGGCGGCCGGCGCCCCGGGCCTTGCCGCCCACCCACGAGCGGACCGTCCCGAGCGCCGATGCGGCGGCGTCGAGCCCAGTCGCTCCTCCCTGCGCCACGTCCTGTGGCGCGCGGCGGTGCTCCCGTCCGATGCCGCCCAGGCTGTGAAGCCGGAGGTCGCCCGGCACCCGCCAGATCGCCCTGGTCGACGCCGCACCGGGTGACCTGGCCACGACGCCGGACACAGGCCGGCCACCCTGCTCGGACGCGGCCTGTGATCTATCGTGAGCGGGAGTGCCGGTGCAGCGCCCCGGCCTGATGGCGTAGGCAGGGCACCGTGCTGCGCGCTTCGAGATCGGTCGGCATGTGCTCTTCGAGGAATCGGGAGTAAGGCATGGGCCTCATCCACATCGAGCTGTTCGCAACCCTCGACCTCGTCGGGCAGGCGCCCGGCGGCCCTGACGAGGACCCTGTGGGGTTCCCGTTCGGCGGCTGGCAGGCGCCCCTGCTGGACGAGGTCGCCGGGGCACAGATCGGTGCCGCGTACGAGGGCACGGACGCCCTCCTGCTCGGCCGGCGGACGTACGACATCTTCGCCGCCTACTGGCCACACCAGGAAGGCGGCGAGGACAAGGCCATCGCCACGCTCTTCAACAGCGTCCCGAAGTACGTGGCCTCCCGCGGCAGGCCCGACCTCTCGTGGGCCGGGTCCACGCAGCTCGGCCCGGATCTGGCCGGCGCGGTGCGCGAGATCCGTGACCGGCACGAGCACGTGAAGGTCGTCGGGAGCCTCAACCTGGTGCAGACCCTCCTGCGCGAGAAACTCTTCGACCGTCTCGACCTCTGGGTGCACCCGATCGTGCTCGGCGTCGGGAAGAAGGTGTTCGACGGTGGCGCGGTGCCCACGAACCTCACACTCCTCGAACCGCCGGCAGCCGGCCCGAAGGGCACCGTGTACCTGCGCTACGGGCTCGCCGAGGGCACGCCCGGGACGGGCGACATGAGCGCTCCCGATCGCGGTACCGGGCGCGACGACTGAAACCGCCCCCCAGTAGATCCCGCGCGCCGGCGGACAGGGCGCAGCGGGCCTCGGACCGGAGGACGTCCTCGCCGCCCTGCCCGCCGACACCCGCCCCGCCCCGCGCCGCCTCCTACGACGGGCTCCTCCCGTCGCGCCGTACGGACAACAGCCGGGCAGCCAGGGCCGGCGTCCGGTTGCACCCTGACAGCCCGGTCCGCGAGTACGCCACGGACGAAGTGCGCACCGCGTAGGTCTCCACCACGCTCGGCACGTCATCGTCCGGGGTCGGGAGCGGATCCGTGCTGGCCACGGGCATACGGCTATGTGAGCGACATGAGGGACATGGGAGCGGTCGGCCTGCTGCGGGCTGGGGTCAGAAGCCGTTGTCGTACCGATCATGGTGAACATCGGTTCGAGTGTGGCCACACGGCTGAGTGATTTTTCCTCAGGGCACGCATGAAGGCAGGGCCTCCTGCCCAGCTCGGGATTGTCGAAGTCCGAACGAGCCGGCCGGGAGGCCCTGTGTCGCAGTCTTGCGCCCCCATGCCCATGTCGTCCAACTCGGTTACCCGGTCGTGTGATTGCCTCGCTCACCGGTTCGGGAATGCGGGTGACCGTCCGGACCGTGTGCGCCACTACGGCTCGGACATGACGGACGCGGAGTGGGCCATCGTGAGGGACGCGCTGCCGGTCCCGTCGTGGCTGGAGGGGCGGGGTGGGCAGCCGGAGGGCTACTGCCACCGGCAGATGTTGGACGCTGTCCGGTACCTGGTGGACAACGGGATCAAGTGGCGGGCGATGCCGGCGGACTTCCCCGCGTGGGACCGCGTCTACGCCTTCGCGAGGCGGTGGCGTGGGCGGGGCTTGCTGGCGGAGTTGCACGATCGGCTGCGGGGCCTGGTGCGCGAGGACGCCGGCCGCGGCCCGGAGCCGACCGCCGCGGTGATCGACGCGCAGTCCCTGCGTGCGGCGGCCTCGGTGCCGGCGTCCTCACGCGGGTACGACGGGGCCAAGAAGGTGCCGGGGCGCAACCGTCTGCGTGAACGCCTCTGCACCGAACGGCAACTGATCACCGACGCGAGGGATCGAGGCTGGGAGCGGGAGATCGACCGCCACCAGCGTGTCGCTGACCGCATCACCAGTCTCCTCGACGACCTCGGCGAACCTCATGATCAACACTCCGGCTGAAGGGTGCGGCCGAGAAATACACTGGTGGGACGGCTTCGCCCAGGACAGGATGCGGCTATGCGTTACGCCCACAAGGATCCCGAGCTGGCCGATCTGGTCCGCCGCTATGTCACTCCCGATCGGCGCTACCTCAGGCTCGGCGGCAGCCTTCTGCGCGTGACCGGCAGCGAACGCGCCAAGGTCACACGGGAGCTCGGCGAGGCCGCCGGCAACATTACGCCCCGTGAACTGACCATCCTGCTCGAAGGCGGGTGGCGTGAGCGCAAGACCGCAGCCTGGCTCATCGCCGTCGCCCGCAGAACCGAGTTCCGTGAACACCTCGGCGAACTGCTGCTTGACAGCGAGGTCTGCTACGCGGGCATCGCCTACTGCGTCGCTCTCGCTACCTTCGGGACCTCTGCCGACGCGGGTCTGTTGACCGCTTACCTCGATCGCTACCTGCGACGCCCCGACCTCTACTATGACCAGGCAGCCGCCATGGGCGCACTCCTGCACCTCGACACCAAGCTCGGTGCCGATCGAGCAGCCCGGTTCCTGGCCCCCGACGGTCTCTGGCACCAGTGGATCGACGGACCACCCCGCAAGGAGCACCACGGCACACCGGAAAGCAGCCGCAAGATCATCAGCCAATTCTGTGACTTCGCTGACGAGAGCTCCGAGCACTGCGCGGCAAGGAAGCGATGACGTCGTCCTCGGAAGGGTGACACCTGATCGAAGGAACGCACCACCGCACAACTCGAAGTTGTCCAGATAAACGCAGAAAGCTCCTTCCCGCTGGTACGGCGCAGACCTCGGGCAAGCCTCATCGTTCCGGCCCAGCCGGGGGTGCCGTGGAGTCGTTGATGGTGATTCACGGTCCCACCGGGAACGGTAGACGCCATGAGCGATGCATCGGAGCTGGTCCCGGTCACGCCGGACGGCAGGCTCGCTCCTGTCGCTCTGCACCCCGGTCTGCGTGACCCCCGCTATCTGGCGCGGCGAGGCGCGCTCGTCGCGCTGGCGCGCAGCCACTGGGTCGGCGACCCTTCGCCGTCGGTCGCGTACCGCACTGCGGAGCACGCGACGTGGCGCACGGTCCACGCGGCGTTGGAGCCCGCCTTGCGGGCCCACGCGTGCCGGGCGGTGCTGGCCGCCCGCGAGGACGCGTGCATCCCCGCGGACCGCATCCCGCAGCACGGCGAGGTCGGGGCGCACCTGCGGGCCCGGACCGGATTCGACTTCACCCTGGCCGGTGGCTTCGTGCCGAACCGGCGGTTCCTGGGGGCGCTGCGGCACGGCTACTTCCACGCGGTGCAGTTCGTCCGGCACCCCGCAGCTCCGCTGTACACGCCCGAACCCGACGTGATCCACGACGTGTTCGGCCACGGCGTCCACCTGGCCTCGACCCGGTTCGCCGAGCTGTACCGCCTGGTCGGCCGGGCAGCCGCACAAGCGCGGACCGAGGAAGCCCTCAGCCTGCTCAGCCGGGTGTACTGGTACACCCTCGAATGCGGCGTGGTCACCGAGTCCGGGGCGGTCAAGGCGTACGGCGCGGCGCTGCTCTCCTCGCCCGGCGAGCTGCGCCGGTTGCCCTGGTGCGAGATCCGCGACTGGGACCTGCGCGCGATGGCAGGCACCGCGTACCGGGTCGAGGGGTACCAGCCCGTCCTGTTCGCCGCACGCTCGATGGATCACCTCACCGATGCCCTCGCCGCGTTCTGCGAGGACTTCGACGACGACACCGGGGCCCGACTGAGGACCGCTAGGAGTGTCCGCCGGTAGGGGGCTTCCGCTGGCGGGCTCCGGAGCCGGCCGCTCGTGCGGCTTCCGGTCCCCTCGGTCACACGCAGGCAGTGCTGAGCAACTGGACCCCGATCCAGGACGCCTGCAAGGCTGCCGGACTGGTCCGTCCGGGCGGTCGCGGCGGCACTGGACGCGGCACCGTCTCCGCCCACCGACTCCGCCACACGGTCGGGACCCAACTCGCTGAACCCGGTGCGAAGTTGCACACCATCATGAAGGTGCTCGGACATACCTCGTGAGCAGGGCGCTCGCCTACGCGCAGGTCAGCGACCAGGAAGTACTCCGTGGCTACCGCGCGGTCCGCGGGCCCGGAGCGACGATCGCGGGGCCGGCCGCCGAGGAGCTCAGGACCGGCGCGCTGCCGGACGCCTCGATCGACTGGCTCAAGACCGACTTCTTCAAGAGCGAACTCGAACCCGGCCGATGCCTACGGCTGCCCGCCGAGGGCCCTGTGAGTGCGACCTCTACCTGACGTGCGCCAAGTTCGTCACGACACCCGACTACGCGCCACGGCTACGGGCACGTCGCCGAGTCGAGCAGACCCTCGCCCTGGACGCGGCCGAGCGCGGCTGGGACCGGGAGGTCGAACGGCACCGCTGCACCAGCCAGAGGAGCGAGAAGCTGCTGGCCGACCTCAACGAACCCGTCGAGGAAATGTAACCTCGCAATTCAGCCGGTCAGTGACGGTTTGCTTGCCCAGTTGTTCGTCTCGCGTCGACAACGGATGGTCGTGACTCCTCCCCCCGGATGAATCCGGGGGCTTCTCGCTAAGTGGTCGGCTCCGGAAATCCTTCGGGGGTTGACTTCGAGGCCCGATTCTGTGTCGGTTCGTTACTCAGGTTGAACTCGTGATGTCGGCGGCCAGGATCAGGCCAGGGGCGGCTGTGGCATGCTCGTCCGCGTGATCGATGCCCCGAACGATGACTGGTCGTTTGCAACAGCACGGGAGTGGCCCGATTCGGTGCCTGCGAGGTGAACGGCGTTCCCGGTGTCGAGCACGCGGCGGGTGGGCGGGGGACGTTGTGCGGCATCTCGGCGCGGCATACCACTCGCTATCTGCATCTGTTCGTTCCCCACGCCCTGCAGTCGTGCCGGCGATGTCGTCAGGAGGCAGAGGCGTCCTCGACGCAGCCGTGCGTCCAGGAACGCCTTCACAGCCAGGTCCTCGAATTGGCTCACGGCGCGATGCGTAACGAGTTGCTTGCCGCGCTCCGCAAGGGGGCGAACGTCAGCTTGTGGATCAACGGCCCCTCCGCGGCCATGGCTGGCGGCGACCGGCCAGGCGACACCACCAGTCACGGCGGCGGCTTGACAACGGCATTGGGATGTTCTCTACGCTTCATGATCACCGGGGGATCCGTGCCTGCCGTCCCATCATGCATTCTCGACCCGATCCGCGACCAGTTCCTTGCTCTGCTGCCCACTCGCGAAGAACGGCACCCGCTGGGCTGTCACAACCCGCGGATCAGCGACACGGTGGTATTCGATCGCTTGGTGCAGGTCCTGGTCTTCGGCTGCGGCTACGAACGCGTCGCGGACGAGCACTGCTCAGCCACCACCCTGCGCAGGCGCCGGGACGAGTGGATCGCCGCCGGGGTGATGGAGAACCTGCGGCTGCTCGCGCTCGCCGCATACGACCGCATGATCGGCCTCGAACTCGAGCACCTGTCCGCCGACGGCTGCATCACCAAGGCTCCCTCCGGCGGCGAATGCGCCGGCAAGAGTCCAGTTGACCGGGCCAAACTCGGCCTGAAACGCTCGCAGTTGACCGACGGATCCGGCATACCGCTGGTCACCGAACCAGCCCCCGCCAACACCCGCGACCACACCCTGCTGCCCGCTACCCTCGACCGCCCTGCCGCCCTGGAGGCATCCCTGGGACCACTGCCCGAGCAGCCCCGTCTGAGCCTGGACGCCGGCTACGACTACCGCATCGTCCACAACGACCTGGCAGACAGGAAGATCACTGCCAGCATCGCCGAGCGCGGCGCAAAGACCCCGATCCAGACCGGCGGCCGGTGGGTGGCAGAGCGCACGAACTCGTGGATGAACAACTTTGGCAAGCTCCGTCGCTGCACCGAACGGCGAAAGGCAGCCGTCGAGTTCTTCTCCGCCTTGGCCAGCGCAATCATCATCGTCCGGCGCCTCATCCGCCGCGCCTGGGCTGTCTACCGCTGGGACACCCGGCCTCGAAGCCCCCGCATCCGATGACCTACTGGCGGACGCCCTAAGCCGGGTTGGCCTCGCGACGGACCAGCCCGGCCCGTAGAACGTTGGTGGCTCCCACCGTGTCGGCGTGCGCGCGGTGGCCGCAGGCGACGCAGTGGAAGGTGTCCTGAGTGGGCCGGTTCTCCGCCGAGACATGCCCGCACCGGGGGCAGGTCCGGGAGGTGTTGCGGGGGTCCACGGCGATCACTTCCCGACCGGCGCTTTCAGCCTTGCCGGTGAGGATCGCGAGGAACACCCCCCATCCGGCATCCGCTATCGAGCGGTTGAGTCCGGCCTTCGCGGCAGCCCCGTTGAGCAGGAACGCGCCTGGCTGCCCGGGGTCGGGCTTCGACGCGGGGGCCTTGACCATGTTGCGGATCTTGAGGTCTTCGTGCGCGATGACGTCGTGTGCACGGACCAGGGCCAGGGCGGTCTTGTGGGCGTGGTCGAGCCGTTGACGGCGCACCTTGCGGTGCACTGCTTCGGACTGTGGATGTTCTACGACGGCGCGCTCGTCGAGGTACCCATCGCACACGTCCAGCGTGTCCACACGTACAAGCCGGGCCCGGGGTACCTGTGCAGGACCGACGAGCCACACTTCGAGTCGCTGGCCCCGCAGTCCCCCGATTTCTTACAGGACCCCCGACTGTCCTGGTAGAAACCCGTCCAGGCCAGACCGAGCCGGGACGGCTGGTCCGCGACCGAAGCGATCCCACCCCCCTCGCCCCGCTCAGTGTCCGATGGCCGCCTTCGCCGCCACGATGACCAGACCGAGGACGAGGTTGATCATCCCCTCGACACCGGCCTGGGTACGGGACGCTCCGGCGTGCACGGCGCCGAGGTAGGCCCAGGCCACCTGCTGAGCCACCGCGACCGCGAGGGCGAGCCACGCCGTGCCGCTCAGCCCCAGTCCCAGCAAGGGGCTCAGCCCCACGGCCACGGCGGGCAGCACCGCCGCCTCGACGATCGACCACTCGTGCCGCCCGACCTGTCGTGCTTCGGCCCAGCCGATCGTCTGGCCGACCTGTCGTTCGCCGGCAAGGTGGGCGTAGACGTGGGCCGCCCAGAAGACCAGGCCGGTCACGAGGAGCAGCACCACGAGCTGGAGCCGGGGGAAGTCGCCCACCGCGCTCGCCGCGGCGATGACGGAGGCGGCGAGGAGGGAGCCGTAGAGCGCGCCTGCGTAGTCCGTCCGCGATTCCGGCCGGCCGACCGGGTGTCTGCGCGGCCACGGCAGGAGGCGGTTCACCGATCCAGCGTATCGGGGCGGGACCGCCCCCGGCCGCAGAACGCGCAGACGTACCGACACGGACTCGCCGTGATGCCCGCCGGCGCCAGGGTCCGGGCGGCTCGTTCGGCATCACCCCGGTGGATCCCCCTCGCACCCGTGGCAGCCGGGACAGGGAGCCGTTGGAGACGCTCCTGGCCCCGGGGGGGGCGAGACGAGCGCCGAGGTCGTCCAGGTGGGCCTCGGCGTGTGGCTGGACATCCAGAAGAACCGCCGGGCGAAGCTAGGCTCGCGCGGCTCGCCGAGCACGGGGTGGAGGGGCGTGAGCTGCGGCCAGGGCTGGATCGGTCCGGCTCGTCCCTACCTGGCGCACTGTCAGGAGACGTCGTTCAGCGGCGAACCGTCCGCGGGTGCCGCTGGAGACCGTCACCGGTGGCGGCCTCCAGCGGCACCGGCAGCAGCGCTCGTCGAGCGGGAGGGACATACCAAGGTGCCGCGCGCAAAGCGGACGAGGGGCTGTCGCCGGGGCCTGGCCGGACAGCTCGAAGGCCCACCGGGCGGAGCTCGGCAAGGAGCAGCTGGTCCGGCTTCGGTCCTGGCCCACCTCCGCCGCGTCCACGGCCGGGTGATCCGCACTGGCCCCGAGATGGGCCGCGAGGCCGGACGGGAGGGGCCCGCCTCGGTCGGCCGTTGCGGGCGTGGATATCGTGGCCGCCGATGCCGCGGCCGACCTCTCAGCGCCGCGGCCTTCGCCATGTCAGGAGAGATCTGGGTGAAGTCCCGTATGACAGCGCTCCGGAGCGCCACGGCCGTCGCCGCGGCCGTGCTCATGGCGGCGCCCGCCGCCGGCTCCGCCGAAGCCGCGCCCGCCGGAAGTCCGGACACCAAGACGGTGACGTACAAGGGCCACGTCTTCCAGGTGCCGGCGGCCTGGCCGGTGGTGGATCTGGCTGTGGACCCGCAGGCCTGTGTCCGCTTCGACCAGCACGCGGTGTACCTCGGGCATCCGGGCGAACAGCAGGTCTGTCCGCCGCGGTTGATCGGCCGCACGGAGGCCCTGCTGGTCGAGCCCGCCACGGCGGCCGTACCGGACCGGGAAGGCTCCAACCCCGTCGCGCACACGATCCTGGCGAACGACGGTGTCGTCGCGGTGACCGGGACGTACGACACGGACCAGCCGCTGGTGCGGCGGATCATCACCGGCGCCGGGCTCACCCCCGAGCCGGCGCACCAGCCGGCGCCGGCACCCGCGGCGCCCCGGACGGCCGTCGCACCGCGGTCCACCATCGCCGCGGCCCCGCCGTCCGACCTGGCCATGGCCGCGCCGGCCGCGGCGTCGGTGTCGGCGTCGATACCGGCGTCGGCGACGAACTACACCGGCAAGGGGTTCGACGCCTGTACGGCGCCCTCCGGCGCAGCGATGAACGCGTGGATGACCTCCTCCCCGTACCGGGCGGTCGGCATCTACATCGGAGGCGCCAAGCGGGCCTGCGCCCAGCCGAACCTGACGGCCTCCTGGGTCCAGCAGCAGCAGGCCGGCGGCTGGGCCTTCATGCCGCTGTACGTCGGCGTGCAGGCCTCGAAGATCGTCTCCCCCGCCACCGAGGGCGCCAACGCCGCCGACGACGCGGTGAGCCAGGCCCAGGCCCTCGGCTTCGGCCCCGGCACGATCCTCTATTACGACATGGAGGCCTACGTCGCGCAGTACTCGGGCAACGTGCTCGGCTTCCTCACTGCCTGGACCAACGAGTTGCACGCCTTGGGCTACAACTCCGGCGTCTACAGCAGCTCCTCGTCCGGCATGAAGGACCTGGCCACCAACGCCGGCAACAGCGCCTACACCATGCCCGACGCCGTCCTCAGCGCCAACTGGAACGGCCAGGAGGACACCAACGACCCGGCGATACCGGCCGGCTACTGGTCCAACCACCAGCGCGCCCACCAGTACGCCTCGCCGAAGGACCCGGAGACCTGGGGCGGCTTCACCATAGGGATCGACCAGGACTACCTCGACATCCAGCTCACCGGCGCCCCGCCGTCGCAGTCCTCCGGGTTCTTCCTCGGCGTGCGCCAGAGCTCGGGCAACTGGCCCGGCTTCAGCCCGCTGGCGGGCGGGGCGGGTGTGTTCCGCGGCTCGGAGGCCGCGGTCGCCGGGCTGCCGGGAGGCTCCTCGCAGGAGCTGGGCATCGGCCTGGACGGCCAGCTCTACCACGGGGTCCGCGCCGCGAACGGCGGCTGGAGCGGCTTCGCCGCGCTCCCCGGGATCGGCACGCCCACCATGGCGGCCCGCCGGGCCGGCATCGCGGGTCTGCCGGACGGCTCCTCACAGGTGCTGGCGATCGGCAACGACGGCAACGTCTACCACCAGACCCGCTTCGCCAACGGCAGCTGGTCCGGCTTCGCGGCGCTCCCCGGGATCGGCACCGCGACCATGGCGGCCGGGGACGTCGCCATCGCCGGCCTGCCCGACGGGTCCAGCCAGGTCCTGGCGATCGGCAACGACGGCAACGTCTACCACCAGACCCGCTTCGCCAACGGCAGCTGGTCGGGCTTCGCCGCGCTCCCCGGTGTGAACAGCCCGCGAATGGCGGCCGGGCGGGTGGCCATCACGGGACTGCCGGACGGCTCCTCCCAGGTCCTGGCGATCGGCACCGACGGCAACGTGTACCACCAGACCCGCTTCGCCAACGGCAGCTGGTCGGGCTTCGCCGCGCTCCCCGGCAATGGCGCGCCCACTATGGCCGCGCGGACGGTCGGCATCGCCGGCCTGCCGGACGGTTCGTCCCAGGTGGCAGTGGTCGGCGGTGACGGCAACGTCTACCACGAGACCCGCTTCGGCAACGGCAACTGGTCCGGCTTCGGCGCTGTCCAGGGCCCGTACGGCGCGAGCACCTTCCCGGCCCAGCGCGCCGCCATCGCCGGCCTGCCGGACGGCTCCAGCCAGCTCGTGGTCACCCGGAGCTGACCCGGGCACACCCCACCACCCGGCGCCCCGTCCCCGCCACCTCCCAGGGGGTGGGGCGCCGGCGGCGAAAGGCACACGCCGAGGCCTCCACCGGCCTGTCCGGGGCAGGCCGGCCGGGGGCGTGTTCGGCAGCCCGGCCGCGGGGTCCAGGGACCCGCCGCCGCCTCTCGTGCAAGGGCAAGAGAGCCTTGTACGGCCGGGCCTCGTTCGGACAAAGCCCTCAGCACTGGCAGGTGAGTTGTCACCTCCGGCCCGAATCCACCTGCTGAGCACGCTGTGGCGTCTGGTCAGCGGTGACGCCCACACGACCGAGCAGGCGCTGGGACGAGTGAGTCTTGGTGACGAGTGCCGGGCCAAAGCCCGGAGAGAACGCTTGCGGGTGGACGACGTCCAGGGCGGGCTCGGAGAACGCAGCACACCAGCCCTCCCGGTCCGGGCGCAGCGCCGCCGGCCTCGCCCCGGCCGGGAGCAACGCAGCGGCCTCGCGGTGGCCGGCCGCGGCCAGGCACCACCGCGGCTTGCGCCCGTGCCGGCAGACGCGGTTCCTTCGCCGGGAGCGGCGCCTTCCGGTCGGCTTCCCGCGGCGCGGGACCCGGCTCGCCCGCGCAGCCACGCCCAGGGCGGGAGCGCCGGGTCCTCGCGCTCCGGCTCTGCTACTTCAGAGCCGCAAGACCCTTCTGCAGGTCTGCGGGGTTCATCACCGGCTGGATTTCGATCCTCGCGCCGAGTTTCTGGAAGAGCGGCTCCGCGATCGTGGGCAGCTGTGAGCTGTCCTGCAGGTCGAAGACGAGGGTGCAGGACCTCCCGCCCTCGCTGGGGCCGAAGTAGGCCGCCTCGGGCTTGAGCCGCTCGACCATCGATTCCATGATCTTCGGCAGTGTGCCGTCCTTGATCGCCTCATTCGAGACCTGGGTGTCGAAGTGGGCTCTCAGCATGACCCTCATGTGGACTCGCTCCTTCCGCGCACCACGATCGACGCGGCGCCGACCGCACTCTCTGGCACCTGGTGACGCCCGCTCAGCCTCTCCCCCGGTGACCAGGCCGGCAACATCTCGTCCCCCGTCCGTGCTTCGGCCGCACGCCGCAGGCCATGCCCACACCGGTCGACCGGGCTCGGCTGAGCTGTCCGACACCGGGCGCGACAACACCGAGCGGGTCCGGGCGTTTACCTGCGAGGGAGCGGATGCCCGGGCCCAGGCGCCGCGCCGCCGCCCGACCGTTCCCGCTGTGCCCGCCGTCCCCGCACCCGCCTCCCCGGTCCGCCTCCCCGGTCCGCGGGTCGGGACGGGTCGGGTCGGGACGGGTCGGGTCGGGACGGGTCGGGACGGGACGGGTCGGGACGGGTCGGGACGGGTCGGGACGGGTCGGGTCGGGACGGGTCGGGACGGGTCGATCGTGGTGATCAGCGCAGCGGTTGCCGAGGATGGAGGACCTCCGCAGGTCCCCCGAGTTCCCCGGCAGCGTCACCATCACCCCCGGCGATACGGCCCCCGCCTCCTCAGGTTCGCGATTCCGACCGCTTCCCCGGTCGCGAAGATCCACTGTTGTCCAGGGTGCGGTCGAGGAGGGGGAGCAGGCGCTCCCAATGACGCTGCAGTGCGGAGGGGTTGAAGGCATCGGTGTCGGACATGGTGAAGCCGTGGATGGTGCCGGGGTAGATCTCGGAGGTGTAGCCGACACCCGCGGCATCCAGGGCCCGGTTGAGCTCGCCGAGGGCCTCGGGCGTCATGTCGCCTTCGGCGTGGCCGAGGTGGACCTGGGCCGTGAGCGTGGAGAGGCTGTCGGGCCCGTCGACGCCCACGGGACCGTGGAATCCGGCAACGGCGGCCACCTGGCCGGGGTGGGCCACGGCGGTGCGCATCGCCAGGAGGCCGCCTATGCAGTAGCCGGTCACCCCGACCGGTCCGGCGCCGACCTCGGGCTGGGTGGTGAGGAACCTGAGGTAGGCGTCGGCGTCGCTCAGGACACGTTCGACGGTGTGCGCCTCGATCAAGGGCATCAGCCGGGCGAAGACCGCGGGCCTGGCCTCTTCGCCGATGTGCGCGGGAAGTTCGATCACCGGTGCCGGGCCGTGGCGGTAGAAGAGGTTGGGGACGAGCACGTAGTAGCCGTGCCCGGCCAGTTCGCGGGCCATCTCCCGCAGCACCGGCCGGATGCCGAAACCGTCCGGGTACATCAGCACCCCCGGGTGCCGCTCGTCACCGTCGGGGAAGGCGGCGAAAGCGTCGGCCTGGCCGTCCGCGGTGGGAATGTGCAGCGTCTTGGTGGGCATGAGTTCTCCTGTCGTGGTTGACGTGTCGAGCTGAGATCAACACGACAGGAGGCGGAGCCCGCGCAGCAGCGCCGGATCCTCGATCCAACAGCGGGCCGGCACCGGCCCGTACGGCGCTCAAAGGAGCGCCGGGTCACCGATCCGTGTGTGACGCAACGAAGTCCCGGTAGTCATCACCGCATAACGTAGCCCACGGGACAGGAGCGGTGCCAGCGCTCCCCCAGTCCACCGCGCTGTGCGCAGGTACGGTCTCGGCCAACACCTCGGCCCCTGTACCCGGTCGACGCGCCGCCCCTGACGGAACCACCGATCTTGCGGCTGCCCGATCCTCGCCGCACTCCGAAACCCGGCCCCGGTCGGGTCGCTGTCCCGAACCGTGTGCCGCCCGACTCGTGGCAGCCGGCTCCCGCCAACCGCCCGGCCACACGAACCCCGCCTCCGTTCGAAGAGGGCAGACGGCCTGGCGTCCGCGCGATCGGGCGGATCACGCAGCCGGTGGTGTCCGCGAAGTCGGGCAACAGGGAGGAGAGATCGGGCCCGAGCGAGCCGATGCCGCGATACACGCTGTCAGGTGCCACCGCCCGTTGGCGAGGTCACTCGGCTACCGGCCTCCTCGGTGCGTTCGGGCAGCAGGAGGACAGCGCCCACGAAGAAGCAGATCGAACCGATCAGGGTCGTGGTGTTGGCCCCCGTGGCGTTGTGCACCTGGCCGGTGACCGGGTCGATGTACCCGGCGACGGCGGAGACACCGAAGGCGACGGACCCGATCAGGTTGGCCAGCGTGATCCACCAGGACAAGGATCTCGGCCGCCAGGCCGCCCAGCGGTGGCAGGTCTCGTACCAGGCGAGGCAGCTCGAGACCAGGAAGCACACCGAGCCGATCGCGTCGGGCCGCCAGACGTGCTGGTGGGCGGTGGCCGCGGACAGATGATTCGCCACGGCGACTCCGGTGCTGACGTTGAAGTACAAGGTGCCGGCCAGCTGGACCGCGGTGGCCCACCAGTCGATCCGCCGCGGCTGGAAGACGAAGAACCGCCGGTGCCCGGGGTTCTGCGCCTTCGGGGCTGCATCGACCGCTTCGCGGTAGGACAGGAACGATGCCGCGGTGAAGAACAGCGACCCGATGAAGTACGTGACGGTGTCCCACCGGGCTCCGACCGCGCCGGTGTAGCCGGGCACCGAGCCGACGGCGAACAGCAGCGACCCGATGGCGAACAGCACCGCGATCCACCAGCCGCGGGCGTTGGGCGCCCACCAGGTCGGTCCGGCGGCGGGCTTCTGGTGCTTGCGGTGGCGCCGCGACTCCCACCGGACCACGACTCCGTCCGGGCGCACATGGTCGACGAAGGTCGCCGGGGCGCCGGTTCGCGGCTGCCGGCCGCGCCGGTGCGACGTGGGCGTCAGCGGCTTCGGTCTGCGGGACCGGCTCATCGTTCTTCACCCCCAGCCCGGGTGCTGCCCGGGCTCGCCTTGCACTGCGTGCCGCGCGGGGCCGCGCCCACGACGACCTTGACGGCCAGGCCGAGGATCACCAGGTCGGTGAGCAGCTGCCCGATGGCCACCAGCCGCGCCGTCTCGGTCCACCCGCACGACGGTCCAGGTGGTTCTCCCGGCCGGCAGGAACCAGATGGTGAACCACCTGAAGCCCATGACCGCGGCGAGGTTGACGATCCACCACGGCACCGCACGACTCGCACGGAGCTCGCGCCCCGCCACGGCGCCCAGGCCGATCCGGCCCGCGACCGGGGCCGGCCGGGCCGGCGCGCGCAGCTTGTCACACGCTGCCTGTGCAACCGGAAGACCCGCTGGTACAGCTGCTTCCCCCGTACTGGTGACGATGCGATCACCCTGCGCAGTTGTTTGCGCCACCGTACACCTGCGCCGGGGTCCGGATGGCCATGACACCCTATGCGACAGGGGCGCATCCCCCGCATGGCCTCAGCCGTGAACGCCGGGCCTGTTGACGGACTCGAGATGGGGCGGGCGCGCCCCCGCGGCGGGACGCACGCCCGGCCACTCCAGGTGACGTGCGGCCAGATCGGATGGCTCCTTACGGTTGCCATGGAGCAGGGTCAGGCGCGATTGTCAGTGGCCTCTGATTGCATTGCGTATACGCTCCACTACGCAATGAACCCGGAGGATTCCATGCGCATCACCCGCTCCGCTCTCATCGCCGCCGTGCTGTGGGGGCCGATCGAGCCGTTGCCCGGAACATCCGGCTCGCCGTCACCGACCGGCAGCGACCGCAAGGGGGTCCATGCCAGTCCATGGCGGCTTGTTCGACATCCAGCCCCGGGGCGGGGAAGCAACAGCGAACCTGAGGAAGGACGGTGCTCATCTGATGATCAACGAACTGCCGGACCGCGTGGACGTTCCGTTCTGGTTCGACCCGCTGTGCCCCTGGGCGTGGATCACCTCGCGCTGGCTCCTGGAGGTCGAGCAGGTCCGGCCGGTACGCGCCGATTGGCGAATCATGTCGCTGGCCTACCTGAACCTCGACCAGCGCCAGGGCAAGGGACTCAGCGAGGACTACCGGGAGCTGATGACGAGGGCGTGGGGGCCGGTGCGGGTCTGCGCGGCGGCCGCCGAACACAGTGGCCGCCGCATCCTCGGACCGCTGTACACCGCGATCGGCACCCGGTTTCACCACCACCGACGTCGCGACGATCCGACCGTCGTCCCCGAGGCCCTCGCGGAGGTGGGCCTGCCCGATTCGCTGGCCGCGGCCGCCATGAGCACGGACTTCGACCAGCTCATCAAGGACTCGCACCACGAGGCGTTCGACGAGGTCGGCCTCGACGTCGGAACGCCTGTCCTCCGCATCGGGGGCACGGCCCTGTTCGGTCCCGTGATCACGCCGGCGCCCCGTGGCGAAGCGGCCGGACGGCTCTGGGACGGCTTGGTCATGGTTGCCGGCACGGACGGCTTCTTCGAGCTCAAGCGGACCCGGGATCGCAAGCCGTCGTTCGAGTGAGTGGTCACCACGGGCTCGGCAACCCGGCTGTCGAAGCGGCGGCCGGGGCTCCGCGTCCCGGTCACCTCCTTGTCGAGCCCTGGAAGGCACCGATTCGGTGATTCCTCCCCGTCCCGCACCCCTGCCGTCTCTTCTCGGGGTCTTCGGCCACCCGGACGACGATTCCCTTCTGGCCGGCGGCGTCCTCGCGCGGCACGCCGCCGCAGGCGCCGGCACCACCGTCGTCACCACCGCCTGGGCGCGCGACAGTCACCGGGTCGGGCACCCGTCAGACTGAGGAGGCTGACCGTCTGATCCGTCCTGGCGGACCGAGTGCCGCCCGGCGGGCGCAGGCCCGGCGTCCGCCGGGCGAGCGGATCCCGGCCTGCCGGGTGGTCACTACTCCAGCCACGCTCCCTCGCGCATGAGGACTCTGCCGCGCAGCTCCGGCTCACCACGCCAGGCCAGCACCGACTTTGGCGCCACGCGTATGTACAGAAAAGGCCCTTCCTCCGTACGTGGGTCCCATCCGAACTTTCCGGCGAACGCATCCGCGGCGTCGTCCGGCACGACCCGGTCCGAGAAGCACTTTGCCTCCCCCTGCAGGAGCACCACATCGAAGGTGTCCGGCAGCGCCAGGCGCACGCGGGGCTCGGTTCGCACGTTACGCGCAGTCGCGGAGGTCTCGCCGGTGCACATCCACACGGCCTGTCCGTCCCACCAGAACCACAGCGGCACTTGATGCGGGCCGTGATCCGGATGGCCCGTCGACACCCATATGTCCCGTTCTTCAGAGAGCCGTCCAAGAGTGTCGCGCCTGCGCTCCGCCACATCACGACGAGCGATTCCCGTGGTCTTCATGATCGCCGATGCTATTCAGCGGTTCGGAAGCTCACATGAGGCGTTGGTCCTACTCCCAGCGACCGACAAGCCACTCAGCCCGCCGCCCTGGGGTACGGCCTCTCATCGAAGGGTCGGCCCGGTCCCGTGCAACAACGTGGAGAAGTGTGACCAGTCGCAACGACGTTCGACCGTTCGCTCCCCTCACCGGGCCGCGAGATGGCTGGTCAGTGAGGTTTTCTCAACGAAATGATCTCGTGAGGTGACTCGGCCCAGGAGGTCCCGCGAGCCGCGATGAGCCTGCGGCGTCCGGCGGTCGTACAGTCGAACCCGTTACCGAGGAGGACTTCTGATGCGCAGCGTGACCTATTCGATGGGCGTCTCACTTGACGGCTACATCGTCGGGCCGGACGGCGGCTTCGACTGGACGGCGCCGGACGAGGAGGTCTTTCGCTTCTGGATCGACGAGATTCGGGAGGTCGGCGTCCACCTGCTGGGACGACGGCTGTACGAGACGATGCTGTACTGGGAGACCGCCGACCAGGATCCATCGCTCGACGACTCGATGCGCGAGTGGACCTCACTCTGGAAGCCGCTCCCGAAGGTGGTGTTCTCGACCACGCTGTCGGCGGTGCAGGGCCATGCCCGCCTGGCCTCCGGCGGCCTGGCGGAGGAGATCGAGCGGTTGCGAGCCGAGCCGAGGGAGGGCGACATCGCGATCGGCGGCGCGACTCTCGCCGCCGAGGCGGCTGCGTCGGATCTGATCGACGAGTACCGGGCCATCGTCTACCCGGTGCTGGTCGGTGGTGGCATTCCGTTCTTTCCCCGGCGCGAGCGCCGGGTGGATCTCGAACTCGTCGAGACCCGCACCTTCAGCTCGAAAGTCGTCTACCTCCGCTACCGTGTGGCGCGTTAGCCGAACAACCTGATCAGAGGCGTCCGCGCCCTCGGAGAACACGCTGCCGCCGAACTCAAGCAGCGCTGGCGCACCTTGCAACACATCGCCCTCAGCCCGAGCCGAATCGGCGACATCGCCAGGGCTGCCCTCGTCCTCAACCGAATCTGGAATTGATCGTCGCTGAGAAGACGTCAGTGCCGCCGTCCAGGGTGGCCACGTGGATGCGCGGAGATCATCACCTGCGCTCGGGGGAAGGGGCTGTGTCGTGGGTGACGGTATTCAGTGGCTGGTGGATCGCGATCACTGGCATCACAGCATCGTCCTCGCTCGTGGCATCACGCCGGAGGAACTCTCCCTGCGCATGGACGGCGACCGGGATCGATCCCGTCGCCCATCACGGGCACGCGAGGGGCTGCGGTCGAAAGCCCGGCGCCTGGCGGAGCGCGGGTGGCTCCTCCTGGAGGCGTCGGGGGCATTCAGTGCCGGTCGGTGTGTCAAGGGACAGTAGGAGTTGGCTCTGGCGCGAGTTCCGTGAAAGCTCTCCGGTGACAACGGCGCCAGCGGCGAAGGGTCAGAGCCACCAGCGAATGAAGGTGATGATGCCGAGGGCCGTGAAGCTCAGGAGTGCGAGACCGGCAAAGGCAAAACCGACGCAGAACAGCGAGTCGTCCTGATCCGTGTGTTCGGCGGGGTGGTCACGATTCTTGGCGTGGTAGGGCGCGCGGTGCCAGAGGATTGGGTGGCCTGCCTGTGCAGTGGCCGCCTCACGGAGCTCGGCCAGCCGGGTGCGGGCGGTCTCTGTCGGTGCTGACTGTTCGGGACCCCGCCAGGCGAGGGCCACCATCCGGTCGAGTGGATCAGGGTGACGGGCCTCGAAGGCCGCCGTCTCGGCTGGATCCCGGTCCGTGTCGAGATAGGCCCAGCGACCTGCCTCGGCCGGCTCGCCGTACAGCCGATAGACCTCGGCCAGCCGCTGCCTGACCGTGAGGTCCGCAGGGTAGGAGGACACCAGGCCGCGCAGGCGTTGACGAGCGACGGGTATCCGGCCGGCGCGAAGGTCCGCGTCGACCCTGACGAGGGTGGTCTCAAGTGTCACCGGAGCATCGTGACGGACGAAGAACTCCTGGTCAAAGGGGTATACCAGTCCGCTCGTGCCCGGTGATCTTCAGGATGCGAGGAGAACGCGCTTGCGGAGGAGATCGAGCTTCGCGCGGCCGAACATCTGTCTCTTGATCATCTTGATGCGGTTGACGTGTCCCTCGACCGGGCCGGAGTTCCAGTGGAGTGTGAGGCCGGCCATGACGGCGTCCCAGTCTTTGCGCAGGCCGGTGGCGAATCCGCGCAGTTCGGGGAGGCTGCTGGCCTCGGCGTCCGCGGTCCACTGTTCGAGGTCCTCCTGGCCACGGCGGTTGACGAGGATCGAGGCGAACCGGCCGATGAGGTCACATGCCTCGTCCAACTCTCGGCAGCGGCCCAGGAGTTCCTTTAGCAGGACGCGGCCGGCCTCGGGGCGGTTGTCGGGGTGGGTGAGGATCAGCCTGGTCACCTCACGGACCGTGGGGACCGGCGGGCGGCTGGCAGGCTTGGCGTTCTCACGCAGCTGGTGCACGAAGCGGCGCACGGTGCGCTCGCTGACGGTCAGTCCGCGTTCGGCGAGTTCGCGGTGGAGGCGGTCGGCACTGGTGCAGCCCTCGTTGAACCGGGCGATCAGATAAGCGGTGTGGCCGTCCAGGCTGGTCTGCCGACCGCCGGTGGGCCCCACGCCGATCAGCTCCTCGGGGGTGGCGGCCCGCATGAGCTTGCGGACCGTCTTGCAGTCCAGGCCCAGTTCGGCGACGATCTGGCCGTGCCCCATGCCCCTGTCCATCAGGGCGTGGACAGCGGCGTGCCGCTCGCGGGCCCGCTGGGCGAGCCGTCCCTCGGGCAGCACCACCTTCTCCTTCTCCGGCGTGGGCGCCACCCACTGCGGGCGCAGGCGGGCAACCAGCCGCTCGGCCGCTTCGCCGAGGTTCTGCCAGAGGTGGAACCGGTCCGCGACCTGCGTGGCCGTTCCAGCGCCACGGTTGGCGCCCTCGGCGTAGTAGCGGGCCCGGTCGCGGCAGATCACCTCGACGCCGGGGTGCTCGGTGAGCCAGGCGGCGAGGGCGTCGGCGGACCGCTCGGGCAGAACATCGACGGGACGGCGGCTCTCGATGTCGATCAGGACCGTGCCGTAGTGGTGACCCTTGCGCAGGGCGAAGTCGTCCACGCCGAGCACGCGCACCCGCCCGGCGGGCGGGTCCGGCAGCGCGCGGATCAGGCGGATCAGGGCGTCGCGGCCGATCCCGACCGCCAGGTGCTCGGCCAGCCGGGCCCCAGCCCTCCCGCCCAGCGCGAGCGCGACAGCCTCGCGGACCTTCCGCAGTGGCAGGGTGCAGCGGCCATGGCGGAACGTCAGGCCCGGTATTTGCTCGGCGAAGGTCCGCTTCTCACACTCGGCGGTGTCGCAGAAGAACCGGCGGACCCGCAGGTGCAGCACCAGCTCCCGCCCGCAGACCGCCGTATCGCCGACCCGCCGCTCGTAGCCGCTGTGCACACGCTCGGACCAGCCGCCACAGCCCGGACACTCCGCCTTCGGCATCCGACCTCGGGCATGAACTCGTACGGACCGGCCGACCGATCGGACCAAGTCCACCTGCAGCAGAGCGAACTGGGGACAGAGCACGGCCAAGAGCTCAGAGGCAGACACCCGCCATGATCGCTAACCGGGAAGACCCGCGGGCGGCTTTCACGGAACTTGTACCCGAGCGGTCGGCCACCGCCGTGTCCGTTGACACTCAACCTAGAAGGGACGCTGCCAGTCACCCCAGGCTGGCAGCCGGCCTGCCGGCGGCCAGTTCTGTGCGTAACCCGGGTAGAACCACTGCCGGCCAATCCATTCGCATTCCGGTATCGGCCCTTCCCAGTCGTCGGGGCACCGCTCTTCCCAGCCTCGGCCCACCATCACCGGCCGGGTCACTGCATGGCCCGCGACCTCCTGCACCCGCAGGACCAGGCCGATGCCGGCGGCTCCTGGATTGCCTCGCGGACCGTAGGACACACCGAGCACCCCGCACTCGGAAGCGTGCAGAAGGAACCGCTCCAGATCCGCCGGGACGCAGGCCGTCAACTCCCTTCCCCAGAGTGTGACCTGGGGTCCGAAGGCCGCGTCGACCGCGACACAGAACAGCTGCCCGCTGATGAAGTAACCGTACACAGCAGGCTCTGCAGGCTTCGTGCCGAACGCCACGCCCAGGGTGTCCGGTTCCGACGGTCCGGCGTGGAACCGGTGCAGCTCGCTCATGCCCGACAGTGCTTCGCCGACCTCGGTGACCGGCATGCCAAACCGCAACGGCCCAACGCCATCCAGGGGCGTCAGCTCCCAGTTCACCCGCGTCCGGCAGGCCATGGCATCCCGGCTCTCTGCTGCCGCCATCTGTCCGCTCATCCCTGCCACCACACCGAGCCATCCCGGTTTCCGGTACTCGTTCACCCCGGGATTACACCAGGTCCAAGATCTTTCACGGAACTCGCGCTGTGAAGTCCCAGGAGATGTTGGGCACGGTAGTCCGGTGAGATGCTGGACGGTCCGGGCACATCCTTGACGCGAGATCATCGTTGGACCGGGCATGGGCGAGAAGGGCCAGGACGACGTCAGCGATCGCAGGTGGCTGACCGAGCATCGATATCGGGCCGTACTGCAGGTCAAGAACGGCGACCCTGTAGCGCAGGTGGCCCGGCAGGCGGGGGCATCCCGGCAGTCGGTGTACTCGTGGATCTCCCGCTACGACGAGGGCGGGCTGGAAGCCCTGGCTGACCGTTCCCGCCGCCCGCACACCTCACCGACCCAGATCGCCGGGGACGTGGAGGCGGCCATCTGCGAGCTGCGGCTGGCCCACCCGCGCTGGGGAGCTCGGCGTATCGTCCACGAGCTTGAGCGCCGCGGCGGAACCACGGTCCCGGGACGCAACACCGTCCACCGGATTCTGGTCCGCAACGGCCTGGTCCGGCACCAGGAGCAGAACCACCGGCGCGTCTACCGCCGCTGGCAGCGCGACGCCCCGATGCAGCTGTGGCAGCTGGACATCATGGGCGGTGTCTTCCTGGCTGGCGGCCGCGAGTGCAAGCTGGTGACAGGAATCGACGACCACTCCCGGTTCATCGTGATCGCCAAGGTGGTGGCCCAGCCCACAGGCCGGGCGGTTGCCACCGCGTTCGCCGAGGCGATGAGCGTCTACGGAGTTCCCTCGGAGGTCCTCACAGACAACGGCAAGCAGTTCACCGGCCGCTTCACCAAGCCGTTTCCCGCCGAGGTGCTCTTCGAGCGGATCTGCCGCGAGAACGGCGTGGCCGCCCGCCTGACCAAGCCCCGATCGCCCACCACCACCGGGAAGATCGAGCGGTTCCACAAGAGTCTGCGACGCGAGCTCCTCGACCATGTCGGACCGTTCGCCGACCAGACCGCTGCCCAGGCCGGGATCGACGCCTGGGTTCACGCCTACAACCACGACCGCCCGCACCAGGCTCTGGACATGGCCGTGCCGGCTGCCGCCTTTCGCCCTGGGCCGCCCGGCAGCCACATCGCGCTGCCCGCCCCTCCGCAGAGCGATGAGTCCCCGCTTGCCGAGCTCGGACTGGTCCCACTCCGTCTGACAGCGGAACTGCCCTCGCCGCAGACGCCCGTCTCCGACGAGGAGATCCGCTCGGTGGAGTGGGAGGCCACCATCTCCGCGATCGGCCGCCTGGTCCTGATCAACAACCAGCAGGTCAAGTTCACCCCGGCACTCGGCGGCAGGACCGTCACCGTCTGGGCGGACTGCCGAAGCATCCACGTCCTGCTGGGCGGCGAGCTCATCCGCACCCGCTCGTCCCGGATGACTCCGGCCGATCTGCGCAAGCTCGTCATGCGCGGCGCCCGCATCGCCGGCGCCGAACCCGGCCTACCCTCCGCCGCCCAGGCCGGGCCCCGGCAGGCCATCGAGGTGGACCGAACCGTCAACCGGGACGGAGACATCCAGCTCGCCGGGCAGCGGATCCTGCTGGCTGCCCACTTGGCGGGCCAGCAGATCACCCTGCGCTTCGAAGGCCGAGTCCTCCACGTGATCGCGGGCGGCTACCTCGTGAAGACCCTGGCCTGCCCGATCGACGAGGCCAAGCGGTCCTCCATCGTCGGCGCCCGCGTAACTGCGGCCCAGCTGCCTCCACCGCCACCCGGGCCGCAGCAAGCGGTCAGGAAGGTTCCGAAGGACGGTGTCACCATGGTCGCCAACCAGCGTCTGCGTGTTGGGGCCTCCCACGCCGGCAAGACCGTCACCATCGTCATCGAGGACACTGTCTTCCGCGTCCTTGACGGAGACGTCGAGCTGTCGGTTCACCCCCGCAGGACCACCGGTCCGATCTCCCGCTTCCGTCCCCTGCCCGAGCAACGGACTGACGGTCACTGAGCTCGGTAAGGCGCGCATCGAAGATCGACCGCGGCCCAGTCATGAAGAGCAGGCAAGACCTACGGCTCAAGCCTCCTCGATCAGTCCGCAGGCGGAGGGGAACGCCTCCAAGAACTCACGCCGACCGGGATCGGTCTCGGCTTCGGCCAGATTCCCGATCACCAACAGGAGCCGGTCGAGCTGCTCGGGCGACAGGCCCTTGAGCACCGAGGCGGCGCTCTCCAGCACCCTCACCGCAGAGTCGGAATCCACCTCGTCCTCATCACAGCTATCAAGGAACCAGAGGTTGTCAACGAGGAGTCCGGCAAGGACAGGAACCAGCGGATCGATGTCGGTCACCCGGAGAATCTAGCCTGAGCCGAGCCGTGTGTTGCCAGCACCACCTTGACCTCGGTGAGACCCGGACAACCATGTCCTGGGACCGTCAACGATGTCCCAGTGCCGAACTGTCCAAGATCACCTGGGACCTCACACAGCGGGGAGTCTGCCGTGTCCGCTGACATCGGTGACCCGAGGCCGCGGCAGACGCAGGCTCATCCGCGTGACCATCGACCACCGGATCATCGCTTCGCTGGTGGCGGGCAGGGTCTCGTAGTCCCGGGCCAGGCGGCGTGAATGCATCAGCCACGCGAACGTGCGCTCTGCCACCCACCGCCTCGGCAGCACCACGAACCCTGCCATGTCGTCGGTGCGCTTGACGACCTCCAGGGTCAGAGCGAACTTGTCCCGGCACCAGCCGACAAGGCCGCCGGTGTAGCCGCCGTCGGCCGCCCACTCCGCGTCCGTCATGTCCGACCCGGATACCGGCGCACCCGGTCCGGATGGTCGGCCGCGTTGCCGTACACATGCGCGAGGCGATCGCACGACACGGCGGGCGAGTTGAAGTCAACGTGCCCGGGCACGTACAACAAAGACAACAGGGCCTCCGGGACTCGGAATGGGATCGCACCCCGAGTTACCAGGAGGCCCTGCTTCCACGCGCGGAAATCGCCGCAGTCACCCGATCGAGACTCCCGTTCGACCGGCAGCCTTCGAGATCGGTACGGGTGACAACCACTTACGTGCCGGGATGCTGCGGCAGGGCGAGCCAGTCCGACCAGGAGATCTCACGGCCGAGGAAGCGCGGCTGCTCGAACGGCCAGTCGGCGGCGATCCACTGCGGCACCAGCGCGTCGAGGGCCTGCTCGACCTTGCTGCCCACCAGCTCGTCCACCACCCACCAGGCGATCTCCCCGTCCGCGCCGGCCCTCTCCGGCGGGTCGATGTAGACACAGCCGAGCAGAACTGTCTCCGCCGCGTCGAACAGCGCGTAGTTGAAGGACTGGTGCGCGGCGATCTCCTTCTCGTGCCGCAAAAGGTCGGCCTGGTCGGCCTCGTAGGTCATGGTGGCCGCGGGCCAGCCCCAGGCCGGGCCGAAAATGGTCCACAGCCGCTCGCGCGAACCCATCACAGCCGGATAGTCGAGCGGGGTGTCCACCTCCCGGATCGGCCGTAGGTGATGACCACCGCCCGGCAGCGGTACCAGGACGGGGTGGACGAAGTCATCGGGAAGCCAGCTCATGGCACCCGACCGTAGCAGCGCGCGGCCATCCGCTCCCCTGGATTTTCCCCGCATGCCGCCAGGCTCTGCTCTCATGCCGGGCAAAGCCCGCGATCACCCGATCGAGACTCCCGTTCGATCGACAGACTCCGTGATCGGTATGGCAACCGGCGAACGCGAGGCGAAGCCGCTGTGGCTGTGGTCCTCGGCCGCCGGCATCGACACCACACACCTGGACCGGATATGGCGCACCTTCCTGCGCAGATGCGACCTTGAGCACACGTTTCGCCTGCTCAAGGGCACCCTCGGCTGGACAGCGCCGCACTTCCGCGCACCGGACACCGCCGACCTGCGTGACCCGTCTCAAGTTAGTTTTGACGTGTCTCATCGAAGTTTGACCGCCAAGGGTTTGTCTCATCGAAGTTTGACCGCCCGTTCAGAGGACGTTAAGTCCGTTTCTGGATGGTCTGGTGTCGCCCGTTCGTGGGTACGGAGTCGTTCAGGCTGACTCGCGTGTCGTGTGCATGTTGGTGTTGGTGCATGGAACGGATGCCGTACTCAACGGACTTGTCCGACGGGCAATGGGCCTTGATCCAGCCGCTCGTCACCGCCTGGGAGCAGGAGCGGGTGTCCCGCTCGGCGACCGGGGACCCCGGCTCGTGCGACCTGCGCGAGGTGGTGAACGCGCTGCTCTACCAGAACCGGACGGGCTGTCAGTGGCGGCTCCTCGAACCGCACATCCCAGCACCCGCCGAGACGAGCACGGTGGAGCTCGTCGCCACGACGGAAGGCCAGGTCGAACGCCGACAACGCCTCGTCGCCGTACGCGAGCGTAAGTCCAGCCACCCGTTTCCTTAGGGCCAATCCGAAACCGGGCCCAGAGCGTAGAAGGTACGTGGCCAAACTTTGTTGAGAACGGTCAAACTTCATCGAAATGGGTGAAGCGGCCCGCCCTAGCCGAGCGGCAGCGGGCCGCCGTGTTGACCTCCGGTGGGTTCAACCACACTGTCCGCAGTAGCAAGGAGTCCGCTCTAGCCGCTTCGCTAGCCACCTGCTGGCACGTATCCGTGCCAGCGGATTCCTGGCAATGCCGCAAAGGCGTAGCAGCTCCCACTCATCCCGGCGAAGCTTGCGCAGGTGACCTGCGCCGAAGTAGACGGCCATGTCCGTCTTCAGTCGTGTCCGCAGGATGGATACTTGTCGAGCCCGCACACAGGTGAGCCTCAGAGCGGCGGTTGGCCCGGTGATTCCTGCGGGAGTGGTTCGTAGAGATACAGGCCGGAGGTGCTGGGTGGGTGCCACCAAGTTGCTGCGCACGACGAAGAAGAGAGCACGCGTCTTGGGCGACATCAACATGCCGCTACCGTTTGCGTAGTACCAGGTCATCATCTCCGCAGCGAGTTGGCGGCTCTCCTCGTCGGTCATCGGCGGTTCCCGATTGAGGTCGGACACTGCGGACAGTGCCCAGAGCTCTGAGTAGGCGACCAGCATCCGTTCGGTCAGCTTGCCCTTGAGCTGGCGCCGGTAGTTGTGGGCCAGCCATAACCCAGCGACGGCCACTGTCATGGTCAGGAGCGTTTGTACCCCGTCGTGCACTGCATCCCCCCGTAGGACTCGGTGTACGTGAAGCGCCGAGGCAGCCTGGCGCTCACGTCGTCACCGCAAGGTCCCTGATGACAGGCCAAGCCGCAAGACCCCCATACAGATTCCGCCACAGATCACGACCAACGACGTCGCTGGCGCCGGTCAAACCTCGGTGAGACTCGTCAAACTTCGCTGAGACGGGTCACTGTGGACCTGGCTGGTCATCGTCGCCCACACCCAGCTTCCGCCTGGCCCGCCCGCTGGCCGCAGACTGCGCCGCCCCTGGGAACGTTCCCTGCCCACAACGAAGTTGAATCCAGCTCGAGGCCGCCGCGGGTTTCGCGACATCCGCGCGAAGGTCCTCACCCCAACCAGAGTGCCGAACCTCCCGTCCCGGCCCCGGACGGCCACCGGGTTCGAAAACCCGCATGCCGGCACCCCGCCACGACGTCGGCAAGAACCGTTCAAACGCGAACCCACGCTCCAAGCCCATCTCGCCGCGCGACGTTGAAGATCAAGCTGGCACCTGGTCAGATGCCGGGACTGGTGCGGTAGAGCCGGCAGACGGAGTGACATCCCGGGTGTCCCCCCGGGCCGTAGGATCCCTTGGTGATCACTGATCAGGGGAGATCGGCAATGAAGAACAAGCGGGGGATTCTGGCCGCCGCCACAGCTGTCGGCGTGCTCGCCACAGGCTGCGGATCCGACGGCGGCGACAAGAAGGACGCTCTGCCGAAGGCGGCTAAGCTCGCTGCCGACACCGGAGCACGGTACAGGGCAATCGGCGTGCCTGCACTGGACGGCATGACCTGCGACAAGGGCAGCGGAGGCTTCCACTTCGGCAGCGACCTGGACATGCTGATCGCCGGTGACGACGACCTGCCGCAGGTGAAGCAGGACTCCGGGGAGGACAAGGTCTCCTGCTTCGGCGCGACGCGCATCACCCTCGGCAAGGGCGGGATGCGGGCGACCGTGCCGAACCTCACCACCCGAACGACCTTGTACGAGAAAGTCACGGACCCCGCCGCCTCACTGAACGAGGTCTTCTCCCACACCATGGACCTGGAGAAGGGCTACGGCCGGAACCCGGTCGGCCAGCCGAAGACCTTCACCACCAAGGAGTTGGTGGTCAAGTGTCAGCAGAACGTCAGCGACACCTTCCCCATGACGACCTGCTTCTGGGCGAACTACGGAGCGATCGGCGTCGTCGACCTCTTCCCGCCGGACGGCAAGCACGTACCGATCGACGAAGCCGCCGCACAGACGTACAAGTTCGCCGCGGGCGCCCTCTCGGCCACCGGCACGTCCTGACCCCCTCGGAGGACCGCCAGGAGGTGCCCGAGCGTGTCACCCAGGCACACCCGAGAGGAGATGAAGCGCAGGACGGCTCGACGGCCGTACCGCCGCCCCGGAGGCGAGCTCCGGGGGCCGTGCACCGGGTGAACTGGGCTTCTGCTATCACTGGCAGCCTGCGACCGGCACCTCGAAATGGACCCGACCTGTGGACAACGGGAATCACGACGGCCTCGGCGACTACTGGGACCCGCTGCCCACCGCCCGGCGGCTGCTCATCGAGCATCCGTACCTGGACCAGTTCGGCGGGCTCTGGGAGGAGCGGAACTGGCGCAATGTCCCGGGCCCGTTCTATGGCGCCCAGACCGACAGTATGCAGATGGGCCGCCACGACGCGCCGTTCCACATCGCCTACGACGACGAGCACGGGCCGCTGGCCGGCATGGAGTTCGTGTACCGCCAGCCGGTCGGCCCCTCCCAGACCTTCGACCTGCTGAGCGGCTGCTTGTTCGGCCACGGCGGCTTCGCGATGGACGGTGACGCGCACTGGAGCGTCCCCGCGGTGCGCGAGTGGTGGCAGGAGCGCGGGCGGGTGCGCGAGTGGGCCTTCGGGGTATCCGACCGCTGGTCGCGCGTCCGCGGCGAGTACCGCGTGCATTTCCGGGACGCCGCCCAGGGCCTGCGCGACTACGCGGCCTACCTCGACCACGGGCTGGAGGAGTACCTGCGCGGCTACCTCTTCTGGCTCGCCGAGCGGCGTCCGGGCCGCGCCGGCGAGTCGATGCCCCTGCTGGAGCGGCCCCGGAGCGGTACGGCCGGACAGGCGGCCGCTGCCACGCCAGGCGGCGGGGTCGGCCGCCGCGGCGCCGGTGCCCGCACCGGGCACCGCGGAGCCGCTGCTCGCCGGCTACTTCGTGGCGGTCCCCGCGCGGATGACCGGCCCCGGGGCAATACCCGGCACGGAGCGGCTGACCACGGCATCCGACTGCCTGATCGACCGGCTCCCGAAGGACGGCTGCTGGTTCGACACCGCCCGGGAGGCCCTGGAGGCGTGCGCGCCCCTCCGAGGACTCGAAGAAGCGTATGTGTACGCCATGCTGGTACCGGCCGACCACACCGCCGGCTTCGTCGCGGACATCCGCGCGGCCGCGACGTACGAGCCGGTGCTGCTCACCCACCTCGACGGCCGGGTCGGGGAAAAGGACGGCCGTGGCGACCGCACACCCATCCCGCAGCTGGCTGAGGGTGGGCGCGAGATCGGTTGGGAGGTGCTCGGCTACGACTACGGCCTGCTGCACACCTGGCTCTGCAACGACCTGCACCAGGACGCCGTTCGCTCCATGGGCGTGATCACCGACGAGCGCGGCCTGCTCCCCTCCCGGGACGCCGCGGAACGCGTGGCCGCCTGGGCCAACACCCTCGGTGACACCAAGCCGGTCACCTGGTTCCCGGCCGCGCTGATCGAGTGGGACATCCCGATCGAGAGCCGGTTCGTCCCGATCACGACGGGAGCTCCACAACTCCCACTCCAAGAGCCCTGGTGGAACCGACTCGTCCGGCGTGCCCGACCGACGTCCCGTGGTCCTGCGCGACAGGCTCCGTCACCCATCGCTGTCCTTGGCCGGTCCACCCCCGAGGAGTTCGCCGGCCGCGCTGACTCGTCGTAGCAAGGGTTCACACACCGGGACGCGCAGCGCTCTCCACCACCTCCTCCGCCTCCGCCGCGGGGCGGGTGGCGACGGCGGACGTGGCGGGTGGCGACGGCGGACGGGGCGGGTGGCGACGGCGGACGGGGCGGGTGGCGACGGCGGACCGGCCACGGTGTCGGCAGCAGGTCTTCCGCGGCACGCACGACGGCCTTCCGGCCCTCGGTTCACCGCCCCGGCTCGTCCGCGGCTGCCGTCACAGGCTCAGCAGCAGATCCCGGACCGCTGCAGGCTGGGACAGGAACGGGTGGTGGCCGGCGTCGAGCTCGACGACGCTGCCGGCCCGGCGGGCGAACTCGCGCTGCAGCCGCGGCGGGGTGCCCCGGTCCTGAGCGCAGACGAGGTACGTCGAGGGCAACTGCTGCCATGCGGCCGCCCCGACCGGCTGCACGGTCACCTGCACGCTCTGCCGGGCGAGGTGGTCCGCCGCCTGCGCCTGGACCTCGGGGTCGCAGTCCTGCAAGAACGTGTCCACGAGCAGCTCGGGGCGGACCCCGAACGTGCGGGCGTCGGGGTCGACGTCGAGGAACGAGGCGGGGCTGCCGTCCCCGAACTCCGACAGGCTCTGCCCGACCTCGGGCAGGTAGCTGGAGATCAGCAGCAGGTGGCGCACCGACCCGACTCCCGCAGCGGCCTCCGCGGTGACGACCCCGCCGTAGCTGTGGGCGACCACGACGGTCGGTTCGTCGCCGGCCTGCAGCACCTGCCGCACGGCGGCAACATCCTCGGGCAGCCCCGGGCCGGCG
Organism: Kitasatospora sp. NPDC022785; assembly: GCF_055561295.1. Lineage (NCBI taxonomy): Bacteria > Bacillati > Actinomycetota > Actinomycetes > Kitasatosporales > Streptomycetaceae > Kitasatospora > Kitasatospora sp. NPDC022785. The sequence continues at coordinate 84,147 of NZ_JBVHHB010000009.1, read as the reverse complement.
ACCCCGCCGGGCAGGCCCGCCTCGCCGCAGCTCGGCAGCGCCGGGGCCACGCTCGACACCCCCCGCTCCCGCAGCAGCTCGGCGGTGCGGTGCCACCACCACGACCCGTCCCGCACGCACGCCCCGTGCACGAACACGACTCGCATCGCCACCTCCACATCGGCCTCGACTGCCCCTGCCGACTATGCACCCTCGGCCCGCTCTTCCCCAACCGACCGCCGCCACACGGAAACTCAGTAGCCGTCCGGTCCCGGCTCCACATACGTTCGCCCGCATGGCCGACGACTGCTTCGCGTGTCCGCGGCTCGCCGCGATCTACGATCCCCTCGACGCCGACCGCAGCGATCTTGATGCATACCTCCGGATCGCAGAGGAGTTCGGGGCACGCCGAGTGCTGGACATCGGCTGCGGCACAGGGGTGTTCGCACTTCTGCTGGCCGACCGCGGGATCGAGGTCGTCGGGGTGGATCCCGCACTGGCCTCCATCGAGGTCGCCAGGGCCAAGCCGGGCAGTGAGCGAGCGCGCTGGATCCACGGCGATGCGACAGGCCTCCCGCCGCTGCAGGTCGACCTCACGACGATGACAGCGAACGTTGCCCAGGCGATCGTTGATCCGCAAGCGTGGCAGGGGACGCTAAGGGGAGCCTACGAAGCACTACGGCCTGGCGGGCATCTGGTCTTCGAGACCCGCGATCCGGCCGGACACGCCTGGAAGGAGTGGACCCGCGAGAACTCCTACCGCGTGACGGAGATCCCGGGCGTCGGCTCCGTAAAGAGCTGGGTCCAACTGCTCGAGGTGAGCCCGCCCCTGGTGACGTTCCGCTGGACCTACGGGTTCGCGGCAGACGGACAGGTGCTGACGTCGGACTCGACCCTGCGTTTCCGAGGCCGGGAGGAGGTCGAGCGGGACCTGGTCGCGCACGGCTTCGTGATCGGGGAAGTTCGCGATGCGCCCGACCGGCCGGGAGGTGAGTTCGTATTCTTGGCCCAGCGCCCGTTGTCAGCGGACGCGGCAGACGGCTCTGACCAGCGTTCCGGGATCGCCTAGCGTGATCGGCTCACGAGCTGGAACGGCCCGGGGATCACTCTGCTTGTCCCGATCGATGCCGCCGTCCCTCCGGGTTGAAGGTGAAGCTCGTGGCGAACGGACCATCACCCCGGCGTCCCGCCGGAAGCAGTGGTTGTTCACGAGGCGGCGGCCAGGAGGGCCCAGCCCCCGAGTGGGCGCCGTTCCATAGGTGGGAGAACAGCATTTCCGTATCGGATGTGCCTGTCGAAGGCGATCCGAAGGGCCGGTCGTTGACAGGCTGGAAGGTGAAGGTGGTTCCGGGTGCCGGAGGACCGTGCCCGTGCGGATGGCCGGCCGAGGTTACCGGCCGGCTGGGCGGGCCTCGGGATGTGCGGAGCGGCGAGCGGCACCCACTGGGGAGAGTGGTCGGCTTCCGCCGCGGGCCGACCCCGGTGTGCCGGGTGGATCACGTAGAGTCGACCAATGGCGAAGTACTTCGACGTGCACCCGCAGACCCCCCAGGCCCGCACCATCGGCACCGTGGCCGACAGCCTCCGGTCCGGGGCCCTCATCGCATACCCGACCGACTCCTGTTTCGCCCTGGGCTGCCGTATGGGCAACCACGAGGGCCTCGAACGTATCCGGTCGATCCGGCGTCTCGACGACCGCCACCACTTCACCCTGATGTGCGAGAACTTCGCCCAGCTGGGGCAGTTCGTCCACATCGACAACGCCGTCTTCCGCGCCGTCAAGGCGGCGACGCCGGGCAGCTACACCTTCATCCTCCCCGCCACCAAGGAGGTCCCGCGCCGTCTGATGCACCCGAAGAAGAAGACGGTGGGGGTCAGGATCCCCGACCACGTCGTCACGCGGGCCCTGCTCGCCGAACTCGGTGAGCCCCTCGTCTCCAGCACCCTGCTCCTCCCCGGCGAGGACGAGCCGATGACCCAGGGGTGGGAGATCAAGGAGCGGCTCGACCACGTGCTAGACGCCGTGGTCGATTCCGGTGACTGCGGTACGGACCCGACGACGGTCGTCGACTTCTCCGGCGGCGCAGCCGAGATCGTCCGACGCGGGGCCGGCGACCCCACGCGCTTCGAGTGACGACACCCTCACGGTTCGGCCGGCGACAGGCCCAGGGCCGAGGGCCTGCGCCGGGGGGAAGTGGCCTTGCCGGCCTCGGTCAGCCCCGACTACTCCACTCAGCTGGAGCAGGGCCACCGCCAGGCGTCTGCCGCGGGCCGGCCGGCGGACCGCGCGGAGGTGTCCAGCCGGCGTCGCAGCGTCGCCTCGTGTGGCTGACGGTCACTCAAGTGGGCGGAGGCGCTGCCGCTGTGATCGGCACCGTACTGTCCGGGGCGTTGCAGTCCGGTGACGCGGAAGGCTCTATTCCGTCGATTGTTCGCACTAGGTTCGATCGTGCACGCCGCCGCATTGCCTCGCGGTTCCTGCACGAGAGGAGACGGGCAATGTGCGAGACCTCACCCGTACCTCGCTCAGGAGAACCCGCATGTTCCCATCGACGACCCGTCGCGCGACCACCGTCCGCACGCTGGCCCGCACCGTCCTGGCAGCCGCTCTGATCGTCCCCGCCGCGACAGCCTGCAGCTCCGCGTCCGACGCGAACGGCACCACCGCGGCCACCTCAGCCGCCACACCCACCACGCCCGCCTCGCAGGGCACCGCCGCACCGACCGCCGCCACACCCGCCGCGCCCACCACGCCCGTCTCTCCTGCCGCACAGGGCAGCGCCGCTCCTGCCAACGCGCCCGCCGCGCCCGCCGCGCCCGCCGCCACCGCACCGGCTGCCCCGCCCGCTTCGCCCGCCCCGCCCCGGGCCACGGCACCGGCCACCTCGGCCAAGGCGAAGTCCCCGGTCCACACCCAGCCCCTGGTGGACGCCAGCACGGCCGAGGTCCAGGAAGTCGGGGCCCAGCACTACGTCGCCAAGATCGTCCACAGCGGTGACGTCCTCGCCACGCTGGAGACGAACGGATCCGACGCCGGACTGGACGCCAACGACATGTTCGTCGTGCTCTCGCTGGACGGCCAGGTCCACTCCTGGATGGGCGGCGGGCACCAGGGGCCGGGCACGTTCAAGCTCGCGGGCGGCTGGACGGCCAAGGTCACGAAGATCGGCGAGCTCCGGTACCGCGCGCAGATCCTCGGCATCGACAACGCCGTGAACGGCACGCTGGAGTCGAACCAGCAGGACGTCGGAGGCGTCGCCAACGGCGTCTACATGGTGCTCACCGCCGGCGGCGAGATCAGCGCCCACATGTGACCGAGCACTGCCAGGGCGCTTCCTTCGGATCATCTGCACCGGCGTCCGTCGTCCGGCGTCCGGCGGGAAATCTTTCGGTTCACACAGCCTCAAATGACGGTCGCCCACTGGCTGGCGCCGAAGAATCTCCTGCCTTCGTCCGCTACGGAGCTGCTGCTCCGCGCCGCCCTGGCGTGCTGGGTCGCCGGATTCTCCGGGCAGCCGGGATTGCGGGCCCGTACGGCGGGCCGGCACCGGCCCGCCGGGCAAGCGCATTGCTCTACCCACACACACGACCTGCCTGCACACCGGTCCCCCGAGCGTTGAAGGGGAGAACATGCCAGCTGAACGACTTGACGCGGAGTCTCCCGTTCGTGTGTGAAGCTGGGTCGAGGTCCAGCACTACGCTGACGCCCTGAGTGACGCCTTCACGGTGCTCCCGCTCGACGGCCTCCGCTGCCTTGCCGACCCCGATATCCGGAACGAAGGGGACGACCGGGGCATCGGTGTCGGCCGCACGTTCACCCACTCTGGACGGGCCGTGCGGCGCGGTGGATGGAGCCGCGCATGGGGCAACCGCCTGACCTTCGGCTGACCATTCGAATCACCCGATGGGATCAGTTGCGCCGCCGGCTGGGGACGTTCGACGGGTTGGCGAGTCCGTGGGCGTAGCGCTGCGGGCAGTCGCCCGGGGTGTGCCCGGTCGGCCGGTGTCGCCAGGACGGGACGGTGCCGGCCGCGGTGTTCGCGGTCGGCACCGGTTCGCGTTCCTGGAGAGCCCCCAGCGGGGGCGGCGCGGGTGGCCGGGCCTGCCTCACCTGCGGGTCCGAGGGCCCCGGGTCGCTTCGGCGGTCAGGTGGACGGCTCCGTTCGGGGCCGCGGGGCTCGGAGGCTTCAGATCAGCTTCCAGGAGTGGTCGTCGTTGTCGCTGCAGTAGTACAGCGTGAGGCGGGCGTCGTTGCCGCCGGTCCGCACGCCGTCGACGTCCAGGCACAGGCCGCTCTTGAGGTTGACGACCCAGGAGCCCCCGTTGGCTCGGGGCAGCAGCCAGAACTGCTGGTTGTCGCCCGAGGTTCCGTTGCAGGTGTACTCGTTGACGGGGCCGTTGATCCTGCCGGCGCCCAGGTCAGGGATGTCGGCGCACTTGGCCGTGACGGCCGGTTCGGCTGTGCATCTCCATGCTGGGCGCCAACGGCGCCGGGCCGCACGCTATTTCGGCCTGCGCCGAAGCTCTCCGGTAGCCTTGTACGGTCGCGGACGGCACGACGGTGACCCTGCCTCCGAAAGGCAGAACCCGGCTACTTGCGGGAGGGTGGACGTGCTGCGCGTTCATTTCACGGCGGACGACCTGTGCAGCGTGACGCTCATCAGCCAACTGCCGCAGCTGGGCGAGGCGGTGCTGAGCGTGCAGGCGCTGCGTCGCAACGATCAGCGGCTACGGTTCGACGACTGGCGCCGGAGTCTGCGCGGGAACCTGCCGGCGAAGGTCGGACCGTTGCTGGACCTGGTACCCACGCACGGTTGGATCCCGGACTTCCTCACGTCCACCAGGGACAACGGAAGCGTGCGCGACGTGCTGGAGGCCATCCGTGCCGTTCCGCGGCGGCAGCTGACGGCAGATCTGATCCGGCTCGCGTCCGCACACTCGTTACCCGGGTGGGTGCGCGGGCTTGCCGACGGCGACCCGGACGCGATGAACGCGGTCACTCGCGCTCTGGCCGCGTACCACGACCTGGCGATCGCGCCTCACGTCCGCCGCATGCAGACCGCTGTCGACGCCGACCTCGCCCGGCGGGTGACGACATTGCGCAGACACGGCGTCGGTGCGCTGCTCTCCGGCCTCCACCCGGCCTTGCGCTGGCAGTCACCCGTACTGACGGTGCCCTCCCCATTCGGCCAGGACATCCACCTGGCCGGGCGTGGCATGACGGTGGCTCCCGTAGTGTTCGGCGGACCGTGGCCGCGGCTTCTGGTCGGCGACCGCGACGATCGGCCGGTACTGATCTACCCGCTCGCGTTCGATGCCGTGGCCAACCCCCTCGCCCGGCCCGCATCGGACGGCCGGCAACAGCATGCGGCAAAGGCGCTGGGAACGGTGCTGGGCGCCACCCGGTCCGCAGTCCTGCATGCCGTCACCGCCGCGCCCGGGCTGAGCACCTCCGAGGTGGCCAACCGGGTCTCCGTCTCGCTGGCCTCGGCCTCCGAGCACGCCACCAGCCTGCGCGATGCCGGACTCATCACCAGCCGCCGCGAGCGCAGCCGGGTACTGCACTACCCCACGACCGCGGCCGCCGTCCTGCTCAACGCGCCCCACACCGTACCGCCGCAGGCGGCGCCCGTGGGACCACGACCACGGCTCGGAGGCTGAGGGACATCCGCCGATGTGAGGCGCATCACCCTCCGGGCGCCTCGGGCCGGGCATGCGCGATCATGATCGGCATGGACGCTCGTTTCCTTGGTATCGCCGAGCTGGTCGAAGTCCCGTCCGTGGCGGTCGTCGTCGACGTCATGCGTGCTTTCACCGTGGCCGCCTGGGCGCTCGCCCAGGGGGCGGAAGAGATCGTTCTCGCCGCGTCGCTGGAAGAAGCCCTGGCGCTCAAGGCCCGCCACCCGGACTGGGTGGCACTCAAGGACGGTCCGCCCGCACCTGGGTTCGACGCCGTCAACTCGCCGGGCCTGCTGCGGTCCATCGACCTCGGCGGACGGACCGTTGTGCAGAAGACCACGGCAGGAACGGTCGGCGCCCTCGCGGTCAAGGAGGCGCCGCTGGTGCTGTGCGCCGGCTTCGTGGTGGCGGAGGCGACGGCTCAGCTCTTGCGGACGCGCAGGAGCGACAGTGTCACGTTCGTGGTCACTGGCGAGGACGGGCAGGCCGACGAAGATCTGGCGTGTGCTCAATACATCGCCCGGAGGGCCACCGGGGCCGGGACGGACGCTGCCGAGTTCCTCCGCCGCGCTGCCGAGTCGCGCGCCGCCGCCGAACTGGAGGAGGGAGTGCGTCAAGGAGTCCATCCCGACGACGTCGCGCTCTGTCTTGAGCTCGACCGGTTCCCCTTTGCCATGGTGGCGACCCTGGAAGGCTCGCTCATGGTCCTGCGTCCGTACGCCGTTCCCTCGTTGACCGACGACGCCCCGATCTGATCGCCGGTGAGGCGCGCCCCCCACCGTGCGAGGAACGGAGCCGTGTTCGCCCCGAAGGTGCGTCACCGCCCGCCTGCACACCACGGTGGCGGTGCCGTGGGACGCGGCACGAAGTGCAGTACGGACGCGGCAGGGGCTCGGCGGGCCGGTGCCGACGGGGGTCCGCATGGATACCTCCCCGCCATGACACCGGCTCGCCGCCGTGACGTTCCTCCGGACCGGGGCCCCGTCCCGGCGCCCGCCTCCCGAGGCCGGCGTCAGTAGACGAGGATGTCCCAGTGGCTGCCCTCGTTGCAGTACAGATTGCCCGAGGCGGCCTTCCACTGCGGGTAGCCGTCACCCCGGAGGCCGATGTAGGTGAAGCTGTTCTGGATGTAGCCGTCGATGCAGGAATTGCGGGAGATGTCGACCTTGTACCCGTTGTAGTGGCTGTAGGTTCCGGAGGCGTGGCCCACCTCGGTGCCGCCCGTGATGTTGATGGCGCAGCCGCTGGACTGCTTGAGGGTGATGATCGTGCTCACCGTGCCGGAGTTGATCTGCTCGAACGAGGTGCAGGTGGAGTTGGATCGGGTGGTGCAGCCACCGCTCGAGCTCCAGGTGATGCCGGCACTCCTGAACTGGCTGGCGGCCGTCGACTGCGACAGCTTGGTACCACTGGCGCCGGCCGTGGGCGCCGAGAGGGCGAGCCCGGCCAGGGCCAGGGCGACGACGGCGGCTGCGGTGCGGGGCTTCATCTGCTCTCCCGGTGAAGGTGGTTGACCTCGGACTAGGGCACCCCCGCTCGTGGTCGGCCGGACGCGCCCGGCCTCGGCCTGCCGGGCGGGCAGTCGAGCGCGGGGCGGGCGGGGGCCGACCACACAGGGGTCGTGCACAGTGCCATGTGGCAGTGCGGCAGTGCGGCAGTGCGGCAGTGCGGCAGTGCGGCAGTGCGGTGATGCGGTGTCGCGGCAGTGCTTCGGCGCGGGGGAAACGCATGACCCGCCCGGCCCCGATCGTGTTCGCAGGGCGGCCGGGGTATTGGTGTGAGTGGGGGGAACCGTGCGGGAGCGGTACGACACCAGGATGGACCGACGATGTCTATGCGAGTAGACCCCTGCCCGTGAATTTCGCGTGGCGGCCACGTATCCGAAAAGCGCAGACGCCGCCCGGCGTCCGTCCCGGCCTGTGGCACTCTCCCGGCGATCGAGGAGCGCATCCTGCGCCCGCTCGGCCTCGACCAGACCCGGTGGATGGGCACCTCGCCCACCCTCCCCCGGCCGCACGCCCAGGCTCCGTACGGGCCCACGGGCGGCAACGGTCGGTGGCGGGGCTCTCGTCGTCGAGGCGGTCCCTGGTGGGAGCCGCGCTATCGTGATCCCGTGACCGGTTCGGTGCAGCGTCCACTGCTGTTCCTCGACGTCGACGGACCCCTCATCCCGTTCGGCGCGGCGTCCCAGCAGTATCCGACCTATGACGCAGGCCCTGAACCGCTTGGCGCCGACGCGAATCCGCTCCTGAGCAGGATCGATCCCGCGCACGGGCTCCGGCTGGCCGCGCTCCCGTGCGAGGTGGTCTGGGCCACGACATGGATGGCTGACGCGAACGAGTGGATCGCTCCCCGCATCGGTCTGCCGCAGCTGGCGGTGGTGCTCTGGCCGGAGCCGTCCGACATCGACGACCAGGACGAGCGGAACGGACTGCACTGGAAGACGCGCGCCCTCGTCGAATGGGCGGCGGGGCGCCCGTTCGCCTGGGTCGACGACGAGGTCACCGACACCGATCGGGCCTGGGTTGCCGCCCACCACCCGGGACGCGCCATGCTCCATCGCGTCGATCCCCGCCGTGGTCTGACCGATGGCGACTACGCGGCTCTCGACGCGTGGCTGCGACAGCCGGTCTGAACGCGGCTGAGGAAACGGGAGGCTGAGCAACGGGCAGAGGCCGCCCGGGGGCCGTTGAGGCTCCCGCCCGGCCGCCGTTCTGACGCACGTTCTGCCGCACGTTCTGACGCCCGTTCCGCTGTGCTGGATGCGGCGTGGCCGCGTGGGAGGGAACGCCCGTCAGGGCTTCTGCCCACGGGGGACGACGAAGTCGGTCAGCACGGCGGAGCCTGCGTCGGCCTGCGCCCACGGTCCGCTCAGCGTCAGCAGTGCGAGCCCGGCGGTCGGGAACTTCGCCGCCATCCGCTCGCGCGCGTCGCCGAGTGCGTCTCCGGCCAGGGCCAGCGGCAGCTCCTGCACCCCGGGGAAGTGACCGACCAGCAGCAGCGAGCGGACGTGGTCCGGCACCTCGTGCACCACGGCGAGCAGGACGGAGACACTCGCGCCGTACAGGCGCTCGTCGTAGGTCACCGCCGGTGCGGTGCTCAGTTCACCCGCGACCAGTTCCCAGGTCTGGCGGGTGCGGCGGGCCGGTGAGCACACGACGGCGTCCGGCAGGCACCCGGCCGCCTGCAGCCACCGGCCGGCCACCGGGGCGTCGCGCAGCCCCCGTACGCCCAGCGGCCGATCGCGGTCGGCCACGTCGTCGGGCCAAGCTGACTTGGCGTGCCGCAGCACCATCAGACGTCGGGAGTCTTCCATCCTCATACCGCCCAGCCTGTCAGCCGGGCCGGGAAAGCGCATCGGCTGCACCGGCCCGCCCGCGCAGCACCACCAGGGCCTGCAGTGCGCTCCGGCCACGCTCGCCCGGCAGCATGGCGGCGCTCGCAACGCGCCGATCGGCGCACCAGCGACCCGGCGCCACACACTGCCACCCAGCCGGGCCCGCGGCGGGCATCGCGGCGGCGTCGCTGTGGGCGTCCCGCCGGGAGGTGGCCGGCGGGCGGGACGCCCTCGTCGAACCGTCCGCGTCTCGTCAGCGACGTGCGGTAGCCAGGTCTCCGTGAGAAGCGGGCCGGGCGTCACGCCGCAGGCGGTGGAGGATGAAGCGGTCGAACAGCACGGGGGTCGGGACCGGGTTCGCCGTCGTGGCCGCGGGCGTGTGGTAGTAGCTGACGGTGATCGTGGTGCGGCCGCCGATCAAGGACCCCGGGTCGACGTCGAAGACCGCGACGCCGTAGGGGAAGGCGGTGTCGGGGTCGCGGACCGCCGACCAGGTGGCCTTCTCCTGTTTCAGGCCGTCGGCATACGTGCGGGTCTCCGCCGCCTCGACCCGCCCCAAGCCGGCCTTCGCGGCGCCCAGGCGCAGCCGGGGGCGGCTCACCGACGCCGCGGTCGCCCAGGACACCGTCATCGCGCGCGAAGGATCGTTGCCGAAGCTCAGGTGCAACGACGACCCCGCATCGGAGGGAACGGGCGCCGTGCGAAGGGGGGTCTCGATCCGTGGACCGGATCGTCAGGTGTCCGCCCCGCTGGAGAACCTCACCGTTGACGCCCGAGAGCACCGGGCCCGCACCGCCCTCGCGGACGACTGCCCCGACGACGACGTCGCGGTGAGGCTCCCCCACTGACGCCGGGCGGTTCCCGGCCCCAGGCGAGGCTGGAGGGCTAGTCGGTGACGACGTTGACGGCGGGATAGATCTTCGGTGGCACCTCGGCCATCCCGACTTCCCTGAGCACGGGCATGAGGTGCTCGGCGAACCGCTGGAACGCCTCCTCCGACTCCCAGGCGTCGACGACGAGCCACCCGTCGGCGGTCGGGCCGGCCACGTGGGACAGCAGCCCCGGCGCGGGCCAGTCACCCCGTGACCTCAGAGCACCCTTGCCGCCGCTCAGCCTGTTCGTGACCTGCTCGTACTGCTCCCGGGTCCCACCCGGCGTCTCGTGCACGATGATGATCGCCATCGGGCGACACCTCCTCGATTCGACTTCCCACAGTCCACGTCCCCCAGGGGGAAACCGCCCACCGAGTGAGCCGAATGCCGCACGCACCACGCCGACGGCAGGACCGCCGGGCCGACCCGTCCCCGACGGAGCGAGCGCGGTGGAGGCGGGGGTGAAAGAACCAGCAGCTTCGGTGCTCCGGCACCGCAGGTGTTCGGGCAGGCGACGCTCAGGGCCGCCATCCGGTGCAGCAGCCGGCCACGCACCCGGCCGGTGCGGGGCCTCGCCCGGGTCCGCGCCGGCCGGCTGCGCATCAGTCCTTGGTGAAGGTGAAGGTGACCTGGGCGTTGTTGCCCGAGCCGCCGCTGTAGACGCAGGAGTAGCCGCTCGGCACCGCGCAGGTGTAGGAGTTGGCACCGGAGTAGGGGTTGTTCCAGGTCAGGTGAACCTGCCCGCCTTCATTGATGTTGTAGGTGACCTCCCCCTCCGTACCGGTCATGAAGCCGCACGACTCGCTGGCGAACATCACCGCGCCACGGGAGTTGACCCAGCTCTGCGGAGTCCGGTTGTCCATCCAGCATCCGTGCAGGAGGCGGTTGCCGCTGGCCGTGGATGCCGCTCGCTTTGCGGCTGGTGTCTGAGCTAGGACACCGGGGCCTAGTACGCCAGCAGGACTTCGACGTTGTGCCTGTTCAGAGGCTGCGTCGTGGTGAGCGTAGTGGGCTGATGCCCGATTAGGGGCGGTCTGCTCGCGACCGCCCCTCGATTGTGTGCGGCCCACGTTGGTAGTGGCAACGGCGGGCGCCGGCCTGCCGCTGTCCGCGCCAGGTGGGCCAGCTCAGGGCGGGCATCGTCGCGGATGCGGAGCCTGGTCATGGTCAGCCACGCGCGGTACCAGAAGGGAGGTGCTTGACCCTCACGTGGCGTGATGCTGCATTGTCGGTGGCGTGGAAGAGCACCTGACCGTGGGACGCGTGGCCGAGCTGGCGGGCGTGAGCGTCCGCACACTGCATCACTACGACGAGATCGGCCTCGTGCACCCGTCCGCGCGAACCGCGTCCGGGTACCGGGCCTACTCGCCCGACGACGTGGAGCGGCTGCGGGAGGTGCTCGCCTACCGGCGGCTGGGCTTCGGATTGCGCGAGGTCGCGGATCTGGTTGACGACCCGAACACCGACGCGGTCGCGCACCTGCACCGGCTTCGCGGCCTGCTGGTGGAACAGCGCGACCGCGCCGCCGCGACGGTGACGGCCATAGACAGAGAACTGACGGCACGGGCCATGGGGATCAGGACCACACCGGAGGAACAACTCAAAGTGTTCGGCGCGCAGCTGTACGAAGCCATCGGGTCCGCGTACCCTGCGACGCGGCGCACCGAGCCGCGGATCGCCGCGAGGATCTGGGATGCGCTCGGGGACGCCCGGACGGTCCTGAACGTCGGGGCCGGCACCGGCTCCTACGAACCCCCGGACCGCCAGGTCACGGCGGTGGAACCATCGGCGGTCATGCGGGCGCAGCGTCCTGCGGGCGCGGCGCCGTGCATTGCCGCCAGTGCGGAGCGCCTGCCGTTCGCCGACCAGTCCTTCGACGCCGCGATGGCGGTCAGCACCGTGCACCACTGGCCGGACCCGATCGCCGGGTTGCGCGAGCTCAAGCGGGTGGCCCGGCGCGTGGTGGTGTTCACATACGACGCCAGCACGACCGGCTGGCTCCAGCGGTTCTGGCTCACACGCGACTACCTGCCCGAATTCGCCGACCTTCTCGTCGGCTGGCCTTCACTGGCCGACATGACCCGCGCGATCGGGGGCCGCGCGGAGCCGGTGCTCATCCCATGGGACTGCGCCGACGGCTTCTTCGAGGCCCACTGGCGCCGCCCCGAGGCCTACCTGGACGAACACGTGCGCCGCGCGGTATCCGTCTGGACCAGGGTCGGACCGCAGGCCGAGCAGCGGGCGGTGAACATGCTCCGCGACGACCTCTCCTCCGGCCGCTGGGCCGAGCACAACCGCGACCTCGTCGCCCTCGACACGGCGGAGCTCGGCCTGCGCCTTCTCGTGGCCTGAACCATCGTGCGCGAGAACACCGAAAGGAGTTGACCCGCCGGAATCGGTAGACGTCGCCGTGGCGTCACTTGCCCTCGGTGGCAGACTCGACCTGGCGTTTCCCGCTGTACAGGTCGAGCACGGACCGGTCGGTCCAGCCCATCGGCCCACCACACTCACCACGCAGCCTCTGAACAGGAAGAACGGCCGGAGGCGGCCGGATAGCAGTAGGGCACCGTCCAGGCGTGGTCGGTGAAGACCGGGTCGATGCGGTCGCCGGTGGCGGCGGCGAGGTTCAGGGCGGGCAACCGGTGGCCGGTCGGCACTATGACGCGCCTGGTCCAGGACGCCGTCGGCGACGAGTGCTTTGAGGCGCCCGGCGAGGACCTTGCGAGTGGTGCCGAGCCCCTTCTGCAGCGCGTCGAAGTGGTGCGTGCCACCAGCGACGTTCCTGATCAGAGGCAGGGTCCAGGCGTCCCCGGCCACGGTCAGGGCCTGGGAGACCGCGCAGTCGGGGTCCGCCCCTTCCGTGTGCGCACGGCCGCCACCTATGAGTTCCCAAGAGAGATTGACTTGCGAAGGGGTGGACGTGTCGACACAGACGGTGGATACGGCGGCAGCAGAGGCGGTACGAGACAACCGCGTGGGTGTGTTCTGGCGTTACTGGACCGCCTCGACAGTCAGCCGCCTCGGTGACCAGGTGACGGCGGTGGCGCTGCCGCTGATCGCCGTGGCCACCCTGCATGCGTCGGCGCTCCAGGTCGGTCTGATCACGGCCGCCGCCTATGTCGCCTGGCTGCTGCTCGGACTGCCCGCCGGCGTCCTGGTCCAACGGCTGCCGCTGCGCGGCGTCCAGGTCACGATGGACCTGCTCCGCGGCACCGCTGTCGCCTCGGTGCCGCTGGCGGCGGCCCTCGGGGTGCTCGGGCTTGCCCAGCTGATCGTCGTGGCGCTGCTGGTTGGCCTCGCGAACGTCCTCTTCGACGTGGGCAACTCAACCTTCCTGCCCGCGATCGTCGCCAAGGAGCAGCTCACCTCCCGCAACAGCCTGATCTCCGGCAGCGTCGCCGCGACTGAGCTGGCGGGGCCGTCGTTGGGCGGCGTGCTGGTGCAACTCGTGGGCGGAGCGGCGGCGATGCTGCTGGACGCGGTCAGCTACCTCGCCTCGGCCACACTGCTGCGCAGCCTGCCCCGTGCTGAACAGCCTGAACCGTCAGCCGTCGCCTCCCAACGCCCTGGTATCCGCGAGCAGATCCGCGAGGGCTGGCAGTTCGTCGCCCGGCATCCGGTGATCAGGCCGTGCGTCGCCGGCGCCACCGCGGTGAACATCGTCTACGGGGGGCTGATGACGCTCACCCCGGTCTTCCTGGTCCGCACCCTCGACGCTCCGGCCGCCGCGGTCGGCGCCCTGATGGCCACCGGCGGCGTCGGCAGCGTCATCGGCGCCTCCCTCACCCCCCGCCTGGTGGCCCGGATCGGCAGCGGGCGCGCGCTGTGCTGGTCGGCCGTCATCGCCAGCGCCTTCGCCCTCCTCCTGCCCCTGGCCGAGTCCGGCTGGGCGATGCTGGTCTTCGCCCTCGGCAGCGCCGGCTTCTACGGCGGCGTCGTGGTCACCGCCATCGTCACCCGCACCCACCGCCAGACCCAGACCCCGCCAGAGCTGTTGCCGCGGGTGATGGCCACCGCGCGCTTCGTCTCCTGGAGCACCATCCCAGTCGGTGCCCTCGCCGCCGGCGCCGCCGCCTCGACTTTCGGCCCCCGCACGGCCCTCCTCCTGCTCGCCTTGGCCTCCGTGGCGAGCCCGGCCATCCTCCTGGCCAGCCCGATCCGCCGCATGCGCGATCTGGCCTGAGCGCCAACATGCCTCCTCAGGGCGGCAGTTGAGGAAGATCACTTGGGCCGGCCGGAGCCCTTGATGGCCTCGACGGCGTCGTCGTAATCGAGGCCGGAGGCCGGCGGGTGGCACCGGGCCGGCCGGCGCCACCCTGCGAGCCGGTGTCAGCCGACCGGCGGCAGCGCCCGCAGGGCCGTGGGCAGGGCAATGCTGCGTTGGACGTACCAGCCGAGCGCCCGGCGCAGGACGGGCACCGTGGCACAGGCGCCACTCGGGCTGGAGCTGGGTGAGCCAAGACCGCCCGCTCCAGCAGGTCGTCCAGGAACTTCGTCCGGATGACGGTCGAGGGGGCCACACCGAGCCAGCGGCGCCGCGCCGCCTCGTCCGCGCGCGCGGGGGCGGCGGCGTCCCGGGGCCTCTCCCGCCGGCCGTGGAGAAGGCCAGCGCCAGCGGGTCCCGGAACAGCGGCTGCGCGCGTGCCGTCTCCATCGCCCTCACCCGGGCCACGCCCACGGCTGTGGCCCGTACCCCGGACGGCTTGCCCCGTCCCGCCGCATCAGTCATGCGTTCAACCTAGCCAGGCCGCCGGGGCGTCACACAGGGAGTCGATGTGTTTGTACCGCACCTTGGCGTCCGGCCGGTAGAAGTTCAGGTCGTGCCAGTTGCGTATGCGGGAAGGAGGTCGAATCCGAGGAGCGCGGCCAGGCCGAACACCGGCAGCGAAGCCCCTATCCAGCAAGTACACCGCCTCCCACACCCCGCACGGGATGAAGTGGGAGAACAGCGCGATGTAGTTGTCGGACACCAGCCGGAACGCCAGAGCCCCGAACCCGCCGTATCCTGGTCTCCAGCTCCTTCTCCCTGTTGTTCAGCCTCTCCGGCCTCCTCGTCGGCTTCCTCTCCACCCGGATCTCCAGCCGGACGCTCCTGTTCGCCATGACCCTGCTGTGGGCCGTCGCCCAGCTGCCCGTCCTGTTCGCCGCCACCGTGCCCGCACTGATCGCGGGGCGCGCCCTCCTCGGCGCCGCGGAGGGTCCCGCCGCCTCGATGTCCATGCACGCGCTGTACAAGTGGTTCCCCCCGCACCGCCGCGGCCTGCCCTCGGCCCTGCAGATCGGCGGCGCCGCCCTCGGCACGCTCGTCGCGGCGCCCGTGCTCACCTGGCTCATCTCCGGATTCGGCTGGCGCTCGGCCTTCGCCGCCCTCGCCGTCGTCAGCGCGCTCTGGGGCCTGGTCTGGTGGCGCGTCGGCCAGGACGGCCCCTTCGACCACGCCCGCGCCGCCCCGGCCACGGACGGCACGCCGGACTCCGCCCCGCGTCGGCTGCCCTACCGCCGGCTGCTGACCACCGGCACCGTGCTCGGCAGCATCTCCAGTGCCTTCGGGGCCGCCTGGGCCCTCTCCCTCAGCCAGGCCTGGCTGCCCGCCTACCTGCGAACCGAACTCGGCATGAGCCCGGAGGCCGCCGCCACCACCATCAGCGCCGTCTCCACCTTCAGCCTCGTCCTGCTGCTGACCGTCTCCCCACTCATGGACGCACTCAAGTCCCGGGGCGTGTCTAGCCGTTGGTCAAGCGGAGCGGCCCAGGGCATGGCGGTCTGCGGGGCGGGATGCGCGATGGCCGCCTTCCCCCTCACCGGCGCCACCCTCCCCCGCGTGCTCCTGATCGCGCTCGCCTTCGGGACCGTCGCCGTCGCCGTCCCCCTGCACTACATGACCGCGGCCGAGGTCGTCCCCGCCGCCCAGCGCGGCGCCCTCTTCGGCATCGTCGCCGCCACCGGCACCCTGCCCGGGCTCCTCGCCCCCTCCCTCACCGGCCGTCTCCTCGACACCGCGGGCGATCCCGGCGCGGGCTACCGCACCGCCTTCCTCGTCGCCGCGCTCGTGATGACGGTGGCGGGGGCGCTCGCCGTCATCGCCATCCGCCCCGAACACGACGCCCGGCGCCTGGGGTTGGGGCCCGGACCGGGTGCGCACGGTCGCCCGTGACGACCGGACCCGGACCCCGGCCTCGTCCGGCCCCGGTCCCCCGGCGCCGGCGCAGCGTCCGACGACGGCGCGGGCTTCGACGCCGGTGAGCGGGCCTCGGCCCCGGCCCGTGGTGCCGCCCTCCGTCATGGGCGTGGACCCTCCCGTCCGGCCCGGACGCGAGGGTCCACGCCCCGGTCAGCGGGTGACGCTCCAGACCAGGCTGCGGGTCAGCGCCGGGGTCAGGGCCGGGTCGACGACGGCCGAGGTGGGGTCGTTCGCAACGGCCTTGAGCTCGTGGGCCGCGGGCTTGGGGCCGATGGGGCCGAGGTCGGAGACGGCGATCGTCTTGCGGTCGCGCAGGGCCGTCACCTCCTTGCCGTCGAGGTACCAGCGCAGCTTGGTGCCGGAGACCGGGAGGTCGACGGTGACGCTGTCGGCCGCGTTCCGCCGGGTGGTGACGGGCGTGGGCGAAGGGCCGGGACGTCTGGGCGCGCCGCTACCGGGAGACCAACGACTGGGAGCACTACCTCTGCGTGCTCGGCACCGCCGAGATCAGCCTCGCCCGGGTCGGCCGTGCCCTGCCGGCCCTCGTCACTCTCCTGCGGGGCCCGGGGTGTGCGGCAGGAGTGCGGCGGCGGTGAGGCCGATGAGTCCGACGGCGGCCAGGGTGATCATGGCGGCGGCGTAGGCGTGGCTGGTGAGGCCCGCGACGAGGATGGTGCCGGCGACCGCGGTGCCGAGGGAGGAGCCGAGGTTCGAGACGCTCCGGGACAGGCCGGAGATCTCGCCCTGCCGGTCTTCGGCGAAGCTCGACTGGACGATGTTGACCGAGGGGGTGAGCATCACACCGAGGCCGAGGCCGATCAGGAGCAGCCCGGGGGCGAAGGCCCAGGGGCTGGGTGAGCCGCCGACCACGACGATCAGGACGACGATGCCGGCGATCGTGCCGAGGAAGCCCGTCAGGATGAGGGTGCGCTGCGCGTGCCGTTCGGCGAGGCGTTCGGCGGCGAGGGAGGACGCGAGGATGCCGAGGGTGGCCGCGGTGAAGATCACGCCGGTCTGGATCGCGTCGTAGCCGCGGACGACCTGAAGGTAGGAGGCCACGGTGAAGGACACGCCCATCAGGAGCAGCCACTGGGTGTTCTGGGTGACCAGCCCGAGGTTGGAGACGCGGCTGCGGAAAAGGCTGGTGGACAGCAGCGGTTCCTTGCCGGCCCGTTCCCTGGCGCGGACCCACAGGAAGAAGCCGGTCAGGAAGAGCGCGCCGAGGGCGAGCAGGGCGAGCATCAGCCAGACGTTGTTGTCGGCGGCCAGGATCCCGGTGACGACGAGGACGAGCCCGACGGCGGACAGGATGGTGCCGACGGTGTCGAAGGGACGGGTGGGGTCCGGCGGGAGGGGGTCCTGGATCCGGCGGCTGAGGATGATGATCACGACGATGACCAGGGCCTGGAACACGAACGCGGCCCGCCAGCTGATTGCCGAGGTGATGAGCCCGCCGATCAGCGGGCCGGCCGCCGCGCCGATGCCGCCGAGCGCCATGATCGTCCCGAAGGCGCGGGCACGTGAGGTCGTCTCGGTGAAGAGCAGCGTGGTGAGGATGTAGACGGGCGGGATGAGCAGGGCCGTTCCGACGCCTTCGAGGATCGAGTTGCCGAGGATGAGGACGCCCAGGCCCGGCGCGGCGGCGCTGATGAGCGCGCCTGCGCCGTAGACGACGAGGCCGGTGAGCAGACACCGCTTGCGGCCGTAGCGGTCGGTCAGTTTGCCGCCGGGGATCATCAGGGCGGCCATCACCAGTAGGAAGACGGTGATGGCGACCTGCACGCCTTGCACGGTGGTGTCGAGGTCGTCGCTGATGTCGTTGATCATCACGTTCATGTTCGAGCCGGCGAAGCTGCAGATGAACTGGGCGAGGGCGAGCGGGGCGACGACCCGCCGCAGGGCGGCGGGCGTGCGTGCCGGGGCGGAGTCAGCCATCGGCTCCGCCGCGTTCCACCGTGTCGAGGTGCTCGTCGAGGGCGATGGCCGCGGCGCCCGGCACGGGGGTACGGAGACCGCCGGTGACGTCGTGCCCGGCGATCGCCGGGTAGGCCCTCATGGATGTCTCCCTCGTTCGATCAGGGTCGCCCGCGGCGTTCATGCGCCGGGACACGTTGCGCCGGAGCTGCCGCTTCGACCCGCCCTCGGTCGCCGCCGTCGCACGTTCGACTCCCCCGGGGCCCGCGCGGCCGCGGCGGGCCGACCCGGGCCACCACCGCGACCGACGGGGCGAACGGAACGAACGGGACGAACGGACGAACGGGACGAACGGACGAACGGACGAACGCACCGTCGGCACCTGGCCGAGTCCCGTTCCCGGTGGTCGTACGCTCCGACCACGTTCGCACCAGGGCAGGGCGGTCGCCGCGGGGACGACGTCGGCCCGGGCCGCCACCCGGGCTCGACGCTGCGGACCGACCGACGCCGCTGCCGCCGTCACCTGCAGCCCGCCCGGTCGCGGGGGAAGGCGGCAGTGGAGTCAGGAGAGGATCTTGGCTTTGGCCTGGGCGAACTCCTCGTCCGTGATCTGGCCTGCGGTGCGCAGTTCGGTGAGCTTTGCCAGCTGGTCGGCCGTGGATTGCTGTCCCGGCGCGCCGGCGGTCTCGCGAACGTACGCGCGGAACCGTTCGTCGCTCTTCTGCGCCTTGTTCAGTTCGCGCTCGCCCATGCCGCGTCCGCGGGCGATGAGGTAGACGAAGACGCCGAGGAACGGCAGGAAGACGAGGAACACGGCCCAGCCGCCCTTGGCCCAGCCGCTCAGCGAGTCGTCGTGGAAGAGGTCGATGAGGATCCGGAACAGCAGCATGAACCAGAGGATCCACAGCATGAACCAGAAAATGGTCCAGAAGACGTTCAACAGCGGGTAGTCGGCCGCGAGGTTCATGGCTTTGATCTCCTGTCCCGGAACGGCCTGGGCCGCCCCGAGTCGTGGGGCTGAGGTCGAGTGCGGCGTGGGAGCCGGGGTGGGGGCTGGACCTCGCCGGGGTGCCAGGTCGTGCCGGGGATTGGCTGCTCCGCGCTGCGCGGGGGCAGGAGGGCGGACCAGCCGTTTCCGGGCAGCGTCTGGATCCGGGTTCCGGCGGCGGCGTCGGGCCGGGTGGGGCCGACGTGCAACGGGTCGATCGGGGCGGCGACCGCAACGGACGTCGTCACCGAGGGCGGCACGGGTGTGCGCTCACTCATGTCCTCATGCTGCGCGCGGCCCCCGGTTCACGCATCCGCTCGGCTCGGTGGAGGGCCGGCCACGGCCGGCGGCGCGCCGAGGTCCCGGCACGCCGGAGCCCCGGTACGGCAGGAGCCTGTCGTACCGGGACCGAATGAGCGGTTGGGAGCCGCCCCCGGAGACGGCGATGGCCTGTGGACGTGGATCGCCGGGGGCCGGTCCGAACGCCGCCTTCGGACGGGGCCGGACGGCCGGGGTCAGCCCTCGGCCTCCATCGCGGCCTCGATCTCCGCGTCGGCGACGGCGATCGCGACGCCGAGCGCCGCGGCGATGTTGCCGGCCGCCGTCATGACGCGGGCGGTGCCGACGATGGGGGCGATCGCCACCAGGACGTCCTGGAGCTTCTCGGCGGTCAGGCCGGACCGCAGGGCGGGATCGATGTGGGCGAGGTACGAGATGGGGGGCGCGTCACAGGCTACGAGTGCGGCTATCCGGGTGAGGATGAGCGTGTCCGGGGCCAGGCCGCACCGCTCGATCGAGTCGATGGTCATGGCGGCGAGGGTGTCCAGGACGGGCGTTTCCGATGAGGTGGACATGGTGAGGGGCCTCCTGGTGCTTCGGCACCGACGCCGGGGCGCTGCCGGGAACAGACAGACGGGCGCCGGCCGGGCTGCCCCTCCACGGTAGGAGGCTTCTGGGACGCGCGCGCGGGAGAGCCGTGGCGGGGCCGGAACCGAGGCCGAGGGAGGCGGGCCGGGCGAGTCAGGCCGGTGGAGGGTGATCGGTGGAGGTGCAGTCGGCCGGGACCGCGGGGACGGGGGGCGCCCCGGGGTCCCGGCCGTGGGGGGGTACCGGCCGTATGGAGGCGCAGCCGGTCTGCTCAGCAGCCCGTCGAGGGGGTGGTGGGGCTGCTGTGACCGGAATGCTAGACCGGCTCGATGCCCTTGAACAGGGCCTTGACCTGCAATTTTCCGGCCGCGGACATGCCAGGCGACCAGAGTCCCCTACCCCTGCCGGGCAGCCGTGTGGGAGCCGGTCAGATCTGCCGGGCCGGGTCGGAGAAGGCCGGGCCGCCGGCGGCGAGCAGGTGCCGGACCGGGGCTGGGGCCGGGGCCGGGTCGGTCGCGGTTTCGCCGGGCGGCTGGCGGAAGTCGGCGCCCTGCGCGACCGGCAGCGGCGGGCGAACGCCGGACTGGGCGGGCACGGCCGCGTCGGCGGCGGGCTCGGAGAATGCGGGCAGCCCGAGGCTGCGACGGTCTGGGGTCATGATCCCAGTCTCGCAGCCCGAACAGGCTGGGCGGAAACGATCGCCCGGCCGGTCCACGGCACGCCCCTCTCGGGGCAGGGTCACCCCCGGTCGAGCGGGAGGCGGACCTCCCGGGAGGACATGCCCATCGGTCCCATCAGCTCCGCCCGCCGACGGGGTGGACGGCTTCATCCGGCTCGACGGAGCGGACGGCGGCGAAGAGCCGTGCGCAGCGCTGCGTCATGGCCTCGGGTGACTGGTCGGGGTGGTTGATCCACCAGCGGACCAGGGCGGTGCACAGGCCGCGCCAGGCGTACTTGAGGGCGTCGGCGTCGAGCGGGTCGCCGGATCCGGCCGCGTACAGGAGGTCGGAGGTGCCGGTCGCGGCGAGGTCGTCGATGGCGTCGCGGTAGTGCGCCGCACGGTGGGCGGCGTCGCTGCCGGGCGGCAGTGTGGCGTCGTAGAGGACGAACCATGCCTCGCGTTGTCCGTCCAGGGCGCCGAACAGGGCGTTCAGCACGCGCAGGGAGGTGGGCGGTGCGCCTGCGGGGTGTTCGGCCATCGCGGTGCGGACGGCGTCCAGCAGCCGGTCGCCGACCGGGTCCAGGCAGGCGAGGTAGAGGTTCTGCTTGCTGCCGAAGTACTGGTGCAGGAGCGGTTTGGTGACGCCCACGCGGGCGGCGACGGCGGCCACGGTGGTGGCCTCGTAGCCGCGGCGGCCGAACTCCTCGGTGGCCGCGGCCAGGACCTGTCGTTCTCGCTCGGCCCTCGGCACACCCTTGGTGCCGGCCTTGGAAGGAGGTGTTGTCATGGGCCTGATATTACCCTAGGGTAACTTTCTGTTGGGTAAGTTACCTGGACCCTGCTGGGAGCACACTCATGCCTGTCGCCCCGCCCGTCCCCGGCACCTCCCGTCCCCGGTCCTGGTGGGGCTGGGGCTACGCCGACGCCCACCCCGGCGACGCGGAGTGCGCCGCGCTGGGAGCGCTGTTGCCGGGCACCCTGGCCCGCCCACTGCCGGTCCCCCGGGTCGCCGACCTGACCGTCGCCCGGCCCCGCGCGACACCCCCGCCGGCCCTGGCGCACCTGGTCACCGCCGACCCCGAGGCGCGCGCCGCGCACGCGATGGGCAAGGCCTACCGCGACGTCATCCGGGCGCTGCGCGGCCGGCCCGGCCGGATCCCCGACCTGGTCGCCCGCCCGGCCGACGACCGGCAGGTGGCCGACCTGCTGGACTGGGCCGGCGAGCAGGACGTCGCCGTCATCCCCTTCGGCGGCGGCTCCTCGGTCGTCGGCGGGGTCGAGTACCGCGGCGACGCCCACCGCGCCGTGCTGTCGCTCGACCTCACCTCCATGGACCGGGTCCTGGAGGTCGACACCGCCGGCCGTTCGGCCCGCATCCAGGCCGGCGCGCTCGGCCCCGTACTGGAGGCGCAGCTGCGGCCCCACGGCCTCACCCTGCGCCACTTCCCGCAGAGCTTCGAGTTCTCCACCCTCGGCGGCTGGCTGGCCACCCGGGCCGGCGGCCACTACGCCACCGGCCGTACCCGCATCGACGACTTCGTCCAGTCCCTGCGCGTGGTCACGCCCGCGGGAACCGGCGCGTCCTGGCGGCTGCCCGCATCCGGCGCCGGACCGTCGCCCGACCGCCTGTTCCTCGGATCGGAAGGCGCGCTCGGCGTCATCACCGAGGCCTGGATGCGCCTGCAGGAACGCCCCCGGCACAGGGCCTCGACCTCGGTGGCCTTCGCCGACCTCCACCGTGCGCTGGACGCGGTGCGCGCCATCGCGCAGTCCGACCTCGCCCCGGCCAACTGCCGCCTGCTCGACCCCGGCGAGGCGCTGCTGTCCGGCGCCTCGCACGACGGCTCCGCCGTCCTGGTGCTGGGCTTCGAGTCCGCCACCGCCCGCGTCGCCGACCGGCTCGCGAGCGCCCTGGAGCTGGCCCGCGCCCACGGCGGCCGTGGCGGGGCGGCCGCGGCGGAGGGCGACGCCCCGGCCGATGCGGCCGTGGGTGCCTGGCGCTCGGCCTTCCTGCGCATGCCCTACCTGCGCGACGGCCTGGCCCGCATGGGCGCCGTCGTCGAGACCTTCGAGACCGCCGCCACCTGGGACAGGATCCCCGCCCTGATCGACGCCGTCCGCGCCGAGGTCGGCGCCGCCGCCCTCAAGGCCACCGGACACCCGGCCACCGTCAACTGCCGCCTCACCCACGTCTATCCCGACGGCGCCGCCCCCTACTTCACCGTGGCCGTCGCCGGCCGGCCGGGCGAGGAGGTCGAGGTCTGGGACGACATCAAGGCCGTCGCCACCGACGTCCTGCACCGCCACCGCGCGACCATCACCCACCACCACGCCGTCGGCCGCGACCACCGCCCGGGCTACGACCGCCAGCGGCCGGAGCCCTTCGCGCTGGCCCTGCGCGCCGCCAAGGACGCCCTGGACCCCCACCGCATCCTCAACCCGGGCGTCCTGCTCGACTGACGGGACGGCGGCCGATGCGGCCGTGCACGGGCTGACCGGGTGGGTGGACGTCAGCGGACGACGCAGCGGAAACCCAGGTGGCAGGTCGCGGTGTCCTCGCTCTGCCCCTGCCGGGCCGCGGGCCGGTAACGCAGGCAGTAGTTCGGCGCACACAAGTGCGACCCGCCCTTGATCACCCGTCGTGGAAACCGCTCCGGCAGCGACCCGCCGGGGCCGGCCGCGGGCGGGGCGTCGACGCGGGGGTTGCGCGGCGCGCAGCAGGCGCTGGGCGCGGGGTCTCGATGGCGGGTGGTGTAGTGGTCCGTGGTCCATTCCCAGACGTTGCCGGCCATGTCGTACAGGCCGTAGCCGTTGGGCGGGTAGGAGCCGACCGGGGTGGTGCCGGGGGCGGGGTTGGTCTTCCCGGCGGGCAGGTACTCCCACGGGAAGCGGCCGTGCCAGGTGTTCGCCATCCGACGGCCTCTGGGTGCGACGACGTCGCCCCAGGGGAAGACGGCCGAGTCGAGGCCGCCCCGGGCGGCGAACTCCCACTCCGCCTCCGTCGGCAGGTCCTTGCCGGCCCAGTCCGCGTAGGCGCGGGCGTCCTCGTGGGCGACCTGGGTGACCGGGTGCCGCTCGCGCCCGTTCAGGGTGCTGCCGGCACCGTGCGGGTGGCGCCAGGACGCGCCCGGGACGTAGTGCCACCACCGCCGCCAGTCATCCAGGTCGACGGGCCCGGAGGCCATCCGGAAGACCAGCGACCCGGGGACGAGCCCGGCCGGATCGGCGGCGGGGTAGTCGGCCGCATCGAGAGGACGCTCCGCCACGGTGACGTAGCCGGTCGCCTTCACGAAGCGCCGGAACGCGGCCACCGTGACCGGGTGCTCGTCCATCCAGAACCCGTCGACCGAAACCGGGTGCACCGGCCGTTCCTCCGGATAGAAATCCTCGGATCCCATCAGAAAGCCACCGCCCGGGATCCACGCCATACCGCGGGCCGGCTCCACGAGCGAGCCCTGTGCAGTCGTCGTCATGACATCGACGGTGCACCAACCCCGACCGGGCCGCCCCGACGACACACCCGGGGGAACACACCCGTCCGAGGGCTGACCCGCCGCCGCTCGCCCGTCCCCGGCCGACGAGCGGCAACGGGGCGCGCACGAGCGGAGACCGCCCGCCTGTCGGCCGCGCCGGGGCAGGCACCGGGGCCGGGCGGAGCGGCCGGCCCCCGCCGGGTCGGTCGCGGACCACCCGGCCGACGAGCGGCAACGGGGCGCCCGGGGCGGCGTCCGCCCGCCGCCTCGGCTCAGGCGACCGTCAGGACGATCTTGCCGGTGGTGCGGCCCTGCTCGCCGATCCCGTGCGCCTTCGCGGCCTCCGCCAGCGGCAGGACCGTCTCGACCACGGGCTTCAGCGCGCCCCGCTCCACCAGGGCCGCGATCTCCCGCAGGCCCAGGTGGTCCGGCTCGACCAGGACCCACACGGCCCGCACCCCGTCCTGGGCGGCGGGAACGTCGTCGGGCCCCGGCAGGGTGATCAGCCGGCCGCCGGCCCGGAGCACCTTCAGGGAGCGCTCGGCCGTCTCGCCGCCGAGCCCGTCCAGCACCACGTCGATGTCGGACACAACGTCCTCGAACCGCACGGCGCGGTAGTCGACCACCTCGTCCGCGCCCAGCTCCCGCACCAGCCCGTGCTTGCCGGCGCTGGCCGTGCCGATGACGTACGCGCCGCGGGCCTTGGCGATCTGCACCGCGAAGTGGCCGACCCCGCCGGCCGCCGCGTGTACCAGCACCCGCTCCCCGGGGCGCACGTCGGCCGTGTCCACCAGGGCCTGCCAGGCGGTCAGCGCGGCCAGCGGCAGCGCCGCCGCCTCCACGTGCGTCAGGCCCGCGGGCTTGGGGGCGAGGTGCCGGGCCGGCGCCACCACGTACTCGGCGTATCCGCCCGCCTGGCGCGGGAACAGCGGCATCCCGAAGACCTCGTCGCCGGGGCGGAACATCCCCACGCCGGGTCCGACGGCCTCGACCGTGCCGGAGACGTCCCAGCCGACCGCCGGCACGGCGCCCCACTCGATGAGGCCGCCGCCGGCCCGGGTCTTCCAGTCCACCGGGTTCACTCCGGCCGCGTGCACGCGCACCAGGACCTCGTTCAGCCCCGGCTCGGGGCGCTCGACCTCGCGCTCGACCAGGTTCTCCGGCCCGCCCCACTGCTCCACGACCACCGCTCGCATGCTGTTCCGCCTCCGTCGTCCGTTTCGATCCGTACGCCGCGGGGTTCCCGGGCGACGCAGTCCACGATCCGGCATCCCGGCCCGCCACGGTGTTGGCCGTTTGGCCACTATGTGACAGGATTTGGCCATGGGTGGAGTCCAGGTGGCAGTGACGGAGAGCGAGCGGGACGGGGCGGCCGGGGCGCCACCACGGCGGCACCGGATCGCCGTGCTCGCCCTGCCCGGGGTCCCGCCCTTCGAGCTGGGGATCCCCTCCCGGGTCTTCGGCAGTGCGCAGGACACCGAGGGCCGCCCGCTCTATGACGTCGTCGTCTGCACCGCCGACGGCGCACCCGTCCTCAGCGACGCAGGCTTCACCGTGCAGCCGGCCGCCGGCCCCGAGGCCCTGGCCGCCGCGGACACCGTGATCCTGCCGCCCACGCACGCCATGCCCGAGCTGGGCCGCGGCGGCCCCCTGCCCCCCGAGGTCGGCGCGGCCATCGCCGGCATCCGGCCCGGCACCCGGCTGGTGTCCATCTGCTCCGGCTCCTACGTGCTCGCCGCAGCCGGGCTGCTCGACGACCGGCCGGCCACCACCCACTGGAACCTGGCCCCGGAGTTCCGCGCGGCCTACCCCAAGGTGAGGGTCGACGAGGAGGTCCTCTTCGTGGACGACGGCGACGTGCTCACCTCCGCCGGCGTGGCCGCCGGCGTCGACCTGTGCCTGCACATGATCCGCCGCGACCACGGCGCGGCGGTCGCCAACCGGGCCGCCCGCATGTGCGTCGTGCCGCCGTGGCGCGACGGCGGACAGGCCCAGTACATCGACCGCCCGGTCCCCGAACCCACCGTCGCCAGCACCACCGCCACCCGCGCCTGGGCCCTGGAGCACCTCGGCGAGCCGCTGCCCCTCACCCGGCTCGCCGAACACGCCCGGATGAGCCTGCGCTCCTTCACCCGGCGCTTCCGCGACGAGGCCGGCATGACCCCGGTGCAGTGGCTCACCGCGCAGCGCCTGGAGCTGGCCAAGCAGTTGCTGGAGACCACCGACCTGTCGATCGACCTGGTCGCCCACCGGGCCGGCCTCGGCTCCGCGAACTCCCTGCGCACGCACATGAGGACGGCGTTCGGGGTCTCGCCCGCCGCCTACCGCCGCACCTTCAGCCCCCACGACCCGGCCCCCGCGCCCGCCTGACGCCGCGCCACGTGCCGCGGGGCCCGGAGGTCTCACGTGGGGCCTGCACGAACGCGCCCCGAGGATCAGCGCTTCTTGAACTCCTCGATCGCCTCCCGGACCGCCTTTCCCATCGCGTCGCTTCCGACGTGCCCCGAGTCCTCGAAGATGTGGAGCCGCGCGTCCGGCCACGCCTTCGCCAGCTCCCACGCCGTCTGGACCGGGCTGCCCATGTCGTGCCGGCCGTGGACCAGCACCGCCGGGATCCCGGCGGAGCCCCGAGGGATCGAAGGTGGTGACGGCAGGTCCGGTCTCAGGGGTCGTGACCGGCAGGCGCGTGCACGATCAACTCCGCGAACACCCGCTCAGGCAACGCCGGCGCCCACCCGAATCCGCACCTGCTCCGGGCCGCCATCGGGCGGCGGCCTTCCGGCCGGTCAGACCTCAGGCGCTGTCGCCCTCCCAGTCCCAGTACCGGTCGCTGCCCGGCCGGGGCCCGTAGTGGGCGCGCCCGCCCGCGCCGTGGGCGCCGATCTCGGTGACCAGCGCCGCACCGTCCTCGAGCTCGTGCCGGCTCCAGCCGGTGACGTCGAGCAACAGCCCGTCGAGCGGGCCTGCCACCAGCTCCCGGTACACACGCCCTCGCCGCGGCCCCGGATCCGGATCGTCATGGTCCGCCCCGTACACCCGGCCCCGCATCAGCGCATCGTCGTCCATACCCCCAGCATCCCGGCCACCACCGACAACGGGCCCCCGCGGCCGACCGCGCGCAACCGCCCCGGCGCCCGTACAGTCCGAGACGATGACCACCAGTGAGCCCACCTTCGAGGCGACCGCCGACGAGCTCTACCTCCTCGCCCCGGCCGACTTCACCGCGGCCCGCAACCAGCGCGCTACCGAGCTCAGGAAGAGCCACCCGCAGCTCGCCAAGCGGGTCCGCGCGCTGCACCGCCCCGCCCAGGCCGCATGGGCCGCGAACCTTCTCGCGCACCGCCACAGCGACCTGGTCGAGCAGCTGCTGGAGCTCGGCCAGGCCCTACGGGACGCCCAGGAGCACCTCGCCGGGGAGCAACTGCGCGCCCTCGCCGAGCAGCGCCGCCGTCTGGTGCGGGCGCTGACCGAGCAGGCGGAACGGGACACGGCGGCGGCCGGCCATCCGCTCGGCGCAGCAGCCGTCGCCGACCTCGATCGAACGCTGAGTGCCGCGCTAGCCGATCGGGATGCCGGGCAGGCCCTCGCCGCGGGCCGGCTGACCGCCCCGTTGGAACCGGTGCTCTGGCCGGGCGCTGCGCCGGAGGCCGAAGAGCCGGACGCGCCGGGCGGTCCACACGACGGCGCTCGGAAGGCTCCCGTGTCGCTGCGCGGGCCGGCACCCGGGCACCGCGCGGCGCCCTCGCCCGAGGCGGCCGCCGGGGCGAAGGAACGGTCCGCGGCCCGGGAGGCGGCCCGACGAGAGCGGCTACGCGACCAGGAACGGGCCCGGGAGGCGGCAGCCGCGGCCCGGCGAGCCGCGGACGACGCCGCAGGCCACCTCGACGACGCAGCGCGCGCGCTCGCCGACGCCGAGGCGGCCCGCCGACGGGCAGCGGTGGAAGCCGAGCACGCCCGCGCCGCGCTCACCGAGGCCCAGGCGCGCGACACCCGCGCCCAGAACGATCTCGCGCGCGCCGAGGAACGGACGCGGGCCGCCCAGGATGCGGCTCACGCGGCCGGCAAGCAGGCCGAGTCGGCGCGGGAGTCGGCCCGGCAGGCGGACCAGCGGCTGCGCGAGCTGGAGGCCGACGGCCGCGAAAACGTGGACTGACCACCATCCGTCACCTGTGGGTGCCTTGGCGCGGCGGTCAGCCGCTGCACGCCGCGCAGAGGTGTTCCGCGCTCAGCGTCGCCACCGGCTGGATCGCCGCGCAGGCCCGGCACGAGTCCAGACAGGGACGGCAGTACGGACGCCCTTGCCAGCGAAGCGCCGGAACGGCGTTCTGCCGGCATCCGGCGCACTGCATCGTCACCGGGACACGGCGCCCGTGCTCGTGCCGCTCCGTCCGGGCCCGATCCTCCGCCGCGTGCAGGGACCGATGCCCGCTGCGCATCCGCGCCCGCACGGCCGCGGCGGCACGCCTGTACGTCTCCGGTCCCGCCTGACGGCCGTCGGAGACGTTGCCGGCAACATCGACCACCGTCGCGTTGGGCAGACACTCGGGGCAGCTCCCCGTGTCGTCCAACAGCCAGCCGTCCTCACACACCCCGCGCGGGCACTGCGGCGGCAGGACCAGCTCCAGGGCGATCTCGTCGGCACGGGAGAGCAGCGCCTCACCCGTCAGGTGCGAGTACCGCAGGAACCAGCGTCGTTCGACACGGTCCCGGAGCCGCTGCGGCGAGACACCGCCTTCGAGCTGGCGGCCGATCTCCCCGCGCACGGTGTGCGGGATCCCGCCGCGTTTTCCGAGCGCGGCCATCAGGGGGCTCGGGATCGCCGCACCGACCCATACGGCGGGGTGCTGGCCGTGTTCCATGAAGGGCGAACTCACTGAACGAATCCTTCCGCACCGGTCGGTCCCTGTCATCCCGCCGGTGTGTCCTTCCGACCGTGGAGTCGGGGGACGGGTGCCGTCGGCCCCGGCGGCGTGGCCGGGGCCGACGGGAGGGGCCGGGGCTACCGGCGCTGGCCGGGAAGCCTGCGGTCGCGGTCACGCTTGAGATCGAGGAGTTCGCGGAACAGCCCGCTCCCGGAGGCGAGTTCGGCGAAGGTTCCTTCCTCGGCGACCCGGCCGCCGCGCATGACGACGATGCGGTCCGCGAGGACGGCGTTGTCGAGGTTGTGGGTGACCAGGATCGTGGCGCGCCCGGCCGCCAGGGTCCGCAGGTTGTGGAAGATGCGGTGCTCCGCCCGCGGGTCGAGGTCGGAGGTCGGTTCGTCCAGGACGAGCAGGCCCGGGGCGCGCAGGGAGCGGTAGAAGGCGCGGGCGACGGCCACCCGCTGGAACTGGCCGCCGGACAGCCACTCGCCGCCCCAGAACGCGCGGGCCAGCAGGGTGTTGTACCGGGAGCGCAGCGTGGCCGCGACCTCGTCGGCGCCCGCCAGTGCGGCGGCGCGCTCCACCAGCTCCTGCCCGCCGGTCCGGTCGACGTGGCCGAGGTGGATGTTCTCGCCGAGGGTGAGCGGCCAGCGGGAGAACTGCTGCGGCACGAGTGCGACCCGCTCCCACAGGGCGTGCGGGTCCATCTCCTGGGTCGGCACGTCGTCCCAGGTCACGGCACCGCCGCTCGGCAGGGTCAGGCCGGACAGCAGCCGTAGCAGGGTGCTCTTCCCGGAGCCGTTCTCACCGATCAGGGCGACGATCTCGCCCTGGCGGATCTCCAGGTCCAGGCCGTCCAGCGTGGGTCGGTCGGCCCCGGGATAGGTGTACGAGACCTTCCGCGCCGCGACCCGGCGCGGGGCGGCGGGCTCGGCCGTGCCACGGCGCATCGCGTGCCCGCCGGCCTCGGCCACGAAGTCGTCGAAGTCCCGCAGGTACAGACCGAGCCGGTAGAGCCGGGTGCCGCCGCCGACGATGCCCTGAAGCCCGGACCCGGCGGTGCGCAGCGCGAAGACGGCCGTCCCGGCGGCCGCCACCGAGACGTGGCCGGTGGCCAGGAGTGCCAGGAGGGCGCCCCAGACCAGGACCGAGGCGAGGCCGGTGGCCAGGGAGCCGAGGAAGGAGATGCGGGCGGCCCGGTGGGCGGCCCGGTCGGTGGCGGCGTCCAGGCGGTCACCGGCCTTGCGGTACTTGGTGGTGAGGAAGCCCGCCATGGTGTCGGACCGGATCTGGTCGGCGTTGTCGTCGTGGCAGAGGCAGTACCGCAGCATCCCCAGCAGGCGCCGGTCGTCCATGCTCTCGATGGCCATCAGGTAGCGGATGCGTGCGGAGCGGGCCGCCACCACGCCCTGCGGGATCGACGCCAGGACCAGGAACGGCACGAGCACCGGGTGCAGGGCGGCAAGCACCCCGGCGGCCGCGGCGAGGGTGACGACGGAGGCGATGATCTCCTGGGCCACGCCGAGGAGTTCCTGCGAGGAGTCGGCTCCCCGGTCGGCGGCGTCCCACCGTTCGGCGTAGCCGACGTGGTCGTACGCCTCCAGCTCGGCGGCCACCGAGACGGCCAGCAGCTCCAGCTCCGCCTCGCGCGCGATCCTCGGCGAGAGCCGCTCGGAGATCGCGACGCTGACGGTGCCCAGCAGCGCCCGGCCGGCGGCCGCCACCGCCAGGACCGTCACCGGCCACGCGCCGTCGCCGAGCCGGCCGACGACCGGACCGCCGGCAGGCGCGATCACCGCGCCGATCGCTCCGGTGGTCGCCCAGAGCGCCAGGGCCGCCAACACGCCGGAGATCAGCTGCCCGGCGAGCAGGACGACGGTGGCCCGCCGGTCCACCCGCCATGCCAGCCTGAGAGTGCGGCGCACCAGCTGCGGCAGGCGCCGCATCATCGCCCACGCCGACAGCTTGGCGGTGGCCTGCACGATCCGGTCCGTGCGGTAGGACCAGCGGGCCTCCTCCGCCTCGTCGCCCGGCTGCTCGCCGGCCGGTTTCACGTTTTGCTGCTGCTCAACCACGCATGCTCCTCGAATGACCTGACACGTCCGTGCTGCACGCGGGCAGCCCTGACCGCCGTGCCGGGTGGCCGGGCGAAGGCCCGGCGCGGGGCGTGCGGGGGTGGCGGACCGGCTCCCTGGGGAGCCGTCCGGAAGGGCTGGGGTCGCGGTGCGCCGCTGATCCTGGCAGTGGCTCGCCCGCCCGCCGGGCGTGTCCCGGGGGGCTCACTCGATGTGAGCAAACCCGTGTCCCGGTCGGCGAGTTGGTGGACATCGCCGCTCGCCCTTGCGGCTGCTGGCAGCACGCGGGGGTGCCCCCGGAGGGCGAGGTCGGCGTGCCGCGTACCCGGTGTGACGGGGCGGGCCGCCGGTTTCGACGGCGCCGGCCCGCCCCGCCGTCTGCCGGCGGGGCGGGCCGAGGTAGGCCCTGCGGTCGTCGTGTACGTCCGGACGCCGGACCTGCGGGGACAGACCGGCGAGCGGTTGGTCAGTGACTGTGCCGCAGGATCCACCGGACGCCGCGGTCGGCGCCCACGCAGCGACGCCGGATCCGCGCGTGCCGCGCGTGCGGCACCTGGTCGGACAGGTGCAGGGCCACGTCGGTCAGTTCACGTGCTCGACACTGGAGATCGAGCAGGAAGTCGGGGTCGGGCCGGGGAGCGGCCATCAGGCGCTCGTACGCCGTCTCCACCGCGGCCAGCGCCGCACCCAGATCATGTCGTGCCGTCTGCGGACGGTGAGGAAGCGTTGCCATGCCCTCTCCTACACGGTAGTGATACGCCGATCCCGCGGTCGGTCGCCTTCGACGGGACCGGGGGCCGGCCGGTCGCCCGATCGGCCACCAGCGTCTGCTGTCACGCACTCCCCGGACTGTCGGTGTCCGGCTCGGCCATCTTCTGCTGCGCCTCGGCGATCGCACCCTTCAGGGCCTGCACGTGGTGCCCCTCGGCCTCGCCGACCGCCTTCTTGACGGCGCGGGTCACGGCCGGTTCGACCTTCCCGGCCGCCGAGCGCGGGAAGGCGACGATCAGTCCCGCGCCACCGAGCGGGATGGTGGCCCCCACCTGCTCCTCCAGTTTGGCGGCCGTCTTGTGGTGGACCAGTTTGCCGGCCCCGGCGCCGATCACCGCGCCGACCGCGGTCGCGGCCAGCAGCGGTGGCGCGAACAGCCCGACCACGAACCCGACGGCGCCCAGGCCCGCCGCGCCCTCGCGAACCATGTGGTCGGTCTCCTCCACCGACAGGTCGCCGTTGAGGTCCTTGCTCACGACCACCGCACCGTGCAGGTAGCCGCCGCTGGCCAGGACCGCCTCGTAGTCCTCCCGGGCGGCTTCCTTGGACATGTAGCCGCCGATCAGCACGTCAATGGTCTCGTCGTCGAACTTCATCGGTCCTCCTCTGCTCCGCGAACGTGCCTCACCCGGCGAGTCCGTGCCCGGCGTGCCCGTGGTGGGCAGCCGTGTGCAGCGTGTCCTCGTCCTCGGCCGACTGGTGCGACTCGATGTCGAAGGTGACCTTCTTGACGGTGCCGGTGAAGGCGAAGGGCTTCTTGTCCTCGTAGCTGAGGTCGACGACTCCGCCGTTGTCACGGCCGATGTCCATGCCCGCGTAGGCGGAGAAGCGGATCGGGACGGTGTGGTCCATGCGGCCGGTGGCGACGGTCTTGCCGTCGATCAGCAGGGTGACCTGCCCGCCGGTGGCGGGCTTGGGCGCGTCGGCCACGAACTCCATGCGCACGCTCACCTCACCCGCCGGCAGCTGCACTTCGGCCTGCTGCCGGTAGACGAACACGCCCATCATCGAGTAGGTGTGGGTGAGTCTGCCGTCCTGGACGAAGAGCGAGAACCCGCCCAGGTGGTCGGCCTCGGCCACGATCACGCCTTCGACTCCCTCCGGCGGGACGACCAGGTCGGCGCTGATCGTGTACGAGTGGTTGTAGATGCGCGGGATCATCCCCGACATGACGTTCTGGACGTCTCCCCGGTACTCGAAGTGGTCCAGATCCGGCCGTGGCGGGAGGATGCCGAAGAACGCGGACAGCGTGGCGAGCAGGGGGAGCACCTTGTACCGCTCCGCCTCCTGCCAGAAGAGCTCCCTCAACTCCCTCACCTTCTCGGGGTGATCCGCGGCGAGGTCGTGCGCCTGGCTGAAGTCGTCCGGCAGGTAGTACAGCTCGGTCGGGTCGTCGTCCGGATTCCAGACGCCGGGCGCGTACGGCCTGAGCGCATGGGGTGTGACCACCCACGGGATGCGCTCGGTCTTCATCGCCAGCCACCAACCGTCCTTGTACATGGCGCGGTTGCCGATGCTCTCGAAGTACTGCTGCGTGTGCCGTTCCGGCGCGGCCGCGTCGGACAGCGACTCCGCGAAGGTCACACCGTGGTGGGGCTCCTGCTCGATACCGTCGACATGGGTGGGGGCGGGGATCCCGGCGATGTCCAGGATCGTCGGACCGATGTCGATGACGTGGGTGAACTGCGAGCGCAGCGTGCCGGGGTCGGTGATGCGCGCCGGCCAGTGGACGACCATCGGGTCCCGCGTCCCGCCGAGGTGGGACCCGACCTGCTTGCCCCACTTGAACGGAGTGTTGCCCGCCCACGCCCACGCCGCGGAGTAGTGCGGATCCATGAGCTGGGAGCCCCAGGCCTCGATGCCGCCGTAGCGGTCGGCCAGTTGGAGCTGCATCTCGTCGCTGAGCGGGATGCCGTTCTGCATCGTCATCTCGTTGAACGAGCCGGTGACGGTGCCCTCCATGCTGGCCCCGTTGTCACCCCAGATCCAGATGATCAGCGTGTTGTCGAGCTCGCCGAGTTCGTCGATCGCGTCGATGACCCGGCCGACGTTGTGATCGGCGTTCTCCGAGAATCCCGCGTAGACCTCCATCTGGCGGGCGTAGTAGGCCTTCAGGCGGTCGGAGACGTCGTCCCACGCGGGGAAGGCCTCGTCGCGCGCTGTCAGTTCGGCGTCCGCCGGGACCACGCCCAGTTCCTTCTGCCGGGCGAAGACCTCCTCCCGGAGCCGGTCCCAGCCCTGGTCGAACTTGCCCTTATACTTGTCCGCCCATTCGGAGGCCACGTGGTGCGGGGCGTGGCTGCACCCGGTGGCGAAGTAGGCGAAGAAGGGTTTGCGGGCGTCCTGCGCCCGGACACCGTGGAGCCACTCGATGGTCTTGTCGGCCATGTCGTCCGGCAGGTAGTACGGGTTCTCCTTGTCGTAGAAGCTTGCCGGAGTGCCGATGATCTTCTGGTTCTCCGCGAGGCACGGGTCCCACTGGCCCGCGTCACCGCCCAGGAAACCGTAGAAGTAGTCGAAGCCCCACCCGTTCGGCCAGCGCGTGAACGGCCCGGCCGGCCCCTGGTCGCCGTCGGGGGTCAGGTGCCACTTGCCGAACGCCGCGGTGCTGTATCCGTTCTCCGCCAGGACCCTCGGCCATGGCGTGCAGTCCCGCGGCACGATCGCCGTGTAGCCGGGGAAGCCGCTGGAGAACTCGCCGATCGAGCCGAATCCGACCGTGTGGCTGTTGCGCCCGGTGAGCAGGGCCGCTCGCGTCGGGGAGCACAGCGCCGTGAGGTGGAACCGGTTGTACCGCAACCCCGCCTCGGCCATCCGGGTGAAGCGCGGGGTGTTGATGGGACCGCCGAACGTGCTCGGGTTGCCGAAGCCGGCGTCGTCGATCAGCACCACCAGGACGTTCGGGGCCCCCTCCGGAGGCTCCGGATGCCCGATGAGGTTCCAGTCCGGCACCGATCCGTCGAGGGTTCTGTTGCTCACTCCCTGGAACGGCAGCCTGCGTATCGGAAGCTTCGTACGGTCAAGCTCGCTCATCGTTGTCCTACTTCCCGTTCACAACCATCAGCGTCAGGGTCGCCGGGGCCAGGGAGGACAATCCCGTGAGTCCCTGCAACCGGTGTCGGCGTCGGCTGAACCGTGACCGGCTCCGGACGGCTGAGTTCTGATGCTCTTGTGTCGCTCTCTGCCCTTGTTCCGTCGTTGCCTGCGGCGTTGGGTTCTCGACGAGGCGGGCATCTCGTTCTCCCCTGACCGGAGCGTCCCCGCTGACTCCGGTACCGAGGTGCGGGAAGCCGACGTCGCCGGTCCGCCTTCCGCCCGCGCGGCGCCCTGCTCGGGGTCGGGGAGGGCCTGGCGTCCGGCTCAACAGCGGGCGTGGCAACCGGAGATGTCGTCGCCGGCGATGACGGCGACTTCCTCATTGTCCGCCGGGACCATTCCGTCCGCCCGACGGCGCGGATTCGGAGGGACGAGTCGCCGGTCCCGACGCGGAACGAAACGGCATCTGCCGCATGCAGGCTGGGACTTCGGCCGGGATGCGGGCCCTCGGCGACCGTGCGAGGCTGTCAATGAGTCCGGCCCGGCCGGCACCTCCATGGGTGCGGACGACGGCCGAGAGTTCCCGAAGACTCCTGTACGGCCGAGAGTTCCCGAAGACTCCTGTACGGCCGAGAGTTCCCGAAGACTCCTGGTGACCGGATGGACGGCGCCCGCCGCCGTTGCGGTGGTCTTCGCCGGCGCTGCGGCGGTCTTTGCGGCATCTCCCCCATCGCCGAGGTCCGCCCACGGACGACGAGACAACGGAGGCGCAGATATGACATCACCCGACAACGACGAACTGGGACCGGTCGACTACCTCGTCGTCGAGTTTCCGCCCGCTACCTCGCACTTCACCGGCGAAATGGCCGCAGAGCTCGACAAGCTGGTCACCTCGGGGACCATCCGGGTCCTGGACCTGGTCATCCTGACGAAGGGGCCGGGCGGCGAGCTGGACGTCCTGGAGGTCAACGACCTCGAAGGCGTCAGCGAACTGCGCGCGGCAGAGGCACAGTTGGCCGGCCTGCTCGCCGAGGAGGACGTCATCAACCTGGCCGCCGCCATGGAGCCCGGCACGACAGCCGGAGTGCTGGTCTGGGAGAACACGTGGGCGG
Organism: Kitasatospora sp. NPDC022785; assembly: GCF_055561295.1. Classification (NCBI taxonomy): domain Bacteria; kingdom Bacillati; phylum Actinomycetota; class Actinomycetes; order Kitasatosporales; family Streptomycetaceae; genus Kitasatospora; species Kitasatospora sp. NPDC022785. The sequence continues at coordinate 48,340 of NZ_JBVHHB010000009.1, read as the reverse complement.
GACCCTTCGCCGCCGCCGCACGCCGCTCCGGGGCCCAGCTCATCGCCAACGGACGCATTCCGATCCAGGCCATCCTGGCCTCGATCGAAGCCGACGAGGAAGGAGAGTGAGATGCCCCTCGGACCCATGCGCAGAGGACGACGCGGGGTGATCGGCGCCCCCGTCGCTCGTACAGCGGCTGTCGTCGGCACGGCAGCGGTCGTCGCCCACGGGGTCGACCGCCGCAGCGACCGGCGCGAGGACCGCCGGGACGACCGTCAGGACCGCCGGGAGGACCGCCGGGACCGGCGCTGATCCGGGCCTCACTGGCCGAGTACCACGGCAGGAGACCGGGCGAATCGGGCTGCCCGCTGCGATCAACGGGGGGAAGACCTCCACGGGGCACGTCGCCCGACGGGAAGGGCTGTTGCCCGAGCCCGCCGCGGGCGACGTCCTCCCATGTCGGCCTCCGTCGGCGGCCGCCGGCCGGCCCGGGTGACATACGCGACGGCGCCGTTCCGGGGCGACGTCCGCCACCGGATGCGCCGCGAGCTCGCCGAGACCTGCCCGGTGGCGGCCGTGTACGAGACGAAGCGGGCGCTGCCGACGCGGTGCGCATCAATGGCGATCGGGCTGACCCGGACCCGTCGCACCGGCCCCTCGCCGCCCACGGGGCGGGCGAGCGCGTCATCGCTGCCCCTGCGGAACCAGCCGCCGTCCAGCCGGACAGGCCGCGGACCGGCAGGGGGCGCGCCGGACTGCGCGGCCGGCGGCGCCGAGAGCGCCGAGAGCATGGGCGGCCCCGACGCGCCGGTCCCCGGTCCGGCGGCCCGGGGTGCATCAGCAGGGGGTGTTTCGCGTCGTGGGCGCGGCTTCTCCGTTTCCCGGTAACCGCAGGAGTCCAGGTCGCCCCCGCTCCATTCCCCGCGTGTCGGACCGGCCGCCCACAGCCTGTGACTGTCAGTCAACTCGGTTATTTCTTCGTAGTTCTGACGGACAGTCCGAAACACAGGATCCCTCGCTTCCCGGGCCGCCTCACAGGCAGGGGCCGCGGCCGCCCACGACCCTCGACGGCTGCTACCGCGGGACGGGCCCCAGCGGAAAGGGCGCGGGGCGGTCGCGGAGGTGCTGCCTGACTGCCGCCGTGGCAGCCTGGATACGGAGTCTCCGACCAGGTCGCCCGATCCGGCGACAAGGCTGTTCTCGAAGGAGCCCGAACATGGCCAGCAATGTCAGCGGAACGCCGACGGATACCCAGGTTTCGCCAAGGCCGTTCGCAACCGGTTGGACCGTCTTTGCCGCAGTGCTCATGATCTTCGGCGGCGCGATGGCGATATTCGAGGGGATCGCCGCCATCGCCAAGGACGACCTGATCGTCGTCACCCGCAGCTACACCTACCAGATGAACACCACCGGCTGGGGCTGGATCCACCTCATCCTGGGCATCATCATCGTTCTGGCCGGTGCGGCCCTCTTCACCGGTGCCGTCTGGGCACGTGCCGTCGGCGTCGTCGTGGCCGGGTTGGCGATGATCGCGAACTTCCTGTGGCTGCCCTACTACCCGTTCTGGGCCATCGTGCTGATCGCCATCGACGTCTTCGTGATCTGGGCTCTCTGCGCCGGAACGACCAGAACATCGCTGCAGGCTTGACCCACTGCCGCCGGCCCGCTGTGCGGGACCGGCGGCGCTGCGTCCCCGGCATCCGTGAGGCGCCGACCGGCCGAGCCTCCGAGCGGTGCGAGGCTCGGCATCGGGTCACACCAGCTGCGAGAGGCTCTGGCCCACCAACCAGAAGCCGACCAGGAGCGAGAGCACGACGATGGCCGGATCCTGGTGGTCGACGATCCACCGACGCAGCTGCTCCAGTCTGACCTCGGCGGCGCTCGGGGCGAACACGGTGTAGAGCTCCATCGCCAGCTGACTCGAGGCCGCCACGACGCAGAAGGCGAACAGGGCGAACCAGGTGGCGGAGTCGGACAGGTTCGCCTGGACCACGGCGGCCGCACCGGCGGCCACCAGCCCCCAGGGCTGGAGCAGTACCGCGAGTCCTGCCGCCGACCAGGAATTGGCCTGGTCCAGGTGTCTCTGCCACTTGGGGGTCTTCCGCTCGTGCGGTGCCTTGACGCGGCGCCGCTTGTGCTCGCCGTACGCGATCAGGCCGATGCCCACCGCCAACTTGACCACCAAGGCGGCCGTCGACGAAGCCGAGTTCCTGTCCGGAGGCTGACCACCGGTCAACAGCAGCACCGCGGCGATCACCACGACCAGGCACGCCAGCCAGGCAAGGATGAAGGCCAGCCCCTTGCGGACCCCCTGCTCGGCGGAGAGCAGCAGGACGAACGCGATGAGCGGGAGCGGCTCGAGCGTGATTCCCAGACCGATCACAATGAGCTCAAGGATCATCGTCAGCCACCTTTCCCGAGGTCACCGTCTGCCGGGTCACCCGGTCCGTCCGACCCGGGCCGGCCGGTCTCCTGCTGCGGCCCGCCGGGCTGCACACGCCGGTCGAGGCCCCTGCGCACGGCCTCCAGCATGACGTGCGCGATGACACCGATCAGGAGCACGTCCGCGAGCATCTGCAGCACCACCGTGCTCCTTGCCGCTTCCGTTTTGGGGGCGATGTCACCGAAGCCCACGGTGGAGAAGACCGTGACCGTGAAGTACACGGCATCCGTGCGGGACAAGGACTCGGTGAAGGATCCCGCTTGGCTCCTCTCCAGGAGAAAGTAGCTCGTGGCGAACAGCAGGATGAGCAGGGGGAACACGGTCGCGAGCGCCTCGACGGCCCGCAGCCTCGGGTACGGGGAACGGCTGACCGACCGTGTCTGCCAGGCGAGGAGGGCGGACACCGCCACCAGACCGAGGACGAGCCCCAGCACCGTCGCGGCGCGGTAGGGCTTGTCCATGGGGATCAGGTAGTAGGCCGTCAGCAGGCCGGCGGTGGTCACCAGCGGTCGTAGGAGTGCGCGCGCCAGGAGTCTGCGCCGCTTCCACCGGGGGAGGTACTGAAGGTCCGGCCCCACCATCCCCTTGCCCACCGGCTCAGGACCGCAACGACAACGGATGAATCGCCATGCGGATCACGATGCAGGATGCGTGCGCGGATCCGGCGCTCCGAGACCTCTTGACCGGGTGCGGACCACCTGGTCGGCCCAATCTGCCCCGACCGCCCGGAGTCCCCGTCTGCAGCGGTGGGCGATCCACCCGCGCGACCGGAGGCGGGGACGCCTTTCCGGTCGCGGAGGCTCAGACGCCCGGGCGCGGGCCGCCGGCGACCGTGGGAGCCGACGGCGGTCGGGGGGAGTCCCCCGGTTCCGCGTCCAGGAACTCCCGGATGGCGAACCCGACCAGCACCACGACGACGATCCACAGCACCACGGCCGCCGTCGGGTAGCTCCACGTCGCGAGGACGACGGCCGCCACGACGAGGACCGCCGCTCCGATCCAGCGCTTGTACTGGTGCACGAACCGGCCGACCGCCCCGAGTCGCATGCCGTGAGCGGTCGACACCTCGCGCAGGGCGCCGATCGCCGACTTGCAGGCCGTGCGGATCCAAACGGCGGCCTTGGACGGGCCGACCAGGAAGGCACCGATGGCCGTCACCAGGGCCGCCACGCCCACGGCGCGGACGCTCGCGCGCAGGAAGCGGATCAGGGCGTCGTAGATCGCGCCGGCGGCGGCCTGGGATGCTCCGGGCGGCAGGTGGTCGAGGTAGAACGACCGGAAGACCGTCAGGACGACTCCCAGCAGGAGCATGGCGATGGCCACCCCGAGCGCCGCGCCGACCAGGCCGCGGCGTCGGTTCACGGCGGTGAACACGCCGGCGGCGGCCACCAGCACGGCGATGATCGGGAGCCAGGTGCCCATGATCTCGAGGATCCGGAAGTAGGTCTTGACCTTGCCGACGTCCTTCGAGGCGAACACCACGAAGCTGGTGTGCACCTCCGGGATCTTCGCCGCCGGTCCGAAGCCCGACGCCACCAGCTGGTCCTTGACCTTGGCGACGAACGGCCCGATGTCGATGGCGACCTGGTTGTTCTCCAGCGAGACCGCTCCCCCGCCCTTGCCTGTCAGCGCCTTGTCGAGCGAGGAGTGCACGGCCCGGTTCGCGTCGACCCACAGGGTCTCGAACTGGTCGCTGGTCACCACCTTGTTCACGGTGGTGCTGACCAGTTGGGTGAGGCCGCTGGTGATCGGCCCGGTCAGGCCGCCGATCAGCTTGCCGAGCTCGGGCGGCGCACCCTGCTGGACGGCGGCCTGGGAGAGCTCGTCCACCACGGCCTTCACGTCGATCTGGGCCAGGACCTCCGAGGTCACCCGGTTGGTGAGCGCGGCCTGGACATCGGGGTTGCTCGCCAGCGGCGCCACCGTGGCGACGTACCGGTCGGTGTCACCGATGATCGAGTTGGTCCAGACCGCGATGACCGCGAGCAGAGCCAGCAGGGAGGAGATGACGATCAGGACGACCGAGCCCGTCGTTCGTAGGCGGTGGTGGCGCGCCCTGGGCGGTGGTGTGGACGCCTCGAGGGCGGTGAGCCGGTGCCGCAGTTCGTCCAGCTCGTTGCGCTCGTCCCTCGAGAGCTCGGCCGGCTGCGGCGGTCTGCCCGTGACCGGCGGCTCGCCCTCGGGCCGGCCGCCCTGCGGCGGCGTGTCCCCCGGTCGCCCCGGACCCGGCTCGGACGTGTCGGAAGGCATCACAGGCTCCCAGGGTCGGCTGTCATGAACGAGCTGGTCTGACGATCGGCCAGCCCTTCTTCAGGGAATGCTCGACGCCTCGGGACCGCCACCGGGGGTGCGCACACGAGTGACTGCCGTGCGGGTGTCCCACGTACGTACGTGATGGGTCCACGGCCCGGCGCGGGACCAGGTGGAGCCGGGCGAGGCCGGCCGTGCGCGGCACCACGGACGCCGGGTCACCTGCCGGGTCGGATGAACGTCGGACGCGCCGAGCACGGGCCCGCGCCGACCAGCGACCGTCACCACGAACCGCAGCAGACCCGCTGATCTCCACCCCGAAGGAAACAGGAGGCGTGGGCTTCACCCACCGCACTGCCCCCGAAGGCCGGGTGCTCCTACTGCAAGATGTTGATCGCGCGAGCGATCACCAGCCCACCGATTCCCAGAGACGCCACCGCTTCCGTCATCATCAGCAGCTTGGCCCACCGCTTGATCGCGGAGATGTCGGTGGGGCTGAACGCAGTGGCGGTCCAGAAGGCCAGCACCAGATAGTCGGCGAAGACCGGCACCCAGGTGGCCGGCGCGTAGGCCGTGTGCTGCATCTCGGGGAACACCAGGGCCGGATTTGCGTACGGCCGGTGCGCACGGGCAGCGGCACCACCGCGGTCCAGGTCCCAGTACCACAGCCCGAAGGTGATCACGTTCGTGGCCCAGACCACTCCCCCGGTAGCCAGCAATCCGGTGGCGTTGTTGGCGAACAGCTTGTTGTTGGTGAGGATGTCGGCCACCAGGCGGGCGGCGGCGAACAGATTCGCCACCGTCAGGAAGGCGATGACGACGCCGGTCGTCATCCGTAGCCATGGCTTCTGGCGGTCGATGCGGCCCGGGTCTCCGATGATCAGAGCGGCCAGCAGGACGAGCATGACGACCGGGACCACCCATGACGGGGTCACCCGGTACTTCTCGGGCAACGCCACGTGGAGGAACGCGGCGACCAGGATCGCCAACGCCACCGGCCACCAGTGCTCACCCCGGGCAGCGGCCTGATCCGGCGTCAGCGGGGGCGGAGCGGCCGGGTTCGGGGCTGGTGCCATACCCCAGTGTGGCCTCGCCGGCTCTGCTGCCGGAGCAGTGACGCGCCGCTTCGGCGACCACCGCCGACGAGCCCCTGAGCCGCACGAAAGCAGCCGCCGTCATTGCGCACCGTCGAGCCGCTACGGCGGCGCACGACCTGACGGCGGGACCGTGACGACAGCTCTCCCCTTCGGGGGAATGCCGATCCGGCGTGGCACTGGTTGCCAGGAATAGGTATATCTATAGCCATCTGAGGTGATTTGCCAGCCAGCAACACGCGCGGCTGCGGCCCGAGGGGAGTGGCCATGACGGTGACCAAAAAGGGCGTGACCGGCGGAAAGTCCGATGCGGGGGCATCCGCCCGGGGCGCGGCGCCGGAGCCCCCGAGCAGGGCGGACCGGGTGGCGAAGGGGAAGGCAGCCCGCAGGGCGGCACCGCTGGAGGCGCACGGCGAGTTCCGGCCGGGCGGATCGCGGGACCCGGTCGGGCTGCTGCTGGGCCAGGCGGCGTCGCGGGTGCCGGAACTGGTGCCGGTACGGCACGGGCGCATGCTGGTGTCGCCCTTCACCTACTACCGGGGGGCCGCACTCCCGATGGCGGCGGATCTGGCTGCCACACCCACCTCGGGTCTGCAGGTCCAGCTCTGCGGAGACGCGCACCTGTCCAACTTCGGCGCGTTCGCCTCGCCGGAGCGGCGACTGGTCTTCGACGTCAACGACTTCGACGAGACCCTGCCCGGGCCATTCGAGTGGGACGTCAAGCGGCTGGCCGCGAGCCTGGCGGTGGCGGGGCGCGACAACGACTTCTCCCGCAAGGCTCGCCGCAAGATCGTCCTGGAGGCGGCCAAGGGCTACCGGAAGGCGATGCACCGCTTCGCGGAGCAGCCCTTCCTGGAGGTCTGGTACGCGCACCTGGACATCGAGGAGGCCATCGGGCAGTTCAGGTCCCAGGTCAAGGCGAAGAGGTTCAAGGCGGCCGAGGAGCTGCTGGCCAAGGCCCACACCCGTGACAGCACGCAGGCGCTGGGCAAGCTCACCACCATGGTCGACGGTCGGCGGCAGATCGTCAGCGACCCTCCGACGATCGTCCCCGTCGAAGAGGTCTTCGGTGATGTGCAGGCCGACGAGATCTACAAACTGATCCGCACCGTGCTCGGCCACTACCGGCGCACCCTGCAGTCCGACCGGCGACACCTGCTCGATCAGTTCACACTGGTCCAGATGGCCCGCAAGGTCGTCGGGGTCGGCAGCGTCGGCACCCGCGCCTGGATCGCGCTGATGGACGCAGGGGACGGCGTCGAACCGCTGTTCCTGCAAGCCAAGGAGGCCCAGCCCTCCGTCCTGGTGGAGTACGCCGGGCACAGCCAGTACAGCAACCAGGGTGAGCGCGTCGTCGCCGGGCAGCACCTCATGCAGGCCCAGAGCGACATCTTCCTCGGCTGGACCCGCGTCACCGGCGAGGGAGGGGTGGACCGCGACTTCTACGTGCGCCAGCTGCGCGACTGGAAGTTCTCCGCACCGATCGAGATGATGCTCCCACGGGGCATGGCGGCGTACGGAGGGCTGTGCGGTTGGACCCTGGCCCGAGCGCACGCCCGCTCCGGTGACCGGATCGCGCTCGCCGCCTACCTCGGCGGCTCCGACCGCTTCGACCAGGCCATCGCGGACTTCGCCGAGACCTACGCCGACCAGAACGAGGACGACTTCGCCGCCCTGCAGCGTGCCGTGAACAAGGGCAGGGCCCAAGCCACCACCGGGATCTGACGTGTGGTTCGTCCTGCGGCCACCTCCGCCCGCGGGCGCAGGACGACAGGTGTGGGCGCCGCCGCGACAGCACGCCGCACCTCGGCGCCTCCCGTGCAACGGGCCGTCAACGGCGCCCGCTTCCCGGCCGTGCGATGACCGCTCCCCGAACTGCCACGCTGCGGCCGGGACACGTGGAACAGCCGTCAGCCCGGACCGGAGCCGGCCGGCCAGGCGAGTCCCAGGTCATAGGCGAAGATCACGGCCTGGACCCGGTCGCGGGCACCGATCTTGGCCAGGACCCGGCCCACGTGCGTCTTGACGGTGGACTCCGCGAGGACGAGCCGCTGGGCGATCTCCCGGTTCGACTGGCCCCGCGCCATCGCGAGCAGGATCTCGCGTTCCCGTTCGGTGAGCGCGCGCAGCCGGGGATCGTCGGCGGCTTCCTGCCCCGGGGCGCGGACCGGGAGGTGGTGGGCGTAGGCGTCGAGCAGGCGCCGGGTGAGCCCGGGTGCGATGACGGCGTCGCCAGAGGCGACGGCGCGGATCCCGGCGAGCAGTTCCTCCGGGAGGGCGTCCTTGAGGAGGAAGCCGCTGGCTCCGGCCCGGAGCGCGGCGTGGGCGTACTCGTCCATGTCGAAGGTGGTGAGGACGAGGACGCGGCAGCGGCCGCCCGATGCGACGATGCGACGGGTGGCCTCGATCCCGTCCATCCCGGGCATCCGGACGTCCATGAGGACGACGTCGGGGCGCAGTTCGGCAGCGCTGCGCACCGCTTCGGCGCCGTGTGCGGCCTCTCCGACCACGGAGGTGTCGGAGCTGCTCTCGAGCAGCATGCGAAAGCCCAGCCGCTGGAGGGGTTGGTCGTCGACGATGAGCACGGTGGTCACGATGTGCGGCTTTCGGGGCTGGAGGACGGGAGGAGGGCGAGGAGGGCTTCGACGGTCCAGCCGCCGGCGGGCCGAGGGCCGGCGGTGACGGTGCCACCGTAGAGTGCCGCGCGTTCCCGCATGCCGACCAGGCCGTGGCCCTCGTGGTGGACGGGTGCGGCCGGTGCCGGGCCGGTGTCGGGCGGTCCGGTGTCCTGGACGCGGATGCGGACCGCGGTGTCGTCGACCGCGACGTGGAGGGTGACCACGGTCCGGCGCCCCGCGTGCTTCAGGGTGTTGGTGAGCGCCTCCTGCGCGATGCGGTAGACGCTCAGCTGGGCGCCGCGGTCCAGCGACTCCAGGTCGCCGTCGGTGCGGTACGTCACCACGGGGCCCGCGGCCCGGATCCGTTCACAGAGGCCGGCGACGTCGGCGACACCGGGCTGTGGGCTGAACTCCGGGCTCTCGTCGTCCTCGCGCAGGACGCCGAGCAGCCGGCGCATCTCGCCGAGCGCTTCGCGGCCGGTGCCGCCGATGAGCTGGAGCGCCTCCTTGCCGCGCCGGGGATTGGTGTCCGCCGCGTAGGCGCCGCCGTCGGCGAGGCCGATGATGACGGCGAGGTTGTGGCCGATGATGTCGTGCATCTCCCGGGCGACGCGGGCCCGTTCGGTGGCGGCGGCGAGCTCGGCGCGCTGGTCGCGTTCGATCTCCAGCCGGACGGCGCGCTCCAGGAGGGCCGCCACGTGGGCCCGGCGGATTCGCAGCACCAGTCCGAGCGCGACCGACGCGGTGGCGGCGCTGACCAGGAAGAACAGGGCGTCCCCGAAGGTCACCACGGCCGAGACCCGGAAGGCCACCAGACCGACGGCGCCGGCGGTGACCGCACAGGCCCAGGGAAGGTGCCGCAGGCGTCCGTGCAGGGCGACGCTGTACAGGGCGATCAGCAGGGCGACGTCGGCGCGCAGCCAGACCAGCATGATCCACTGCACCGCGAAGACCGCCGCGACGACGGCGAAGGCGACGGTGGGCGCCCTGCGGCGCCACCACAGCGGGAGGACCAGTGCGGCCTGGAAAGCCCAGGTGCCCGCGGTCGACAGATGGGTGATCTTGAAGCGGAGCTCGCGCGGGCCGCCGCCGTGCACCAGGTCCGGGAGACAGAACAGCAGGAAGACCGCGATCACCACGCCGGTGTCGAGCAGCCACGGGTGCCTTCCGTCCAGTCGCCGCAGCCGGTGCCCCGCGTCGGCCAGCCGGACGACGAGTGGGTGCCCCCACAGCGGTTCCAGTCCCGGCGGCGGGGGCTGCTGCGTGGCGCCTGTGGCTGCGGCGTCGTCGATGGTCACGGAGGTCACCTGTCCCATGATGGCCGAGGACCGGCAGAGCGGTGGTCGGCCTCACCGACCACGGCACCGCCGGCCTTCTCGTGGTCCGCTCGTGTTTCACTCGTCGTCGGCCGGTCAGGCGTCGGTGCGCGCCAGCCGCCAGGCGGCGCCCGCCAGCGCCAGCACCGTCCAGGTGAGGAACACCAGCAGTCCGGCGACGGGTGTCAGCGCGGGCGCGGTGTGGTGCAGGGCGAACATCGACTCGCCCGCGTTGCTGGGCAGGTACGGGCTGATCCGGTCCTGCCACGAGGTCGGCAGCAGGCTGACCAGGCCGGGGACCAGCATCAGCGAGGCCACCAGCACCGAGATGCCGCCGGCCACCGAGCGCAGCAGGGCGCCGAGCGCGGTGCCGATCACACCGACCAGGGCGAGGTAGAGCCCTGCGCCGAGCAGGCTGCGGGCCACCCCGGCGTCCGAGATGGTGAGGGCGGCGGGCGTCCCGGAGACAATCCCGCTGCCGATCAGGAAGGCGGTGAGAACACCGACCGTGGCGACGACGAGGGCGACCACACCGTAGACGGCGGCCTTGGACCACAGGACGGGCAGTCGGCGCGGGACGGCGGCCAGCGTGGAGCGGATCATCCCGGTCGAGTACTCGCCCGCGGTGACCAGGACCCCGAGGACCCCGAGCGCGAGCTGGCCGAAGTTCGTGCCGAACAGGGACAGCTGCACTGCTGTGGCGTCGGCGAAGTCGCGGTCGAGACGGCCGCCCGCGCTGATCCTGGACTTGTAGTGCGCGCACGCGATGAGCCCGAAGGCGACCACGAAGAGCAGCGCCAGCCCCAGGGTGATCCAGGTGGAGCGCAAGGACCAGAGCTTGGCCCACTCGGCACGCAGCACGCGGCGGGCGGTGACCCGGTAGACCGGGCGGGTGGGCGCGGTGGCGGACGGCCCAGCGGCCCGGGTCGCGGTGGTGGTGGTCATGCCGTCCTCCCGGGGGCTTCGATGCCGGTGGTGGTGCCGTGGTACTCGACGGCGTCCCTGGTCAGCTCCATGAAAGCCTCTTCCAGGGACACGCTCTTCGCGCTCAGCTCGAACAGCGCGATCCCGTGCTCGGCCGCCGTCAGCCCGATCGTCCGGGCGGGTACGCCGGTCACCTGCAGCTCCTCCGTGCCCACCTTTCCGGTGATCTCCACGCCCGGGGCGGCGAGCAGTTCGCGCAGGCGCGCCGGGTCGGAGCAGGCCACCTTCACGGTGTCGCCACCGGCCTGGCGCACCAGGTCCTCGACGGTGGTATCGGCGAGCAGCCGGCCGCGTCCCACCACGATGAGGTGCTCGGCGACCAGGGCCATCTCGCTCATCAGGTGCGAGGAGACGAAGACCGTGCGGCCCTCGGCAGCCAGCCCGGTGAGCAGGTTGCGGATCCACAGCACGCCCTCGGGGTCGAGGCCGTTCACCGGCTCGTCCAGCATCACCGTGGCGGGGTCGCCCAGCAGCGCGGCCGCTATGCCGAGGCGCTGGCCCATGCCGAGCGAGAACGCCCCGGCGCGCTTCCCGGCCACCGATTGCAGGCCCGTCAGCTCGACGACCTCGTCGACCCGGCGGCGCGGGATGCCGTGGGTGTGGGCCTGCGCCATCAGGTGGTCGAAGGCGGAGCGCCCCGGGTGGATCGACTTCGCCTCCAGCAGCGCGCCGACCTCCTGGAGCGGGGCGCTGTGGTCGGCGTACCGGCGCCCGTTGACGCTCACCGTCCCGCCGGTGGGGGCGTCCAGGCCGACGATCATCCGCATCGTGGTCGACTTGCCCGCGCCGTTGGGCCCCAGGAACCCGGTCACGGAACCGGGCTTGACCGTGAAGTCCAGCCGGTCGACCGCCGTCTTCTCCCCGTACCGCTTCGTCAGTTGCTGTGCCTCGATCATGGACGATCCCTCGTGCTCGGGCTCCGGTCGGTCCGGCCGCCTCAGCTGCCACGCTAGGTGCGGATTCCCCGGGAACAGTGGTACCCGGGACGTGAACCACCGGCCACCGGTGGTACCGCGGTACTACGCCTGCCGGGGCGGCGGTGGCCGACGGCGAGGCCGCCCTGCGTGGCCACCGGCCGGCCGTTCCGCTCCGGCCGTTCCGCCTCGGGCCGTTCCGCTCCGGGCCGTTCCGCTCCGGGCCGGGCAGTGGGCCGGGGCCGGCTCGGCTCGGAGGGGCTCACCACGGGGGGACGGCGGGCCGTGCGGTCCACGGGGCCCGCGATCCGGCCGGCGCCGAGCACGGGCATGCGCACCGCGCCGGCACCGGTGCCCGCAGTGTCCAGGTGGCCGCTTTCGCCGGGCCCCGGCCGTCCCGCGTCACGGGTGAGGGCGCAGGGCGCGACCACGGGGTGCGTGCCGCCCACTCGGCGGGCCGGACCGCGGATCCGGGCATCCGGGCGGTCCGGTCGGGCCCTCGGCCGGGTGTGGTCACACGGGTCGGAATGGTCATGACGCCCTCCGAGAACCTTCGACGGTGGTGTCTGTCGGACGCGTGGACGAGCGCGGGTCGCCGGCCGCCCGGCCAGGACCTCCCCAAGACAGCCGACTCGGCTGTCGACCAGGCGTCCCGCGATTCACGCTAGCCGCGGCGAAGTGGCGGACCGTGGTACCCGAGCGGGAACTCTCGCGGCGCAGTGGTACCTCGGTACGACCCCGACCGGATCGCCGGTCGGGGGTGGGCCACCACCGGTGCGGGCCTCGGGTTGCGGTCTCCGGATCACCCGACCGGCACCGGCTCTCCGACGGCCTCACCGTCCGGCGCCGGCTCTCAAGGCCTCACCGTCCGGCGCCGGCTCTCCGGGCCTCACCGTCCGGCGCCGGCTCTCAAGGCCTCACCGTCCGGCGCCGGCTCTCCGGGCAGCGCCCCGGCCGCTCCTCCGTGACGCGCCGGGGACACTGCCCGGCACCCGGAAGACGCCCGGAGATCGGGCGCGGTCAACCTCTCGTTCACCCTCGTGCCGGAGTGTCCGGGGTGATTGGACGGCGGCGCCACCCACGTCTACATTCCTGTAGTCACATGCGATGGCCACGGTGCCCGCATGCCGATCTCCTGCCGATTTGCCCGACATCACTGGGAAGGTGCACGTGAGCGCGATCACTGTCGGACAGGCGGTTGTCCTGGGCATCGTGGAGGGGGTGACCGAGTTCCTGCCCGTCTCCTCGACCGGCCACCTGAAGATCACCGAGGGGCTCATGGACATCCCGGTCGACGACACCTCCGTCGTCGGCTTCACCGCCGTCATCCAGGTCGGCGCCATCGCCGCCGTGCTGCTCTACTTCCTCAAGGACATCGTGCGGATCGTCTCCGCCTGGGGCCGCGGCCTGGTGAACCGCGAGGAGCGCTACCACCACGACTACAAGTTCGCCTGGTGGGTCATCTACGCCACTATCCCGATCGTCCTCGTCGGCCTGGCCGCCAAGCCGTTGATCAAGGGCCCCCTGGCCTCGCTCTGGGTGGTCGCCGGCTCGCTGATCGTCGGCAGCGCCGTGATGTGGGCGGCCGACCAGATAGGCCGTCACAAGCGCGGCGAGGACGACACCGGCTTCAAGGACGCGATGATCGTCGGCTCGGCGCAGATCCTCGCGCTGCTCTTCCCCGGCTTCTCGCGCTCCGGCGCGACGATGTCCGCCGGCCTGATCCTCGACCTCGACCGGGTGGCCGCCACCCGGCTCTCCTTCTTCCTCGGCATCCCCGCCCTCACCGGCGCCGGCCTCTACGAGCTGAAGGACGCCCTGGGCGCCGGGGTCGACGCCACGCCGCTCGTGGTCGGCACCGCGGTCTCCTTCGTGGTCGCCTACGCCTCGATCGCCTGGCTGCTGAAGTACGTCGCCAAGCACTCGTTCAACGCCTTCGTCGTCTACCGGATCGCCATCGGCGTGATCCTCTTCGGTCTGCTCGGCACCGGCGTACTGAGCGCCTGACGCCCCGTCCAGCCCGGACGGGGACCGGCGGACGACCGTCTGACGACAGGCGGACGACCGGCGAACGGCCGGCCACCGCCGGGCCGTCAGACGGTCAGCCACCTGCGCAGGCCCCCGTCCGGGCCCGGTCCACCAGGCCCCGCCCGCGCCCGGCCAGGAGGCCGAGCCCGGATCCGGCGGCAGCGCCGACCAGGGCGCCCAGGGCGACGTCGTGCGGGTGGTGGACACCGACCTGGCCGTCACCTGCGGGACCTTGCTCCACGCGGGCCGGGACGGTCCGAGCCGCAGCAGCGGTGTGCCTGCACGCCCGGTTCTGCGCGGACAGGCCGCCCACCGGTGGTCACCCGGCGGCCCCGGCGCCCGGACGGGAGGGCGCTTCCGGGCTCCCGCCGGACGGGGGTCGGCCGATCAGCGGGATCAGTGGCAGGGTCAGGCCCAGCCAGAGAGCGGCGAGGAGCCAGCCACCGACCACGTCGAACGGCCAGTGGACGCCGAGGTAGATCCGGCTCAGGCCGACGGCGACCGCGGCCAGGCCCAACAGCCCCACGAGCGGCACCGTCCAGGGCCGCCGCCGGCCGCCTCTCAGTACCGCCCAGGCGAGCAGACCGGCGGCAGCCGCGGCGGTGAAGGCGTGGCCCGAGGGGTAGGCGTAGCCGCTGGGCGAGGCGGCGACCCAGTCCGCCATCGGCGGACGGGGACGGGCGAAGGCTCTCATGAGCCCGTTGCGGAGCAGCTGACCCGTGGCCAGGACCAGCACGGGTGCGCAGGCCTGCGCGATCCGGACGATCGGACGCTCCGGCCGTCCGCTGCGCCGGACCAGCAGGAAGCCGGCCGCCACGGCCGCGAGGTACGGCGGGACCCCCGTCCCCAGGTCCGTCACGACCCCGACGATTCGCACCGCAGGCGAGGGGCGGTGGGCGACCGCCCAGGAGTGCAGGGCCGACTCCACCGGGAAGGGGCCCCAGCCGTGAACGGCGAGCAGGGTGGTGAGCACGCCGAAGAGCAGCACCGGGACCGCGACCGTCAGGGCCAGGACCCGAGCCCACGGGTGACGCCCGGTCACATGCCCGCCCGGAGTGCGGCGGTGAGGGCCAGGGAGCCCTCTGCCCGGAAGAGCCCGGCCGACGGGCCGGCCCCGGCGGAGAGCTCGATCGCGGCCCCTGGCACCAGGAGTGCCCCGGAGTCCCGGCTCGGCGCACGCGCATCCAGGACGTCCACGGCCGACGGGCCTGTGGGATGGGGCATGGGTCGGCACCTCTCATCGGGGATGCCTCGGCACCCATCGCCGTCTACATCACTGTAGACAGGATGACACCGACGACGCCAGCGGCCTCCGTCCGGTCCGGCCGGCTCAGACCCGGGCGACCGGGCGGCCCCGTTCGAGGGTGAGGACGGTGTCGGCGTGGTCCGCGACCAGCGGCAGGTCGTGGCTGATCAGGGCCAGGGCGAGCCCGCGTTCGGCCCGTAGGGCGGCGAGCAGCGCCATGATGCCGGCAGCGGTGGCGGCGTCCAGGGCCGAGGTGACCTCGTCGCAGAGCAGGATCTCGGGCTCCGCCGCCAGGGCCCGGGCGATCGAGACGCGCTGGCGCTGGCCGCCGGAGAGCTCGTGCGGGTAGCGGCCGGCGAAGTCTGCGGGCAGGCCGACGGCGTCGAGGAGTTCCGCCACCCTCGCCGGGCACCCTTCGCGCAGGGTGCCGAAGTGCAGGCGCAGCGGCCTGGTCAGGGTGGCGCCGACCGTCCGGACGGGGTTGAGCGCGCCGAGCGGGTTCTGCGGGACGAGCTGGATCCGGCGGCGCTGGTCGCGGGTGCGGCGGCGGTGGTGGCCGGCGAGCGCTGCTCCGTCCAGGGTCAGGGTGCCGCCGGAGGCCTGGTGCAGACCGGCCAGGACACGGACCAGGGTGGTCTTCCCCGATCCGGAGGGGCCGATGATCCCGGCGCAGGCTCCCGGGAGAAGGTCCAGGTCGAGCTCGGCGAGCACCGGTCGGCGGTCGCGGCCGGCGCCGACCTCGGCACTCAGGGCGCGGGCGCCCAGACCGAGGGCGGGCCCGTCGCTCGTCCGGGCCGGTCCTGGCGGCCGCGGCTTGAGGACGACGGCCGGGCGAGGTCCCGCCGCGGCGGCCGGACGCAGCTCCATGGTCCGGTCGGCGCAGCGGTCGACGAACTCCGGATCGTGGCTGGCGAGGGCGACCGCCAGACCGTGACGGTCCGCCAGGTCGCGCAGCAGGTCGGCGATCTCGTCGCGCAGGGCCGGGTCGAGCCCTGCGGTGGGCTCGTCCAGCAGCAGGATCCGGGGCCGGCGGGCGAGCGCGCGGGCCAGTGCGACCCGGCGCTGCTGGCCGCCGGAGAGCGCGGCGGGGCGGCGGCGTTCCAACTGCTCGTCGAGGGGCAGGCGGACCTGCCCGAGCAGGTCGAGCAGCGCCACTCGGGAGCCGTCCACCGCGGTCTCGTGGATCAGGCGGTCCACCCGCATCCGGGGGTTGAGCCCCGAGCCCGGGTCCTGGCCGAGGTAGGCGAGGTGCTCGCGGCGCAGCCGGCGCAGCTGCTCCGGGGCCAGAGCGAGGATGTCCTGGCCCAGCACGGTGACGGCCCCGGAGGTGACGGCGGCCTCCGGCGGCAGGGCACCGGCGAACGCGCGCAGCAGGGTGGTCTTGCCGGCTCCGGACGGCCCGGTGATCGCGTCGATCCGGCCGGCTTCCAGGGTGAGCGAGGCGTCGGCGAGCAGCGGGGTGCCGTCGCCGAGGGCGATGGAGAGTCCGGTGGCCTGGGCGGCCGGGGCGGTGGGGCTCACAGGGGGGTCTCCGGGGTGGGCCGGGCGGGTGCGAGGGCCTCGGACGCGAGGTTGACGCTGATGGCGAGCAGGCCGATGGCGAGGCAGGGCGCGCCGACGGCCCAGGGGTTGAGCATGATGCCGGGGGCGTTCTCCCGGATCATCAGGGCCCAGTCGGCCTCGGGTGGTTGGGGGCCCAGCTGCAGGAAGGCGGCGATCGACACCACGTAGACACCCTCGACGAAGCGCAGGCCGAAGAGGGCGAGCAGGGTGGCGCGGAGGTTGGGGATCACCTCGCGGGCCACCAGGTACCAGAGACCTTCGCCTCCCGCGGAGGCGGTCTCGATGTAGCCGGTGGCGGCGATGGGTGCGGCGGCTGCCGCGACGACCCGCACGGCGTAGGGGACGCCGAGGACGACTGCGGCGGCGCCGACGGCGAGGCGGCCTCCGCCCGGCCAGGCCAGGGCGATGAGCATGATGCCGAGGACGGCCGGCAGGAGGATGGCGAGGTCGGCGGTGCGCTCGACCCAGCGGCCCAGGCGCGGGCGCAGCGCGGCCAGGATGCCGATCGCGGTCGCGGCCGCGGTGACCACGACGGCGATGACCAGGGCGGTGCCGATCAGGGGGCCGCCGCCGTGCAGCAGCCGGCTGAGGACGTCGCGGCCGAGCTGGTCCCCGCCGAGGGCGGCGGTGCCGTCGGCGGAGCCGTAGGGGGCGGTGACGGGCCGGTCGGTGGAGTTGGGCGCGAGGAGCGGACCGGTGAGCGCGAGGACGACGAGCAGCAGCGCGGGCAGCACCCGGGCCAGGGTCCGGTGGCGGGGCCGACGTGCCCGCGTGGGAGGGGCGGTGGTGGTCATCGGCGCGCCCCCAGGGTGCGGTCGCGGATCAGGTCGGCCAGGAGGAGGAGCGCACTGATGGCCGCGCCGGTGGCGGCGACGACGCCGGCCACCAACGGGGTGTCGCGGTCGGCGATGGCGCCGGACAGCACCGCCCCGATGCCGGGGTAGTTGAAGAGCGTCTCGACGACGACGGCGCCGCCGAGCAGCATGCCGGCGGAGGTGGCGGTGGAGACCGCGATGGCGGGCAGGGCGCCGGGCAGCATGTGGTGGGTGAGGATCCGTCGGCGCGGCAGGCCGTCGAGGATCGCGGCCTGGACGTGCGGGAGGGCGGCCTGGTCGGCGAGGGCGCCCCGCACGATCCTGGTGTTCCAGCCGATCTGGGGGATCGCCAACGAGAGCAGTGGCAGCACGAGCATGTCCCAGGACGCGGGTGCGCCGTCGGCGCCGGTGAGGGTGACGGCGGGGAGCCAGCCCGTCCACTGGGAGAACACCAGCAGGAGGGCGACGGAGACGACGAACTCGGGCAGGGCGAAGGCGGCGGTGGCGAGCACCGCGACCGTGCGGTCGACCGGGCCGCCGGGGCGCAGGGTGGCCCAGCTGCCGAGGGCGAGGGCGCCGACGATGCTCAGCGCGAGCGCGAGCGATCCGAGCAGCAGGGTGTTGGGGAACGGGCCGGACAGCACGGAGGTGACGGGCTGTCCGTGGGCGGTGGTGCCGAGGTCACCGGCGGGAAGGCCGGTCATCCAGTCCCAGAACCGTTCGGCCACCGGGCGGTCGAGCCCGAGCGCGGCGCGGCGGGCGGCCATGTCGGCGGCGGTCTCGCCGCGTTCCGAGGTGGCGTTGGCCGCGTCACCCGGCAGGACCTCGATCGCGGCGAAGACCGCGGCCAGCAGCAGGGCGAGCATGCCGAGGCGCCTGACGGCGAGCCAGGCGGCCCGGCCCGCACCGGGGAGGACGCGGGCCCGGCCGGGCCGGGCCTTCGGTGCGCGGGCACCGTCGGCGGCATGTGCCGGGATCAACGGGCCAGCCAGGTCTTCTCGAGCTGGACGCGGCCGTAACCGGGGAGCTTGGGCAGGTCGCGGACGGCGGAGCCGGCGAGGTCGATGCCGTCGGCCATGCCCCACAGCAGGTAGCCGGACGAGGCGTACTCGACCTCCTGCAGCTGGTGCAGCGCCTTGGCGCGCTCGGCCGGGTCGGCGGCGCCGATGGCCTTGTGGTAGGCCTCGTCGAACGAGGGCTCCTTCCAGCCGGCTTCGTTCTGGCCCGCCTCCGAGACCATGGTCTTGGAGGCGAAGAACACCACGGAGTCGTTGGTTCCCCAGTACGTGGTGTAGAGCGGGGCCCTGAGCCAGGTGGCGTCCCAGAAGATCTTCGAGTCCTGCTTGACCACGTTGATCTTCACGCCGGCCTCGCGGGCCTGGGTGGCGAACAGCGTCGCGGACTCCGCGAGGCCGGAGATGTCCTCCGTGGTGATCAGGTCGTAGGTCTTGGCCGTGTCGAAGCCGGCGTCGGCGAGCAGCTGCTTGGCCTTGGCGAGGTCCCGCTTGCGCTGCGGCACGTCCTTGGCGATTGCCGGATCGCCGGTGCCGAGGATGTCGTTGCCGATCGTGCCGTAGCCGGACAGGACCTGCCTGACCATCGCGTCGCGGTCCACCGCGAGGCGCAGCGCCTCGCGGACCCTCGGATCGGCGAACGGGCCGTCGGCCGTGCGCATGACGATCGGCATCGCCATGTCGTTGGGCCGGCGCAGGATCCGGACGTCCTTGCGGGCCTCCGCGGTGCGGGCGGCGACCGCGCCGACGTTGGAGGCGACGTCGATCTGCCCGGCGAGCAGCGCGTTGGCCATCGCCTGCGGGCTCTCGAACATCCGCACCTCGATGGCGTCGAGCAGCACCTTGCCGCCGTACCAGTCGTCGTTGCGCACCAGGCGGGCGTTGCCGTCGCGGAACCAGTCGAGCTTGAACGGGCCCGTGCCCGGCGCGCCGGCGATCCGTTCGTCCTTGGTGTCCTCCTTCAGGACGAAGGTGGTCAGGCGGGTGAGCAGCGGCAGGTCGGCGTTGGCGTAGTCCGACACCAGGACGACGGTCTTCGCGTCCTCGGCCGTGATGCCCTCGGGCTTGATGCCCGGCAGGCGGGACGCTCCGGCCGGGGTGGCCCGCAGGCGCTTGAGGGAGAAGACGACGTCGTCGGCGGTGACCGGGGTGCCGTCATGGAACTTGGCGCCGTCGGCGATGGTGAAGCGCCAGGTCTTGAGGTCCTCGGAGGGCTTCCAGCTCGTGGCGATCCTGGGCGCGGTGTTGGTCCTGTCGCCGGGTATCGCCAGCGTGTCGTAGACCAGGCTGAGGATCAGGTAGTCGCTCTCGTTGGACTGCGTGCCGTGGGGGTCGCGGGTCACCGAGGAGGCCTTGCCGAGCGCACCGACCTTCAAGGTGCCACCGCTGCGGGGCTGTTCGGACGCGGCTCCGGAGGCCGCGGCATCCTTCGATCCGCCCGTACCGCTGCTGCAGGCGGCGAGCGCACCGACCGCCCCGATCCCGGCACCGGCCCACAGCAGCCGTCGTCTGGTGATGCCCACGTCGTTCCTCATTCCGGTCGAGCAGAACTTGCTTAGGTTTACCTATCCTAAGTAGGAGAATCGTCGCAACCCCGCCCGGCCGATTTGGCCGAGGTACATTCTCCGCTTGATTGAGCGTCAAGTCCCGTTTCGCACAGGCACGTTGTGGCGCAGGGCATCGATCGTGAGCACACTCTGCGGCCGGCGATCAAAAGCAGACAGCCGAGCCACTAAGGGTTGCCTTACTTCTGAGTCGTTGTTACGTTCCTCGGTGTCCGGCTGCCCGAGCCGCGCCGGACCAGACGCCTTTGCGTTCCCTCCCACTTCCGTGCCGGGCCGCGCCGCCGCCGTGCGCCCGCACTTCCACCTGCCACGCAACGGAAGGTGCCTCCGTGCCCACCGCCGCCCCTGCCCCGGTACGCCGGCTCGCTGCCGACCACGTCACCGAGCTCACCGCCATCGCGGCCGAACTGCTGGACATTCACGGCTCCGCCACCAGCCCCGCACTGCTCGCCGACCTGCCCCTCGTCCGCTCCCGGCTCAGCCGAGGACTGCACCACGCCCTGCGCCCGGTGGACACCGCCGACGGCCTGTTCGTGGTCCGGGGACTGCACGTCGACGACGCCGAACTCGGCCCCACGCCCGGCCACTGGTCCACCGTCGGTCGGGCCGGCGCCGTCTGGGACGTCGTGCTGCTGCTGGTCTCCACCCTGATGGGCACTCCGATCGCCTGGGACGGCCAGCAGGACGGCCGCTTCGTCCACAACATCGTCCCCTCCCCGGGACACGAGACCGTCCAGACCGGCGCCAGCAGCAGCGTCCTGCTCACCCCGCACACCGAGGACGCCTTCCACCCCGGCCGCGCCCACCTGCTGCTGCTGTGCTGCATGCGCAACCACGACCACATCGCCACCACCGCGGCCAGCATCCGCCGCGCCAGGCTCTCGGACGCGGACGTCGCCGAACTGACCCGCCCCGTCGCCCCGATCCTGCCCGACGACGCCTACGAGGACGCCCAGAGGTTCGGCGGCAAGCCCGCATCGGTGCCGACCCTCTTCGCCACCGACGGCGGCCTGACCCTTCGCTACGACCCCGCCTACACCCCGCTCGACGAGGCCGACGAATCCTGGCGCGCCGCATACGGCCGCCTGGACGACGAACTGGCCCGCGTCTCCGTCGCGGTGAGCCTCCGGCCCGGCGACGTCCTGGTGGTCGACAACGACCTCGTCGTGCACGGCCGTGTCCCGTTCCGGGCCCGCTACGACGGCACCGACCGCTGGCTCAAGCGCGCCTCCGTCCGCGTTCCCGGCCGCCGCAGCCGGCCCGAGGCCGAGAACGCCGAGCACGGCTACGGCCAGGCCACCCTCGAGGCCTGGCCCGCCTGAACGAGGCCGGCACCACCCCTGCCGCACCCCACTTCCCGAAGGGACAACCCCCATGACCTCCCAGGACACCGTGACGCCCCACCCCGGCACCCTGCGCGTCCTGAGCACCAGCGACCTCGCCGGCATCGACATCACGCTCGCCGACGTCGTCGCCACCGTCGAACAGGCCTACCGCACCCTGGCCGCCGGGCAGTCCGACAACCCGCGCAAGCTCACCGTCAAGCCCGCCGACGGACACTCCGTCTCCTACGCGATGCTCGGCCGCGACGGCGTGCGCAACGTCGTCGCGATCAAGACCTCGTACAAGCACGGCCTGGACAGGGGCCGCGAGGAGCAGCACTACTACACGACGCTCAGCATCTACGACGACGTCACCGGCCTGCCGGTGGCGATGATGGACTGCGGCCGGATCGGCTCGCTGCGCACCCCCGCCGTCTCCGCCCTGCTGGCCCGCGAGTGCGCCACCCCCGACGCCCGCACCGCGCTGGTCATCGGCACCGGCACCCAGGGCCGCCTGGCGCTGCCGTTCCTGCTCACCACCCTGCCCAGGCTGGAACGCCTGCTGCTCTCGGGCAGTCACCCGGAGGGCATAGCCGCCGTCCGCGAGCAGCTCGCCCACTACTTCCCCGGCCGTGAGCTGGAGTTGGTGACCGACCTCAAGCGTGCGGCGGGCGACGCGGACGTCATCGTCGCCACGGCAGGCGGCCACACCAGCGCCGCCGTCGAGGCCGGCTGGCTCAAGCCCGGAGCGGTCGCCATCCTGGTCGGCCACGGGCTCGCGCCCTCCGCCCTGCACCGGGCCGACCGCGTGATCGCCACCAGCGAGGCCCAGATGCAGGTCACCGGGACCGACATGGCCGACGACGACGGCAAGCTGCCCGCCGTCGACGTCGAGCTGCCCGTCGTCCTGTCCGGCGTGTCCAAGGCCCGCACCGCGCCCGGCCAGCGCATCTTCGCCTACAACAGCGGACTGGTCGTCACCGACATCGCGCTCGGCCACCGCTTCGCCCAGCTCGCCGCCGAGCAGGGCCTGGGCACCGAGGTGGCGCTGTGGCGCTGACCCTCCCCGCCCACCCCGACCCCGGCCACGACGAGATCCTGGGCGACGGCCTCCTGCACGAGCTCTCGCACGCGTTCGGCGGCCCGTTCCACTTCGTGCTGCCCGAGCGGTTCGACGCCAACCTCGCCGCGTTCCGCGGCGCCCTCGACGAGTCCGGGGTCGAGGGGAGGGTGTACTTCGCGAAGAAGGCCAACAAGGCCGCCGCCTTCGTCGAACGCTGCGCCCAGGCGGGCGCCGGCGTGGACGTCGCCGGCCACGGCGAACTGCGTGAGGCCCTCGGCCACGGCGTCCGCGGCGAGGACCTCGTCGTCACCGGCCCGGCCAAGGCCGACCGGCTCCTGCACGTCGCCGCCCTCCAGGGGGCACTGATCGCCGTCGACTCCCTCGACGAACTGGAGCGCGTCCTGCACCTGGAGACCCCCCGGCCGGTCCGCATCCTGCTGCGCCGCTTCCCGCCCTCCCAGCCGGGGAGCCGCTTCGGCCTGGACGACGACCAGCTGGACCAGGCCCTGCTGCGGTGCGCCGCGGCCGGGGACCGGATCCGGATGGAGGGCTTCGGCTTCCACCTGTCCGGCTACGAGGTGCAGCCGCGGACCGACCTCGCCGGCGAGCTGGTCGAACTCTGCCTCAAGGCCCGGATCCTGGGATTGCAGGCCGACCGGATCAGCATCGGCGGCGGCTTCGCCGTCGACTACACCTCGGCCGGCCACTGGCGGGCCTTCCTGGCCGCACAGGGACCGGACGACTACCACGCCGGGAAGTCCTTCACCCCGGACGGCTTCTACCCCTACCACTCCCCCGTCGCCGGGGCCGACGCCCTGCGGGCCGTCCTCGCCGGCCGCCCGCACGGGACGGGTGATCCCCTGACCGCCCGGCTGCGCGACGCCGGCGTCATGCTGCTCCTGGAGCCGGGTCGCGCGCTGCTGGACGGCGCCGGGTCCTCCGTCTTCGGCGTCCAGGGCGTCAAGGACCGGGCGGGGTACGGCATCGTCACCGTCGACGGCACCAGCCTGAGCCTGTCCGAGCAGTGGTTCAACAGCGAGTACCTGCCCGACCCGGTACTCCTCTCCGAAGGCCGCACCGGCGATCGCACCGACGACGCGGCCTACCGGGCCTGCGTGGGCGGGGCCAGCTGCCTGGACTCCGACCTGCTCACCTGGCGCAAGATCGCCTTCCCCACCCGGCCCCGGTTCGGCGACCTGCTGGTCTACCCCAACACCGCCGGCTACCAGATGGACTCCAACGAGTCCCCCTTCCACGACCTCCCGCTGCCGCCCAAGGTCGTCGTCCAGCACGTGAACGGCCGGCTGCGCTGGCGGCTCGACCGCCGCCCGGCCTGCTGACCCGCCCCCACCCCCTGTCTACGGAGCTCCCCCGCCATGACCGACGCCCTGTTCCGCCCGCCGGTGGTCACCCGGATATCCGACCTCATCGGCTACACCCCGCTGTTCGAGCTCGCCCGCGCCGACAACGGCGCCCGCCTCCTGCTGAAGCTGGAGATGTACAACCCCACCGGCAGCGCCAAGATCCGCATGGCCCGTCAGATGGTCCTCGACGCCGAGGAACGCGGCGAGCTCCGCGAGGGCGGCCACATCATCGAGTCCACCTCCGGAAACACCGGACTGGGCCTGGCCGTCGTCGCCGCCGAACGCGGCTACCGCTTCACCGCCGTCGTCGACAACCACGCCGCGGTCGACAAGCTGCGCGGCATGCAGGCCATGGGCACCGAACTCGTCTACGTCGTCGAGGACGGCGGCGAGGAACTCAACACCGCCGCCCGCGAGGAACTCGCCGAGGACATGGCCCGCGGCAAGGACAACACCTTCTTCACCGAGCAGCACAACAACCCCAGCAACGCCGTCGGCTACTACCCCGTCGGCCGTGAGATCGCCCAGGCCCTCGACAACCGGGTCGACGTGTTCATCGGCGCGGTCGGCACCGGCGGCGGCCTGTGCGGAACCGCCCTGGAGCTCAGGAAGCACGCCCCCGGGGTCGCCGTCGTCGGGGTCGAACCCAAGGGGTCCATCGCCTTCGGACCGCCCGCCCACGACTACTACCAGTCCGGCACCGGCACCCCCGAAGGCGCCACCATCGGCCTGCTCGTCGACTACGACCTCATCGACGAAGGCGTCAAGGTCGGCGACGTCGAGGCGTTCGCCACCGCCCGCGTCGTCGCCCGCCGCACCGGCCTGCTCATCGGCGGCTCCGCCGGCGGCGTCGTCCACGAGGCCCTGACCCGCCTCCAGACCCTCCCCCCGGACGCGGTTATGGTCGCCTTCATCAACGACGGCGGCGAGAAGTACATGGACACCGTCTTCAACGACGACTGGATGATCGCCCGCAACCTCGTCGACGACGCCGTCGAGGCCGGCATCGACGAGACCCTCGCCAAACTCCGCAGGTCCTGACTTTCGGAAACGTGACTCCCACCATGCCGCAGCTGACCACCCTGGCCCGCGACAGCCGAGCGCTCGCCGCGCTCGCCGTCCCCCTCGCGCTCACCCAGCTCGCCCAAGTCGCCCTCACCACCACCGACACCATCATGATGGGCGTCATGGGCACCGAGGCGCTCGCCGCCGGCGGCCTCGCCCTGGTGATCTTCAACCAGCTCCGCACCATGGGGGTGGGCCTGGTCACCTCCGTCGGCAACCAGGTGGCAGCCGCAGCAGCCCGAGCCGAGCTCGCCACCGCGGACTCCGCGGCGGGCCCCGGCACAACGACGGGCTCCGGCACCGAGGTCCGCGGCCTGGTCCGGGCTGCCATGGCCGTCGCCACGATCGCCGGGGCGGCCGGCGCCGTACTGATGATCCTCATAGGCCAGGCGGCGACCCTCCTCGGCCAGGACGCCGCCGTCGCCGACCGCGCGCAGGGCATGCTCGTCGCGCTCGCCCCCGGTCTGCTGCCCTGCCTCTGGTTCCAGGCGATACGCCAGTTCACCGTCGGCATGCGCCGCCCACAGGCCCTCCTGCAGATCACCGTCGCCTCCGTCGCCGTCAACGCCGCCCTCAACTGGGCCTTCATCCACGGCACCTGGGGCATGCCCGAGCTCGGGCTCACCGGCATCGGCGTCGCCACCAGCAGCGTCTACCTGCTCTCCTTGCTGGCGCTGTACGCCAGCGCGCGCCGCGACCCGCAGCTCGCGCCGCTCCTCGGCCTCGACTTCTGGAAGGCCGACGCCCCGACCCTGCGCCGACTGCTCGGCCTCGGCACTCCGATCGCCGCCACCTACGGCTCCGAAGCCGGCTTCTTCTCCGTCACCGCCCTCCTGGCCGGGAGCTTCGGCGCCGCCGCGCTCGCCGCGCACACCGCCGTCAACCAGCTGATCTACATCGTGTTCCAGGTCGCCGTCGGCCTCTCCCACGCCGCCTCCATCAACGTCAGCCGCGAACTGGCGCTCGGTGACTTCGGCGCCGCCCGCCGCATCAAGAACACCGCGCTCGCCTGCGGCGCGGTGGTGATGGCCGTGGTCGGTACGCTCTACCTCACACTCCCCGAGCTCGTGCTACGCCCCTACTTCGACCCCCACGCGGCCACCGACCAGCAGGGCCTGAAGATCGCCACCGGCCTGCTCGCCATCGTCGCCGTGCTCCAGTTCTTCGACTGCGCCCAGAACATCGGCGTCGGCCTGCTCCGCGGCCTCGACGACACCGGGAGCGGCTTCCGCATCACCCTCGTCGGCTACTGGCTCGTCGGCCTGCCCGCCTCCTGGCTGTTCGCCTACCCGCTCGGCGGCGACACCCGCGGCCTCTGGCTCGGTCTGCTCACCGGCCTCGCCACGACGGCCGTCCTCCTCCTGCGCCGCTACGGCCAGGCCCTCGGCGCCCGATCGGCCGCCACCCCGGCCGCGGTACCGGCAACGTGAACCAGGCGCCGGTGCGGTCCGCCGCCGCTACGTGTCCGGGGAGAAGACGTCCAGCGCCGGGCCTTCGAGGGCGAGGGCGGTGAGGCCGGTGGTGGTGCCGGACGCGTGTTCCTCACCGGGCTCCCAGCGGACACCGTCGCCGGCTGAGACGGGGACCTTGTGCCCGTCCGGACCGGCGACCCAGCCTTCGCCCGCGATGACCAGGAAGAGCTGGCTCACCGGAGCGGGATGGGTGCCGATGGTTCCACCTGACTCGATCGCCAGGCAGGTCACGTGAACAGCCCCCTCGCCGACTGCGACGCGGGTCGCGGTGGCGCCCACACTGCCGAAGCGACCGATGACCTTCTCCGCACGGTCGAAGCGGAACATCTCCACGTGGGCCCCTCGCAAGATCCGGAAGGCATCGATCATACGGGCGGACGGTCGACGTGCCGGCGGCGGGACGCGCCTTCGGGGGCGGTCGGGCTCGACGGCCGAACAACTGGCGTGTGGGGGCGACGGCCTGGCTCTACTTCCTGCACGGATGAACCGGTCCTGCCGTCCGCCCCGTTCACCATGTGAGGGGCACCGCCGTCCCGCTCGCCTCTCGCCGCTGCCCGGAGCAGTGACCCGGTGGGGAGGAACCGCTCATGCGTGCCGTGGCACGACCGTCGCGCCGACCGCGGTGGCAGACCGGGGGCTGCCCTCACCCCTGCCCTCCTCCGGGCCCTGATGGCGGGGAGCCTCCTCCGCGGCGCCCGGCCGCACGCGTACCTCCCCGCACCCGCGTCTCGGCCCACGGTCGGCCGAGCCGGTGGAGCGGGTCGAGCCGGTCGAAGGGATCGAGCCGGTCGAACGGGTGGACTCGGGCGACTGTCCCGCACGGGTGGACTCGGACGACTGTCCCCCTCCCAACGCCCCCTCCCCCGCCCGAAAGTACGGAGGTCTGATGGGCCGCTACGTCATCCGCCGGCTGCTCCAGGCGATCCCCGTGCTGCTCGGCGCAACGTTCCTGATCTACGCCGTGGTCTTCGCGCTGCCCGGTGACCCGGTGCAGGCGCTGGCCGGCGACAGGCCCCCAATCCGCTCGTGGCGGAGATGATCCGCCAGAAGTACCACCATGCCGATGACCGCGCCGGGATCAGGCTCGGTGGTTCCGGCGCCACAGATACACACCGGGCGATGTCTCGACGGTCTCGCTTGGGAACACCTCTGATGCGCGGGCAAGAAGAGCACGCTGGTCCTCGACCCAGCCGGGGGCCGGGGCAAGTGGAACTCTCACCACGACTCCCGAGGACGCGGGGTCACAGACCGACACCCACATCGCGCCGTCCTCTCCCGGTTCGATGGTCAGTTCCGGGCCACGGCCCGAGTCCAGCCAGGAAACGCGCTGCCCGGCAGCCAGCTCATCGAGCCTCGCTTCCCAGTCCTCGATGTCGTCCGGGACGAGCACCACCGGAAGACAGCCGTTGACCACCTCGGTCGTGATCACGATCTCGCAGTCAAGCCAGTCGTGGCCCAGGAGAGAACCCGGAGCACTTCGGCCCTTCACTCGCACACCGAGCTCTGCCCGTCGAGCCCAGGACGGTCAACGAGACGGATCAGGTCGACGGAGTCGGTCTCGTCCACGACAACTCTTTTCCCGGAGGCGATCTCGACCCCGGCATTCTGTCGCGGCACACCGACAGGAGCAGAGAGCGGGTCACGGCGACGCAAGGACACCGTCGAAGAGGTGTCAGTTCGAAGGTCCTGGCTCAACGACGGCGAGCCGGGCGCAGAAAGTCTGATTCAGACATGCTGATCTGGCGATGGCGGAGCCGTGTGGGCGAGTTCGAGGGGCTCGGTCGTCCAGTCCGGCGGCCATGCGGCCGAGCCGCCCGTTCCGACCAGCGGAGTGGGCCGAACCGCGATGCGGCCCCAAACCAACCTCAAGGACTCTCGCGCCGGTCCGGCGACGACGGCGGTCGGTGCATCACCACGCGCCCGGACTCGAGGTCGATCCGGCGATCGAGCGGCGCGCCCGACTGCTCGTCGTCACGCAGCACCAGTCGGCGCTCCTTCTCCTCCGCCACGTGCCGCCGGCTCGGGGAGAGAAGAGTCTGAATCTCGCTGAACACGCTGAACATCGACGCTGCGCCGACTTCAGCCTCGCGCTTGCGCCAGTAGATCCAACCGTGCCGTTCCATCCACAGAAGGGCCCGGTCGGCGAGAAACAGGGTCGGCACGGCTGCCGCCGCCCAGAAGAAGATGCTCATCGCCCTGCCCCCTTGTGAAGGTGCCACTCTGCCCGGTTGCCCCACCGCCGCCGTTCCGGCGTCCGTCCCGATCTTGACAACGCAGCGGCCGACACCAACGTGCCCGGTCGCTCAGCGTGTGCAGGCGTGGGCGGTCTCGCTCCGTGCCCTGGATCAGACCAGGAGCCGGCTGGTTCGACGGCCTCGCCCTCGCCGTCGCGCGCACCGAAGCCCACCCGACTCCGAGGATCGCTGTCCGGCACCCCGCCGCCATGCAGGCGAGGTCCTCGCCGCGGGTGAGGCATGTCCCCACCCCGCATGCCACAGGAAGGGCACCAAGCCCCCGGCCGACGGGATCGACGCCGAGCCGGGCTGCCGGGGCGCGGCCGAGTCCGGGCCCCGGCGGGCCGGGCCGGGCCGGCCGGATGGGATGATCTTGCCGACAGTTCCGTGCGAGGAGGCACAAGTGAGCGACCGCTCGAAGCATGACCACCGCGGCTGGGAGGAGGTCGTGCTCGCAGCTCGGGAGCGTGCCCGCGCGCGGCAGGCCCTCATGGTCGAGCGCTTCGGACTGTCAGGTGACGTGGACTACCAGTGGTCGATGGACGACGCGCGGATCACGTGGTCACGCGAGGGGAAGGCCTTCCTCACCGGCCGGCTCACGTTGATCGGCAGCGTCAGCCTCGCCCGGCAGACCTGGCTGTGGTCCTGGGCGAACGATTCACTTCCGCACTCCGTCCTGGGCGACATCGAGCAGGTGCGGCAGTTCGGCGAGCAGAACAGCTACCCCGTCCTGCCGTGGCCTGGTTTCGACCACCACCCCGAACTCGTCGCGGAGGCACGGATGGTGGCGGCATCCGTGCTCGATGCCGAGGGTCTCTGGGCGGATTCGACGGATGACGTGCAACTCCACTTTCTGGTGCATGACTTGGTACTCACCGCAGAAGGACGGTGACGGGCCGCACAGGCTGCCGGCGCCGCCTGGCGATCTGCTTCTCGCTGAGCCTCGGTCGCCCCGGTGAGCCCTTCGACAGGAGCCCGGCCTCACCCCGCTCGCGCCATTTGGCGGCGCCATCGCTCCACCGACCGCTCGCTGACCCGCAGCGCGGAGGCAATCTCCCGGTTCTTCCCCCGCCGATCCGCTCCCGCGCGGCTCTCCCAGCGTCGGTCAAGCCGCGGCCCTGCGCGCATCTCACAATCCAGGGCTATCGGAACGGTCCGACCGCCGTCAGGCGCACGGCTCCGACATCACCCGATCCAGTTCAGTAGCGTCGGTTGCGCAGGGCCGATCCGGCCGCCAAGCCGGCGCCCAGGCCGATCAGGATGCCCACGGGTGTGCGCCACAGCACCGCGGCCAGCGCGCCCGTCCCGCCGGCTACAAGTCCCAGAAATGCACCGGCCCGGCGAGCGAACAGACGTGCGCATATGACTCGTTGACGTGATATCAGGTGGATCAACTCCCCAGGCGGGCCTGCCCCAGCGACTAGCGGATCTTGTGACTGTCCGACGGTCGGATCGTTGCTCTGGTCGTCGGGCGGGGAGATCTGACAAAAGACGAGTGGATGCGGCTTGAGCCACACCCGCCGAAGTCCGGTGGTCGCGGCGGACGTTGGTGCGACCACCGGCAGGTGATCAACGAGATCCTGTTCCGGGTCCGAACGGGAGTGCCCTGGCGTGATCTGCCCGAGCGTTTCGGGAGCTGGAAGGCCGTTTACGAGCGGCATCGGCGCTGGTCCGCAGACGGGACCTGGGGCACCGCGGATCCCGAAAAAAGATCAACGCCTCGACAGCACCGCCCCGACAAGGGACTCGGACGCTCCCGGGGCGGCCTGACGAGCAAAGTCCACCTGGCGGGGGAAGGCGGCTGCCGGCCGCTGACCCTACTTTTCACGCCGGGCCAGTGGGGTGACAGCCCCCAACTCATCCCTGTCCTGGAGCGCATTCGGGTCAAGCGCCCCGGCGGCGGGCGTCCGCGCACCCGCCCTGACCACCTGGGCGGCGACAAGGCGTACGGCTCTCACCGCAATCGCCACTACCTGCGCAGACGCCAGATCAAGCACACCATTCCGGAGCCCAAAGACCAGCGCGCCAACCGGCAACGTCGAGGCAGCCGGGGTGGCCGGCCGGCAGGCTTCAACAAGGACATGTACACGCGCCGCAACGAAGTCGAGCGCACGATCAATCGACTGAAGCACTTCCGCGCCGTCGCGACGCGCTATGACAAGCGCGCCTACGTCTTTCACGGGACTGTCAGTGTTGCGTCGATCCGGCTCCGGCTCCGCGGATAGATCAAGTATCCCAACATCCGGACGCGTCTGTCACCGTCCTCCGGGAGGAGATTTTTTCGTGATTTGCGCACCTAAGGTTGCGAATGACCAGCGAAAACCTCGATCTGACTTGGAGTAGGGATGGCATCCGACGTCGCCGCAGTGGCCGCAGAGCTCATCGCCATGGTTGCGGCAGATCACCAGGCCGCGCGCCAGGCGAACAGCGATGACCCGGCGGAGCAGTTGGCGTGGCGCCGCTTGACCGCGCAGCACGCGGATCGTCTCAGCGAGATCATGGACGTGCACGGGTGGCCGACCGCGGAACTGGTCGGCGAGGACGCCGCTCGGGCTGCGTGGCTGATCGCGCAGCACGCCGACCGTCAGCTCGACATTCAGCGGCGCGCGCTGAGGCTGATGGACCAGGCGGTGGCCAGCGGTGCTGCCAGCCCGCGCGATCTCGCCTTCCTTCGTGATCGCACGCTTGTGAACGAAGGGCAGAAGCAGATCTACGGCACGCAGATCGCCGGCGTGAAGGACGGCTCGCCGATCCCGTGGCCCTACGAGGATCCCGAGCACATGGACGAGCGCCGTGCAGAAGTCGGCATCCCGGCGTTCGCTGAGTACGTCGCTCAGTTCTCGCAGACCTGAGTCACTCTGGGCATTCGGCGGATCACGCTCGCGCCTGATCCGCCGGACAGACCCTAGGCCGAGCCTGGCAGCGTAGTCCAGGATCGCTTCAAGGCTGCCGGTCCTGAGTCCGGATGCGCGATGCCAGCTGCCGGCATCCAGCAGATCCACTACCGCCCGCACCTCGTCGACATCTGCCTCACCTGCACCGACCTGATCATGGCCGGCTGGCCTACAGCACACCAATCAAGTGCAGTAGCAGGGCGGAGGGTCCGGGGTCCGGCCCTCCCCGACCGCCCCGCGTGGACCGTTGCGTCCGACGGTCCACCCGGGGCGGCCTGCCATGCCGGCCCGGCCACACCGGTCAGGCAGGTCCGTCCGGTCAGGCAGGTCCGTCCAGGTCGCCCTTGTCGCCGAAGTCCAGGCGGTCGATCAGCCCGGCAGCGGTGAAGGCGGCCACCAGTTCGTCACGGCCCTCGGTGAAGTGGGCCCAACTGTCGTAGTGGACGGGGACCACCCGGCGGGCGCCGAGGATCCGGGCGGCGTCGGCGGTCTGGGCGCTGTCGAGGACGATCAGCGCGCCGCCGAAGAGGACGGGGAAGCGGGGAGCCCCCGCGAAGAGGATGGCGGTGTCCACCGGGCCGAAGCGTTCGGCGATCTCCTCGACCAGGCCGAGCGAGGCGTTGTCGCCGCTGACGTAGACCGTGGGCAGGCCCTCCCCCGTCAGGACGAAACCGACGACCTGGCCGGTGATCGGTTCGACCTCCTCACGGGCCCCCGGGCCGTGGAGGGCGGGCACGCCCGTCACGGTGATCGTGCCGCCGCCGGGGCGGTCGAGGTCGATCGACTCCCAGTCGGACAGCCCCCTGGCCCCGTCCCCCAGCCGCTGCCCGCCGCCGGGGGTGGTGAGGGTGAGCGGGACGTCGGCGAGCAGCGCCCGGCCGGAGTCGTCGAGGTTGTCCGGGTGCTCGTCGTGGGAGAGCAGGACCACGTCGATGCGGCCGAGTCCGGCCGGTGCGGCGTAGGAGGGCGCCGTCTTGGTCAGCCGGCCGCCCGGCACCTGGTAGTCACCGGGAGCGTCGAAGGTCGGGTCGGTCAGGAACCGCAGGCCGCCGTATGCGAAGAGGGCGGTCGGGCCGCCGAAGACGCGGACGGGGATCTGCTCACTGGTCGTGCCGGTCATAGCCATTCCAGACACCTCACGGATGAGAAGCGGTTTATCCGTGAAGGACCGTAGCTGTTTCTCACGGACGAACGCAAGCCGTACCATGAGATCCATGAGCGAGACCCTGACCGCCGAGACCGCGCTGCCGCCCGCACCAGGGGCGCAGGACTACCTCGCCCTCGACTTCGCCAACAGCGCCGTCGCGCTGCCCGGGGGACACTTCATCGACCTCCTCGGCACCCCCGCGGCAACGGACAGGTGGCTCACCGAGCACGGTCTCGCCCCGGCCGGCGTCCGGGTCCAGGAGATGTGCACGGCACAGCTGCGCTCGCTGCGCGAACACCTCCGGTCGCTGTTCGCCGCGCGGATCGCCGGACTGCCCCCGCTGCCTGCGGCCCTGTCCGCCGTCAACGCCGCGCTCAGCAAGGCCCCGACGGCGGCCCTGCTGCACTGGGACGAGACCAACGGCCCCTACCGCGCGACGCCGTGCCCCACCACCGAGATCCTCGACCACGCGCTCGCGACCCTGGCGGCCAACGCGGCCGACCTCCTCACCGGCCCCGACGCCGACCGCCTCACCACCTGCGGTTCCACCCCCTGTAACCGCTACCTGCTGCGCCACGGCCGCCGCCACTGGTGCTCCACCCGCTGCGGCGACCGCGCCCGCGCCGCCCGCGCCTACGCCCGACGTGCGGAGCCGAGGACCGACTGACGCACGCCTCGCACCCGGCCGACCGTCCGGCCGTCGGCGGCCGGCCGGATCATTCGGCCGCCCTCGCCAGCGGCGAGGCGAAGGGTCCGTCCAGGGCGGCCCACTGCAGGAGCAGGATGGTCTTGCCGTCGGTGATGCGGCCGTCGCGGACCATGGCGAGGGCATCGGCGAAGGGCAGTTCGAGTACTTCGATGTCCTCGCCGTCCTCCTCCAGCCCGCCGCCGCTTCCGGTGCGGTCGGCCGGGGCGTAGGGGGACGCGTAGAAGTGCAGGCGTTCGGTGACCGAGCCGGGGCTCATGTAGGCGTCGAGGACGTGGGTGAGCGGGCCGAGTGTGACGCCGAGCTCTTCGGCGGCCTCGCGCCGGACGGCGGCGAGCGGCGCGTCGCCGTCGAGCAGGCCGGCCGCGGCCTCGACGAGCATGCCGTCCGGGTGGTCGTTGACGTAGGCCGGGTAGCGGAACTGGCGGGTGAGCAGCACCCGTCCGCGCTCGGCGTCGTACGGGAGCACGACCGCGCCGTTGCCGCGGTCGTACGTCTCGCGCTGCTGGGTGA
Organism: Kitasatospora sp. NPDC022785; assembly: GCF_055561295.1. Classification (NCBI taxonomy): domain Bacteria; kingdom Bacillati; phylum Actinomycetota; class Actinomycetes; order Kitasatosporales; family Streptomycetaceae; genus Kitasatospora; species Kitasatospora sp. NPDC022785. The sequence goes on along the minus strand of NZ_JBVHHB010000009.1, from coordinate 14,729 downwards.
CCCAGCGTCCGTCGCGGCGCCGGTGGTCGAACGTGGTGCGGCGCAGGACGTGCCAGCCCTGGGAGGTGAGCTCCACGTCGCGGACCACGACGTCGGGGTTGCGGTCGAGGTCACGCCCGGCGCGGTCGAGGCGGGTGCGGCCGCGGTGGTCAGGGATGTCGATGCCGGGGCGGGTGCTCACTCGCTCTCCTGAGGGGTGCGGCGCGGGATCTCGTCCACGTCGTGGTACACGGGCAGGCCGCGGCGGCGGGCAGTGGCGACGTCCTGATCGGCTCCGGTGGAGTCACCGGGCAGCCGGAGCACGGCGTCGCAGTGGGCGAGCAGGCGCTCGGCGGCCGGGTAGAGGACCTCGTCGGCGAGGGGGTCCGTGGGGCCCGCGCCGGCCGAGCGCAGGACGGGCAGGGCGACCCACTCTCCGATGACGGGGAGGTGACCGGCCGCGAAGACCGGCCACGCCGCGGCTTCGAGGCGGGCGAGGTTGGCGGCCATGGCCTGTGGGTCGCCGTCGGTACCGGACCGGTAGGGGCCGGCGATGAGGATGAGCATCGGCTTGTCGGTCATGGCGCGCTACGATACACGCAGAAACGTGCAAGAACAGGAGAGAACACGGATGCTGGCTGCTGAACGGCGCGACCACCTGCTGGGCCTGCTCGCGCGAGAGGGCAAGATCGTCGCCAAGGACGTCGCCGTGGACCTGGGCATCTCCGAGGACAGCGTGCGGCGGGACCTGCGTGACCTCGCCACCGAGGGGCTCTGCCACCGCGTCTACGGCGGAGCGCTACCCGTCTCCCCCGCCGTGGCGGACTACGCCGCCCGGAAGACCGTCACCCCCGACGGCAAGCGGAACGTCGCCGCAGCGGCCGCCGCACTGGTGAAACCGGGCAGCGCCGTGATCCTGGACGGCGGCACCACCGCCCTCGCCGTCGCCCGCCTGCTCCCGCCGGACCTCGCCTGCACCGTGATCACCCACAGCCCGACCATCGCGGCCGCGCTGCTCGACCATCCGCTGGCCGAGGTCTTCCTGCTGGGCGGCCGAATCTTCAAGCACTCGGCAGTCGCCTGCGGTGCCGCCGCGGTCGAGGCAGCCCAGAACGTCTCGGCCGACCTCTGCCTCCTCGGCGTCACCGGCGTCCACCCGGAGGCAGGACTGACCACCGGCGACGCCGAGGAGGCCGCGATGAAGCGCGCCCTGGCCGCGCGGGCCGCGGACACCTACATCCTCGCCTCGTCCGAGAAGATCGGCACGGCCTCACGGTTCCGCGTCCTGCCCTGGGAGGAGATCAGCGGACTGATCACCGACGCCGATCCCCGGCACCCGGTCGTCGAGCAGCTCACGGCGCGCGGCGTGGAGGTCCTGTCGGCCGGCTGACGGCCACGGGCCTCGGCGGGGTCTCCGGCAGCCTGCAGATTTCGCGTCGCCGTCCACCGCGTCGCCGTCCACCGAGCGGCCGCCCTCCGAGCGGGCGCCCTCCCTGCGGCCGGGCGGCCGGGCCGAAAATCGGGTGACCAGGGGCGGCGGGCGCGTTAACCTCGGCCGTATGAACGTCACAGGCCGAAGCACCACCGCGACCGCGCGAGCGACCAGCTCGCCGGTTGCCGCCGCCTGACGTACCCCCTTTCCCACCGGCGACCGGACACGGTCCGCCGGTGGTTCCATGGCGTTTCCCGCCCCGGTTCCGATGACCGCGCGGACCAGTCGTCCGGTGCCTCCCCGCAGTTCACGCGAAGGAGCCACCTCATGAACACCGATCAGATCGTCCGCACGTTCGTCGAGTACTTCGAGGAACGCGGCCACCGCCGGATCACCGGCTCGACCCTGCTGCCGCCGCCCGGTGACCCGGTGCTGTTCACCACCTCGGGCATGCATCCGCTCACCCCGCACCTGGAGGGGCGCCCGCACCCCCTCGGCAGGCGGCTGGTCAATGTGCAGCGCTGTCTGCGGACCACGGACCTGGACGAGGTCGGCGATCGCACCCATCTGACCGTCTTCGAGATGCTCGGCACCTGGTCGCTCGGCGACTACGAGGGCCCGCAGAGCCTCGACTGGGGTTACGGGCTGCTCACCGAGGGGTTCGGCATCGATCCCGGGCTGCTGCACGTCACGGTCTTCGGCGGCGACGACCAGACCGGACCGGACACCGATTCCCTGGAGTTGTGGCAGTCGCACGGGGTGCCGGTGGAGCTCACCGTCGAGGACAACTGGTGGTCCAACGGCCCGACCGGGCCGTGCGGCCCCGACTCGGAGATCTTCCTGTGGACCGGCGACACCCCGCCCGAGTCGACGCCGACCGGTGACGACCGCTGGGTGGAGGTGTGGAACCACGTCATGATGCGCCACCGACGACTCGTCGACGGATCGCTCGTGCCGCTCCCCCAGCGCAACGTCGACACCGGGCTCGGCCTGGAACGGCTGGCCTCGCTGCTGCAGGGCCGGACGTCGGTGTTCGAGTGCGACGTCTTCGACCCCTGGCGCCGTGTGGTGCCGACCCTGTGGCAGTTGGACGAGCCGTCACTGCGGCTGGTCTGTGACCACCTGCGCTCCGCCATGGTGGTGATCGGCGACGGGGTGCGCCCGGCCAACACCGGCCGCGGCTACGTGCTGCGCCGGCTGGTACGACGGGTGCTCACCGTGCTGCGGCGGGACGATCCCTCGCGCAGTCTCGGGGACCTGCCGGACGAGCTGATCCTGCACACCCTCGACCGCTTCCGTCAGGAGGGGGATCCGGATGCCGTGCGCCGGGTGCTGCTCGACGAGGAGCGCCGTTTCGGCCGGCTCCTGGAACGCGGCCGGCAGATCCTGGCCCGCCCCCGGTTCCGGGGCCCGCTGCGCGAGGAGGACTTCCACTACCTCCACGACACCCACGGTCTGCCGCGCGACCTCGTCCTGAACCTGCGACCGCAGTGACGGCCCGGAGCCCGGCGGCGACGAGGCCGACAAGGCCGACGAGGCCGAGCCGACGAGACCGATGAGGCTGACGAGGCCGAACCATTCGCAGGCGTGACCCGCCCAGCCGCCGCGGCGGCACTGCTGCACTGCGCCACGGAGGTGGATCCCCGGTCGGGGAACCGGGGATCCACCCCAACAGGGCTTCCAGCCGGTCCCGTTCGGCCCGAGCCGGTGGCAGCCGGCCGGCGTTCTCGATCCCGCTCCATGCGGCACCCCCACGATCCCGGTCCCACCCAGCAGCCCCAGGGCCCCGGCACCCCACCCCGCGCGGACGAGGCTTTTGTACAGGTCTAGACTCATATAATGTGACGACTACTCATATACCCGACTTGATCCGCTATGTACGGGAGAACTCCCCCTTCTACCGCGACCTCTACGCCGGCCTCCCGGACGACCTCGCCGGCCCCTCCGACCCCACCGGCCTCAGCGCGCTGCCGCTGACCGAGCACACCGCCTACTGGGCGGCCCACGGCATCACCAACAGCCGGGTGCTCACCGGGCCGCACGAGGACGGGATCGTCTTCAAGACCGGCGGCACCACCGGGGCACCGCGGGTGTCCATGTACACCCGCGCGGAGTGGCGCCGCATGAGCCGGACGTTCGGCGGCGGCCTGCCGGCCGCCGGGCTGCGCGCCGGGGACAAGGTCGCCAACCTCTTCTACGCCGGCGAGCTCTACTCCAGCTTCGTCTTCACCCTCAACTGCCTGCAGGAAGCGCCCGTCCCCACGGTCCAGCTGCCGATCGGCGGCGCCGCGCCACTGGACGCCACCGTCCAGGCCCTGCGCGACTTCTCCGCGACCGTGGTCGCCGCGCCGCCCACGTCACTGTGCCGGTTGGCCCGCGAGGTCGTCGACACCGTCGGGACCCTGCCGGACGTCCGCATCGCGCTCTTCGCCGGCGAGGCCTGCTATCCGGACCAGGTGACGCTGCTCACCACCGCCTTCCCCAACGTGGCCGTCCGGTCGATCGGTTACGCCAGCGTGGACGCGGGCGTCCTGGCCGGACCGGTGGCCGGGGAGCCGGACAGCCGGGTGCACGAGGTCTTCACCGAGGACAAGGTGGTGGAGCTGCTCGATCCGGAGACCGGCGAGCCGATCGAGGAGGAGGGCCGCCCCGGCCGGGTGATCGCCACCGATCTGGTCCGCCGTCTGATGCCGGTGATCCGCTACCCGGTCGGCGACCTCGCCGAGTGGGTCGACTTCCCTCGGCGGCGTCTGCGACTGCTGGGACGCTCGGAGGAGGGCGCCCGGGTCGGGGTGGTCACCGTCTATCTGGAGGACCTGCGCGCCCTGCTGGCCGCAACGGGCGGCCCGGTCGTCGGCCATCAGGTGGTCCTGCGGCACCGGGCCGAGCGGGACGAGCTGGTGCTGCGGCTCGCCACCCCGGGCGGAGGAAACCCGGACCTGGAACGGGAGTTGACCACGCGCCTCGGTGAGACCCGGCCGATGTTCGCCGACCAGGTCCGCAAGGGCCTGATCCACCCGCTGGCCTTCGAATGGGTCGCCCCGGACGGCCTCGCGGTCAACCCCCGGACCGGCAAGCTGGTCCGGCTCCTCGACGAGCGGATGGGGTAGCTCCCGCAGCATCCGTGGCGCCGTACGACGGAGCCACGGATGCTACGGGAGCCACGGGAGCCGCGGGCCGCCGCCTGGCGGCGGCCCGCGGTCCTCAGCGGTTCCGGGCCCGGCGGTCGACGACAGCAAGGAGCTTGCCGCTGGCGGCCGTCCGCTCGAAGGCCTCGGCGGGAGCGTGCTCCACGGACAGCTCCACCAGGCCGTCGCGCACCACGGCGGCCGCGAGGTCCGGATAGGCCTCCAGGAACTCCCTTACCGCGTCCGGGTGTTCGGCCGGGCGTGGGCCTTCGCCCGTGCCCGGGTCCTCGCCCGGGTGCGACGGCGAGCGGTTCCCCTCCAGGCGGACGGTCAGCTTCTCACGGGCGCTGTGCTCGTCCTCGTCGAGGAGCAGCTGAAGGGCGCCGTGGTGGTCCAGCCGCTCCTCGGCCGCCAGCACGAAGCGACGGTAGTTGAGGAAGTGGCTGCCACTGCGGAAGATGTCGCCGAAGCGGCCGAGGAGTTCGAACCGTGGGGTGCGCCGCCCGCAGGGGCAGCCGCCGTCCACCCAGCGGCCGAGGTCGCCGATCTCGTAGCGGTCCAGGCGCTGACCGCGCCGGCTGTGCGCGGTGAAGACCAGCCGCCCGGCCTGCCCCGGACCGGCCGGGCGGTCCTCCTCCAGGTCGAGGATCTCGAGCGTCTGCAGTCCGCTGAACAGGTGGTGGACCCGGTCCCCGGCGTCCGGGCACTGGTAGCCCAGCGGGCCGGCGTCCACACTGCCGTACGCCGCCGAACGGATCAGCTCGACGCCGAACTCCTCGCGCAGCCAGGTGCGCTGGCGCTCGGGGAAGTGTTCTCCGCCGTAGAAGAGCTTGCGCACCCCGCGGTACTCGCGGAGCACGTCCGCGCCCTCGGTGAAGACCCGCAGCAGGTAGTTCGGCATGCCGAAGAGGGTGTCCACCCGGTGCTCGACGATCGAGCGGGCGACGGCCGCGTGGTCGTCCTGGGCGGCCATCGGGAACTGCACCGCGCGCAGGTTCTCCAGGACCGAGTAGAAGCTCAGGAAGCCGCCGTAGAGCAGACCACCGAAGAAGAGGTTCATCGCCCGGTCGGTGCGCGGGTCGAAGCCCGCCGCGAGCACGCCCTCGGCCCCGTGCCGCATGTGCTCGTGGTAGTCGTCCCAGCTGAAGGCCGAGAGCTTGGGCGCGCCGGAGCTGCCCCCGCTGCGGAAGAACACCTCGGCCCGGCCGAGGTCCTCCTGCAGCTGCTCGAACTCGCTCTTCGCCGTCACCGGCACCGGCGGGGGCGGTAGTTCGCGGGCGCCGACAAGGTCGTCCAGGCAGGCGTCGGCGGAGAACCGGGCGTCCAGCTGGACGTCCACCCGGCGGCTGTAGCGCTGCAGCGCGTACACGCCGTCGTGCGGCTCGCCGTCGTAGCTGTCCAGCATCCGCCCGGGGACGGTGACCCGCTGGACCCCGGCGGCGAGCACGGCGCCGGCCAGCTCGGCGGTGTCGCGGCGGGAGGCACCGATCCCGGCGGTCTGCAGGTAGCGGCGCATCGGGCGCAGCACCTCGCCGATCCGCTTGCGCGGCAGCGGCTTGACCCAGACGGTCCGGTGCAGCGGGGAGGCGCGCAGGGCGCCGCGGGTGTCGGCCAGGACGTGCCAGCGGGCGGCGGGGTCGGCGTGCACCTTGGTCAGGCCCAGGTGCTCCTCCAGCCGCGCCACCAGCACGGTGTTGGTGATCTCGGCGCTCTCCAGCAGCTCCGGCTCGGCCGCGCTCGGCGGCTGGGCGGCGAGGACGGCGGCGAAGCGCTCCGCGAAGGCGAAGAGCTGGTCGTGGTCCTCGGTGTCCAGGTAGATCACCTGGGGGCTGGCGCAGGCCTGCTGCTCCAGGCGGCAGATGTCCTCGGCGATGCCCGCGAGCGTCTCGGGGGCGGACCAGGCGTCGGCGGTGAGGTAGGCGAAGGAGAGCTTGGGCCCCCAGTCGACCAGCCGGCAGCCGGGCGGGGTGAGGGCGGCGATGGCGTTGACCGCCTCCTCGCCGCCCCAGGCGGCGACGGCGTCGGCGGCGCCGCAGAGCCGGGCCAGCCAGTCGGTGCGGGAGGAGGGGAAGCCCAGGACGACAGTCCGCGCGGCGATGGCGCCGGTCGGGTCGAGCGCGGCCAGTTCGGCGAGCAGGGCGTGGGTGAAGCGGCTCCCGCCGCTGGTCTTGACGATGTTGAGGTTGCCCGCGAGCAGGCCCTCGACCACGCTGAGCGCACCGGCGGCGGGGGCGTTGCCCGGGGCGATGTGCACCAGCAGGCCGACCGGCAGCCAGCCCTCGAAGATCTCCCGGCGGAAGTCGAAACGGGCCAGCCGTCCGGGGTCGATCCCGCCGAGCTCGCGGGTGACCTTGGTCTCCAGGGCCTCGCGGCCGAGCGCCTCGGTGAGGTCGTGGAGGGTGCGCTCGCGCTCCGCGGTGTCGACGTCCGCGTCGTCGAGCAGCCGGGCGAGCCGGCGGTGCTGCTCGCTCGCGGGGTCGGCCAGCGTGGCGGCGAGGCGGTCGCAGGCGGCGAGCACGGTCAGCGGGCTGAGCGGGACTGCGAGGGCCTCGGTGGTGCAGGTGTCGAGCCCCGCGAGGCGTCGCTCGGCTTCGGTGTCGTCGACCCAGCTGCCCTGCCAGTAGTGCCGGTCGGTGGTCGCGACGGGAGTCGTGGGGCTGGTCATGAGGCCTTCTCGGTCTTGAGGAGTTCGGCGGCGGCGATGGCACAGCTGCGGTTGCGGCTGAGGCCGGCCCGGCCGTGCACGGTGAACCAGGGGGTGGACAGTGCGCAGCCGCACTCCTCGGGCGCGTGCTGGGTGACCAGGTCGCCCATGAGGACGGACTGGGCGGGCACCGAGGTGACGTACGGCGAGATGAACTGCGCGTAGCCCGGCTCTCCGTAGGGCAGCGGTGTCAGGTCGCGCACCGAGCGGACCAGCATCCGGGCCCAGACCGGCACGTGCAGGTTGTGGTTGGGGCATTCCATGTGCAGGACGGAGTGTTCGGCGGCGCCGTAGCCGTCGCGGATCCGCTCGTCCGGGATGCCCAGCTGGTCGTGGATGCGCCGGTACAGCTCGGGCTTGGCGACCTGCTTGTCCGCGTGGCCCTTCCAGCCGCCGCCGAAGACGACCAGTGAGCGCGGGGAGAGCTCCAGCGGGCCGATGCCCAGGTCGCGCATCCGGTCGAGGGTGAAGGAGAGGAAGGCGGGGAACCCGAGGATCCGCACCGGGGCGCCCTCCTCGGCGTACCGGATCAGGGTGCGGACGCAGCCGAAGGGGTCGAACTCGTGGGTGCTGCCCGTGTGCTTGAGGGCGTACTCGACCGAGCGGACCGGGGCGAAGTGGCACAGGTACTCGTCGGTGAACGACGTGCCGAGGTTGAGGCCGGGCCGGGGCTGGTAGTTGGAGAGGAGGTAGTTGACCGGCTCCCGCTCGTCGATCCAGCCGTAGTGGTCGAAGACCCGGGCCACCATGCGCTGGCCGTTGCGCAGGGTGAACTCGTCGAAGAACATCTGCGACCGCTGGCCGGTGGTGCCGGAGGAGGTGAGGTGCAGCAGCACCTCTTCGCGGGGCAGCGAGAGGATCTCGTGGGCCTTGAAGAAGTTGGCGTGGACGAAGGGCAGCCGGTCGAGCTCCTCGATGCCCTCGATCGGGCGTCCCGCGCCCGGGCCGGCCTTGAGCAGCCGGTCGAAGAACGGGGACCTGGCCGCGTGCCAGGCGTTGGACTCGTTCATGGCCGCGGTGAAGAGACGGTCCGAGGCTGGGCCGGCCTGGTACGGCTCGGCGATGTCGCAGAGCTGCTGTACGTGGGCCAGCGCATCGGCGTCGGGTACCGCGACCGGGCGCAGGTACTTGTTCATCGGAATATCCCGTTGGTGTTGAGGTTCTGGTGCTTCCACAGTTCGATGTACTGCTCGGCGAACGGCTGGAAGGCGGCATCGATGGACAGGCCGCGGAAGTCGAGCGGCTGGAGGGTGCGAGCCATCACCACGTAGTCACGGAAGCCCTTGTCCTCCCGGCGCATCGCCGGGTAGGCGGCCACCGGCAGGAACCCGTGTGCGAGCAGCAGCCGCAGGTTCTCGTAACTGTCCAGTGGCAGCAGGGTTTCGAGGTAGCTGGCGCCGTGGGCGGCGAGCTTCTGGGTGATGGTGTCGAGGTCGTCGCCGATCGCGGAGAGCCCGGGTTCGGCGCCGATCAGCGTGCAGTACCCGTCGGACGGACTGAGCTGCGCGTACAGCTCGTAGCGGCCGTCGGCGGGCGTGAGCAGCACGTTGGGGGTGTGGAAGGGGTAGAAGCACTGCCCGGGGTCGGGCAGGTGGCGGGCGAAGTGGCGGGCCACGAACTGCGGGGCGTCGACGAGTTCGAGCCCCGGGCCGGGACCCCGGGCCGGGACCGGCAGCGGCTCGTCGGCGAGCTCCGGCCTCGGGTGCGGGCCCGGGACGGCGTCCAGGGCCCGCATGAGGCCGCCCAGGGCCTGCGGGACGCGTGCCACCGGCAGGCGCTGTTCGAGCACGCCCTCGCGGTGGCGGGCCAGCAGCACCATGGTTTCGTGCCGTGCGGCCTTGCGCAGGTTCGGCAGGACGCCGAGTGCGCGGAACCCGGCCTGCAGGCAGATCCGTTGCGGCGCGGTGGAGTTGGTACGGGCGGTCGAGTAGAGCGAGTCGGCCGGCCGGTCGCCGCCGAGCAGTGCCTCGCTGAGCTGCCGGACGGCCAGGTGGCCCGCGCCGAGGCCGCGGGCGTCCGGGTGGATCACCAGGCCCTGGAGCTTGCCGAGCCGGGCGGCAGGGTCGAGGGTGCCGACGATCGAGCCGAGGAGCCGGCCGCCGGCGGGCTCGCGGGCGACCAGCCAGGTGGTCTGCGGCGAGCTGATCTCGCTCGCCATCACCTCGGGATCGGTCCCGAGCGGCAGTGCGTACGCACGCCCGTAGACCTCTCGGTACAGCAGGAGCAGCGCGTCGACGTCATCGGGACGCGCCGGGGAATAGTTGAGCACCGGATTGCCTCCCCCCACGAAGGCGGTACGTCCACGGATCTGCGTGAACGCGACATGGAAGAGCGAATTCACGCCCGACGGCGAGCACCCGGATTGGGGCAACCCGCCACACGGCGGACCGGATGGGTCACGAAAGCCGCGTTGGGCACGAACGGAAGGAGTGCGGTCACTGTAGGTTGACCGACCATCACACTAACCCGGCTCCAGCGTCACGACGGCCCCCTTCGGCGGCGGTCGATGCTGTCTCAGCAGGTGGGACAAGGGGTTCACCGGTAGTGGTGCGACAAGGATCACAACCATTCAGAAGCAGCGGTGATGGTTCGCCAAAACTCTTCTGATGGATCATCAAATATGTACGAAATTCAACGAATGAATTGATCCACCCGGCCCAGGGCGGTGATTTCCGGACGGCGTCGGAGATCTGCCGTGCCCCGGGGCCGAGTGGTCGCCGAGCCCGTTGTGGGCGGTGATCGGGGCGCGTATCCGTCGGCCGAACAGTGCGCCGTCGACCTCATCGACCCTTCGGCCCGGCCGCTATCGGACCGGACCGGCCGGCGTCTCGGCCCCTCGGCCCGGCCGCCACTCGACCGGGCCGGCCAGCGTCTCGATGGGCAGAGGCGGCCACTTCGGCTCTTCCCGGGTGAGGCTCGCCGGCTCCTCCGGGGGTTCGGCGCCGTCCCGAACGATCATGACGTAGGCCTTCGCCTCCTGCGGGCTCAGCCGCGGGGCCTGCCTGCGCAGGTGGCTCATCGCGGCGACGATCCCGGCGTAGCGGACGAGCCGCGCTCGACGGGAAGGCGGTCCGAACGGGCGGTCAGACGGTCAGACGGTCAGGCGGTCAGGCGGTCAGGCGGTCAGGCGGTCAGGCGGTCAGGCGGTCAGCGCAGCGAGCTCCGCGTCGGCGCGCTCCGCGACCAGGGCGAGGACGCGCCCGGCGGCGGCCAGGTCCTCGGCGGGTATCCCGCCCCAGACGCGGGCGGTGACGGGGGCGGTCTCCGCGGCGACGACGGCGAGCAGCTCGCGCCCCGCATCCATGGCGCGAAGGTGCGTACCGTCGGCGACGAGCAGCTGCCGCGCCAGCAGCTCGTCGAGGGTGGCGCGGATGTCGGCCGGATCGGCCTTGAGGGAGCTCCGGACCTGCGTGACCAGTTCGTCCGGCGTCTGCGGGGCGTCGGCGGTGACGGCGGCGCGCAGGGCGACCTGCTGCTGGAACGTGACGCCGTGCCGGGCCAGGACGTGTTCCAGGACGCCGCGGGCGGCGTAGTGGGCCAGGCCGAGGGCGCGGGCGTCGGCGGCGGGTGCGGTGGTGGTGGAGACGGTGGTGGTCATGGTGTTCTCCCCTGAGTGCTCTCGTCGTCGGGCAGGGATGGAGCGAGAGGTACGTCGAGCAGGGCCGTCAGCTCCTCGGCGAAGGCGCGCGTCCGCGGGGCGTCGAGGCCGCCGAGCGGCTCCAGCAACTGCTGGAGGAGGCCCTGGACCACCGCGATGGCCTGCCGCGTGACGGCCTGGCCCTCGTCGGTGAGGGCGAGCTGTACGGCGCGCGGGTCGCGGGGATCGCGGGTGCGCTCGATCAGCCCGGCGGACTCCAGGGCACGCGCCAGCTTCGAGACGTACAGCGCCTCCAGCCCGGTGTGGTCGGCGAGCCGGCGCTGACTGGGCCGCTCGCCGGCGCGCTGCATGCCGTACAGCGACGCGACCAGGGAGTACTGCGCGTGCGTGAGGCCCAGCGGGGCCACCGCGCGATCGACCGCGACGCGCCACTTGTTGGCGAGCCGCCATACCAGGAAGCCGGGCGTGGGGCCCGTTGAACCCTTGCTCATGGCAAATAGAGTACATGGCTACTATGTCTATGGCTACTATCTTCCGCCCGTCCCCCTCCGTTCCCGCCAGACCCTTCCACCGGAGCCCCCGCACCCGGACCCCGCGGAGTCGGCGTTCGGGCGGCCCTGAGCCGCCCCGGTGGCGCGGGTGCGGGCCCCCGTCGGCACAGCCGCGGCAGCCGTGCGGGCGGCGGGAGTTCCGCCCCGCAGCGGGCCTTCCGGCAGCCGGTGCCTCGGCTAATCTGCACGGGTGACCACCGACCTGACCCTGCTGCCGCGTGTCGCCTACCGCGGACAGGAGGTCACCGCGCCCCGGCTCCGCGCCCTCCTCGCGCTGCTGGCGGGCGACCTGCGCACGGGCTGCAGCACCGAGCGGCTGGTGGCAGGGCTGTGGCCGGACGAGTTGCCGGAGCGGCCGGGAAAGGCGCTGCAGGTCCTTGTCTCCAGGGCCCGGGCGCAGTTGGGCTTCGACGTCCTCGCGAGCACGCCGACCGGATACCGGCTCACCCTCGCCGAGGATCAGGTCGACAGCTCCGCCCTGCTGCTGCACGCCGCCGCGAGCGCGGACCGGGCCAGGGCCGGGGACCACGCGGGCTCGCTGGCTGCGGCCGAGGCCGGGCTCGCACTGTGGGAGGGCGCCCCCGACGAGGCCAGCGACACCGACGACCCCGTCGCCGTGTTGCGCACCGAGCGCGCCCCCGTCCACGGCACGCTCGCCCGCGCGCGGGCGCTCGCCCTCGCCCGGCTGGGGCGGCACGCGGAGGCGGCCGGGCCGCTGGCCGTGGCCGCCGCGAAGCATCCGCGCGACGAGGAGGTGCTCGCCGAGCTGCTGCGCGGCGAGGCGGCGACGGCGGGCCCGTCCGCCGCGCTGATGCGGTACGAGGCGTACCGCCGTGAGCTGCGCGACGGGCTCGGCACGGATCCGGGTGCCGGGCTCAAGGCCGTCCAGCAGGAGCTGCTGCGCGGCGAGGCGCCCGTGGTCAGACACGGCGTGCCGCATGAGCCGAACCCGCTGCTCGGACGGGACGACGACATCGCGGCGGTGGAACGGCTGCTGCGCGCCTCCCGCGCCGTCACCGTCGTCGGCCCCGGTGGCCTCGGCAAGACCCGGCTCGCGCACGCCGTCAGCCGCGGGGCCGAGCAGCGCGTGGTGTATTTCGTACCGCTGGCCGCCGTCACCGCGAACGAGGACGTGGCCGCGGAGGTGGCCTCCGCGCTCGGCGCGGGCGACGGACGGCCCGGCGCCGTGAGCGGCCACGCCTCGGCCGACCCGGTGTCCGGCATCCTCGGCGTGCTCGGCTCCGGGCCCGCACTGCTGGTGCTGGACAACTGCGAGCAGGTCGTCCGGGGCGCCGCCGACCTGGTGCGGGCCCTGGTCTCGTCCTCGAAGGACCTGCGTGTGCTCGCCACCAGCCGGGCCCCCCTCGGCCTGACGTCGGAGGCGGTGTACGCGCTGCCGGAGCTCGGTCTCGACACCTCCATCGAGCTGTTCACACAGCGGGCCCGGGCCGCCAGGCCGGGCGTGCAGCTGCCGCCGGACGCGGTGGCCGGGCTCTGCCACCACCTCGACGGGCTGCCGCTCGCCGTGGAGCTCGCCGCGGCGCGGGTGCGGGTGCTCTCGGTGCCGGAGATCGCCCGGCGCCTCGGCGACCGGTTCGCGCTGCTGCGGGGCGGGGTGCGGGACATGCCGGAGCGCCATCGCACGCTGTACGCGGTCGTGGAGTGGAGCTGGAACCTGCTCGCCGAGGACGCCAAGGCCGCGCTGCGCACACTGTCCGTCTTCCCCGGCGGCTTCCTGGGCGAGGCGGCGGAACAGGTGCTCGGCGAGGACGCGTTCTCTCTCCTGGAGCAGTTGGCCGATCAGTCCCTGCTCACCGTCGCCGACACCCCGGCCGGCGTGCGGTTCCGGATGCTGGAGACCGTACGGGAGTTCAGCGCGGCCCGGCGTACGGAGGCCGGCGGGGACGAAGCGGCCGTCGGCCGGTTCCTCGCCTGGGCGCGGGACTTCGGGGTCGCGCACCACGACGTCCTCTTCGGCCCCGAACCGCGGGCGGCCTGGGAGCGGATCAGGGCCGAGCAGGACAACCTCGTGCTGGCCCTGCGGTACGCCCTGGCCCGGGCGGACGACCCCACCACCGCCGCCCTCACCGCCGCCCTCGCCGGCCTGTGGTCCACCGCCGCCAACCTTCCCCGCCTCGTCACCCTCGCCGCCGACACCGGCCCGCCGCTGTCGCACTACCGCCCCGGGCCCGAGTACGTCGAAGTCGCCCGCGCCGCCGCGGTGGTGTGCACGGCGGGCCTGCTCATGGGCTACGGCCCGCACGCCGTACGCCAGCTCGTCACCCTGCGGCGGCTGCCCCCGGCCCCGACGGACACGCTGCTGGGCGCCACCGCGGTGGTGCTGTGCGCGGTCCCCGAGATGCGGCCCCCCGACTACGACGCGCTGCGCAGGCTCTGCGGTGGCGACAGCGAGCAGCCGCTGGTCGCCGGTCTCGCCGAGTGCGTCGCCACCTACGTCTGGGAGTACGAGCAGGACATCGACCGCGCGCTCGCCTCGGCTCACCGGATGGTCGCCGCACTGGCCCCGGTCGACAACCCGTCCATCCAGCTCATGCGTCATTCGCGGCTGGGCGAGCTCTGCTTGCGGACGGGGCAGGGCGAGACGGCGTACGAGCACCTCAAGGCGGCGTTCGAGACGCTGCCGCGGATCAGCGACGGGCACGACTACATCGGCATGCGCTCGACCCTCGTCCTCGCCTGCCTGCAGCGCGGGGACCCCGACGAGGCCGAGTACTGGCTGCGGCTGGCGGAGAGTGACAACGCCCCGCAGCAGGACGCCTTCTACAGCACCGATCTCGGCGGGCGCGCCGAGATCGCGCTCGCCCGCGGGCTGACGGAGGTCGGGCTGGGCCTGTGGCGCAGCGCCGTCGAGCGCATTCTCGCGGCCGGCTCGACGCACAGCGGCGACCCCTGGCTCGACCCGTGGGCCCTGCAGATCCAGTCGGCGGCGGTGACGGCACACGCGCACGCCGGCCGCGTCGAGCTCGTCGCGGGGCCGGTCGACCGGCTGCGCAAGCGGCTGCGGACGCTGCTCTCCGGCCCGTCCGGCTCGCCCATGGAGCTCCCTGTGTTCGGGACGGTGCTGCACGCCCTCGGCCTGGTGGGGCTCGCGTCGGGCGACGCGTCCGCCGTGCGGATGATCGCGCTGGCCGAACGGCTGCGGGTGATGCGCGACTTCCAGCCGACGATGTCGGAGGAGCGGGCCCGGCAGAAGGCGCTGGACGCCGACGGGGCGGCGTACGCCGACGCGGTGTCGGAGTACGCCGCCCTGGGGCGGAGCGGGTTGCGGGACGCGGCCCGCGCTGTCACGGCGGTTACTTGGGGTCGCGGTTGAAGG